>NZ_LZSW01000054.1:0-62661 GCF_001665615.1 Mycobacterium sp. 852014-52144_SCH5372336
TCGCCCGAAGATCGCGTGACGAGTCACGGCAACCGGGAGTGAAGACAGTGATTCATCTGATGCAATATGCAGACAAACTTCGTGGATAACATTCGTTATCCATCAACCTCCTTCATGCGAGCGCCCCAACATAGCCATCGCGCCGTGCCCTACTACCTCGTCGAGATCACCGAGCTGCAACACCCCTCGCGCGATGGGAGAGCGGCCACGCAAGACGGATAACGCTACAACTGCCCCGTGAGCTTACGAGGGTGATCGCACCATCGAACAGCATCCCGAGCTGGACGGTTACCGCGAGCTATTCACCAATGATGGGATTCCCGAGCGCCGTCGAGCCTGCGATATCCACCCAGACGACTTGGCTGGTGACCGCAGTGACGACCTTCTCGAGTCGTTCCCCGCCAGCGCCAGCATCGCCTCCATCTACCATGCTGCGCACTACGCGCGCGTCGACAGCCTCACCCGGGGCCGACTGCCAACTGACTTGATCAGCCACAGCGACTCGCTGCGCATCCGCACCAAACAGTGACGGCTGGCACGAAACGATTGGGCAGCACCGCATCTGCTCGGCTCGCACGGCGTGCGTCTCCACCTGGCTGTGTGGTTCGACAACCACACGACACGTCCACCCCACACGCCGTGCTGCTCATGAGCGGTCCACGGCAGCCCCACCCACCGACCGCTTCTTCGACTTGCTCAGCTCATCGCTGCGACACCGGCCGCCACTCGGCTTCCACTGCCCGCCCAGGGGGCGGTATCCGACGCCCATACGCCAATCCTTCGCAGGCGCCCACATGCACCGCAGCATCGGCTGATCGCAAGCAGCGCCGCCTGCACCGCGGTTGCGGCCGGCCCGAGCCGTTTGATACCGCCTAGTGAAGTGCCACTGACGGTTGCCGCCGTACCCCCCCGACTGTCGAAGCGTCGCACCGCATAGCGTCCACGGTGCGACGCTTCTGCGACATGCGCTCCATGTTGTCGCCCTAAAACCTGAAAGGACATGCAGCCGTGCTGGCCTGTCGTGTGCGATCTTGACGCACGCCCGGGTTGCGGCCCTCGCGCGGCCCCAGCACGCGTCGCGACCACACCCTTCGATCATCAATACGTAGCGGCGCGAACACACACAGCCCCCCGACACGGGTGAGGTAGCAGCGCCTACAACCTCGGCAGTGATTGCACCTGCCAAGATTTCGCAATCGGAAGTCATTTGCCCGCATGCGACGTGACTGCGGATGCGGCCGTCTCACGGCATGCAAGACGTTGATCAATGATCGGCCTGCCCGCGCTCCTCGTTACCGCCGACTCTAGATCGCTGTTCTGACATCAGCCGTCTCAAACGACCACGAACACCACCGACGGAGGAGCGGCGGTGTAGGCGAACCGGCAGGGGTCCGGAAGCGTTCAGGCGTTACATCCCCAATCGCCCCTACGCGCACCATGAACACGCACTGCTGAGCGCGCCCGCCCAACCAAGCGAGGATGGATCGTGCTGCGCGAAGGAAACAGGCGCACCTCTGCGCCAGGTGTGCCCCTAGCGCCAACCACGGCCAGCGCCGGTCATGCCACGGCCACATCACGCAGGCGCGGTGCCGTCACCGCCATCCCTGGACCCCGCCTGGGCGCCATCGCAGCACGGTGCTTGCAAACCGCTACTCGCCGTGAGCTTTCGGGGTTTGGGTGCGTGCCGCAGCATCGCACGTATCTCTCCAATGCCGTCGCCAGTCAGATCAGCGATCGTCGTCAGGGTCTCACCATTGCCCTGCATGAGTTTGAGCGCCGCGCCGGCCTCAGCGCGATGAATTGCGCGCCGCCTGTTGGCCTCGGCCCGCACCTGGTCGCGGAGCTGGGTGAGCCGTTCGCGCTCCCACGGGTCAACGTCGGCCAGCTTGGTCTTGGCGACCATGTAATTCGCCGCGTTCTCGATGTTGGCTCGCTCCCGTGCGGCACGGGCCTCGTTGGCGCGCCGGGTCGCCTCACGTGCCCGTCGTCGCGCTTCCACTTTGGTCGAAGTGCTTGCTGTCATATCCGGGAGCTTAGAAGCGACCGAGCTGTCTTAGCCACTACCACAGCCACATTGGCACTCCGCGAATTTTTTTCAACGCAGACCGTGCACGCATCGCTCCGCCGCTGGCGAGCCCGACCGCAACGTCACGACCTCCTCTAGAGCCACTGAGCTCATCCGCTCACAGTCACTTCCCGCAGCGCCACCGACAGGCCACACACCTCTTGCACTCAGGAAGCCGTTGGTAACGGTTTGATAACAGCCTCCGGTTTGGTGGTGGCTTCGCTGCCCGAGGGATTCGTAGCGTGCGGCCCATGTGGACGTCTGGGTGCGTGTCATGGTGATGACGCTGCACAAGCTGACCGCCGGGGACGGATACCTGTACCTGGTGCGGCAGGTCGCTGCCGCCGACAGCACCGAGCGAGGCCGCTCGACGCTGGCCGACTACTACTCGGCCAAGGGCGAGACGCCGGGTCGCTGGCTGGGACGCGGTCTGGCGGGGCTGTCGGACACTGGGCGCTGCGAAGTCAACACGCAAGTGCGGGACGAGATTTGGAGCGTTGGGCCGGGATCGGATGTCAGCGAAGACCAAATGCGCGCCCTCTACGGATTGGGTCTGCACCCCAACGCTGACCGGATCGAAACCTTCGTGGCCGGCCGCGGCATGGCCGCCCAGCGGTCTGCCAGCCGTCTGGGGCGTGAGTTTCTGGTACACGATGGGGAACCGGAGTTCGCGCGGCGTGTGGCGGTGGCCTTCCGCGATCACAACGCCGAAGTCGGCGCGCATTGGAACGCCACCATCGCTCCGGAGATCCGCGCGCAGATCCGCACCCGCGTGGCCATGGAGCTGTTCTCCGAGGAGTACGCCCGCCCGCCCGCCGATGACCGCGAATTATCGGGGTTCATCGCTCGCAACACCCGCGCCCGTACCACCGCGGTCGCCGGCTATGACCTGACGTTTTCGCCGGTAAAATCGGTGTCGGCGCTGTGGGCCATTGCCCCGCTGACCGTGGCGGAGCACATCGAAGCCGCCCACGACGCGGCAGTCGCGGACGTCTTGGAGTGGCTGCAAGATCACGCCACGTTCACCCGCACCGGCGCCGGCGGTGTCGCCCAGGTCGACACCGAGGGGCTCATCGCCGCGGTGTTCACCCACCGCGATTCCCGCGCCGGTGATCCCGACCTGCACACCCACGTGGCAATCTCCAACAAGGTGTCCCACGTCGACGCCACCGGCGTACGCCGCTGGCTGGCGCTGGACGGCCAACCACTGCACCGAGTCACCGTGGCAGCCTCGGAGTTGTACAACACCCGACTGGAAGCCCACATGATCGCCGGCCTGGGTGTGCGCTTCGCCGAACAGTCCCGCGGACACGGCAAGCGGCCGGTCCGCGAGATCGCAGGAATGTCAGCGGAATTGATGTCGCGGTGGTCGAGTCGTCGCGCGGCGATCAAGGGCCGCACCGCCGAGCTGGCCAAGCAGTTTCAGACCGATCACGGCCGCGAACCCACCAACACCGAAATCATCGCGCTGGCGCAGCAGGCGACGCTGGAATCGCGCGAAGCCAAACACGAGCCGCGCTCACTGGCGCAGCTGCGCCAGACGTGGCGCACCCAAGCCGCTGAGGTGCTCGGCCGCAACGGTGTGCAACGGATGCTGACCGACACACTGGCCCACGCCGATCGCACACACCCGGGCACCAGAATCGATGACCGGTGGATACTGGCGCGTGCTGGCGAACTGATCGCCACCGTCAGCCAGGCACGCGCGATCTGGCAGCCTCACCACGTGCGCGCCGAAGCCCTCCGCATAGTGCGCCGCCACAACATGTCGCACGATGTCGCATTGGTCCAACGCCTCACCGATACCGCGCTCGGCGAAGCGTTTTCGGTGCCGCACGCCCGGATCTGCGACGGCGAGTTGGGCGAGCCTGTCGCATTGCGTCGCCGCGACGGCGCCAGCGTCTACAGACGCCACGGCGTCCAGCTCTACACCAGCCGCGACACGCTGGCCGCAGAACGGCGCATCCTGGTCGCTGTCGCACGCTTGGACGGGCGGTGCGCCAGCGACCGCGATGTCGAGCTGGCACTGGCCAACTCCACGGCACGCGGACGCACACTCAACGCCGGCCAAGCCGCACTCGTGGCAGAGATGGCCACCAGTGGACGCCGTGTCGCACTCGCGCTCGCACCGGCGGGAACCGGCAAAACCACAGCGATGGCCGCCCTATCGCATGCGTGGCGCCACTCAGGCGGACACGTCATCGGACTCGCCCCGACCGCCGACGCCGCGATCCTGCTCGGCGACGAGCTCGGCACCATCACCGACACCCTCGACAAATACGTCTGGTCCACCGACCCCTCCTCCCCTGCCGCGCGACCAGACTGGTTTCACCGCGTCGGGCCCGACACCCTGATCGTCGTCGATGAAGCCGGAAAGGCCGCCACCGCGGGCCTGGACGCCATGATCACCGACGCGCTGCACAAAGGCGCCAGCGTGCGCCTCATCGGTGACGACGGCCAGCTGTCGTCCATCTCGGCCGGCGGCATCCTGCGCGACATCGCCGAAGCCACCGACGCCCTCACCCTGAGCGAAGTCGTACGGTTCAAGTCACCGGCCGAAGCCGCCGCAGGCCTGGCGCTGCACGACGCCGACCCGGCCGGCATCGGCTTCTACATCGATCATCACCGCATCCACGTCGGCACCGACGAGACCGCCGCGGACATGGCCTATCAGGCATGGCGGGCCGACCTGGCCGCCGGCGCAGACTCCATCCTGCTCGCACCGACCAACGACATCATCAACGAACTCAACGCCCGCGCCCGCACCGACCGACTGGCCACCGAGCCCGAGGCGGCCGACACGGCCACAGTAGTACTGGCCGATCAGTTGCACGCTAGCGTCGGCGACACCATCCGCACCCGCAAAAACAACCGTCGAATCACCATCGGGCGCAACGACTTCGTGCGCAACGGCTACCGCTACACCATCACCGAAGTCCTCACCAACGGCGCGGTGAAAGCGCGGCATGTGCGCAGCGGACGCATCGTCACACTGCCGGCGGACTACCTCGCCGAACACGTCACGCTGGGCTACGCGGCCACCATCGACTCCGCCCAGGGACTGACCGCAGGACGCCGCGACACCACGGGAACCTGCCACATCGTCGGCTCCGACATGCTGACCCGCCAGCACCTCTACGTCGCCATGACCCGCGCCACCGACGAAAACCACCTCTACCTGTCCACGGCCGAAGGCGATCCGCACCGGCTGCTCTCCCCCAAAGCCACCCACCCCGACACCGCCGTCGACGTCCTGACCCGGATTTTGGCCCGCGACGGCGCCCAAGTCTCGGCCACCACCGCCGCCCGCCGCGCCGCCGACCCGGCCGCCCGGCTGCAGGCCGCCGCCGACATGTTCTACGACGCGCTGGGTGTGGCGGCCGAAAACCAGCTGGGAGCCGGTGCACGGGATCGCTTGGACGCCATCGCCGACGAGGCAATCCCCCGGTTGAGCCAGCGTGAGGCCTGGCCGGTCCTGCGACACACCCTGTCCGTCCTGGCCTTGAGCGGGGCTGATCCCCGCGAGCTGCTGATCGAAACGCTGGCCAAGGGCAGCATCGACGACGCCACCGACCCCGCCGCAGTCCTGGATTACCGCATCGCCCCCGCAGGTACCCACTCCGCAGGCATCGGGGTCCTGCGCTGGCTACCCGCCATACCGCCGGCACTGGCCGACGATCCGCAATGGGGCCCCTACCTGGCCCGCCGCGAGCAGCTCGTCCACGGCTTGGCTGACCAGATCCGCGCGCGCGCACGCAGCTGGACCAACGCCACCGCCCCCGCCTGGGCGCGGCCGCTGATCACCGTAAACGCGGCGCTGACCGCCGAAATCGCCGTATTCCGCGCCGCCACCGGCGTCGCCGACGCCGACACCCGTCTCACCGGCGCCCGCCAATACCCGGTGCGGACCCGCGCCGTGCAAGCCGCCCTGCAGCGCCACGCCGCCGCAGGCATCGGGCAGCGCAGCGCCGACACCACCCGCTGGAACGACCTCCTCGACGCCATCGACCCACGCCTACGCGCCGACGCCTACTGGCCACAACTGGCCGCCCATCTCGCCTACGCCACCCGCACCACACCAGACCTGCGCCAGGTCATCACCACCGCCGCCCACCAGAAGCCCCTACCCGACGAACTGCCCGCCGCCGCGCTGTGGTGGCGCATCTTCGGCGCAATCTCGACCACCGCCACCCTGGCCACCGCGCGCTCTCGGCTTCGGCCCGCCTGGATCACCGACATCGACGCCGTCTTTGGCGCCGTGCTCGCCGAAACCATTGCCGCCGACCTGCACTGGCCCGGCCTGGTGGCTGCCATCAACGCCGCCGACCCCCACACCTGGACACCCCGCGATCTGCTGCACCTGGCGGCCGAACACCTCGCCGATGCCGAAGACACCGACCACCCGATCCCGCCGGGCGACTACGCCCGCCTGATCACCTACACCGTCGATACCTATACCCACCGCCAGCACGCCGGCGACCCGTACAACATTCCTGATCCCCAGGACGCCCCACCAAGTCCGGACGACGAAGAGCGCTTCCCACCCGACCCCCGACACCCCGGATTCAACGAGGAGCCACCCGTCTCAGATGTCGACACAGCCTTGCCCGTCGACGTGCGCGCATTCGAAAACGGGACGGCTCACTTTGAGGGGCTGCGATTTGAGGAGCTCTCCACCCAGCGGCCATCACGCGAATTACCCATCACGATGGAGCTTTTCACCCAGTTAGGCCAGGAATACCGTTCGATCTGCAACGCCATCACTGCACTGGAAGCCGACATCGCCGCCGGTAACGGGCCATCCATGCGTGCGGCCGCCGACGACCTGCTCCGCATGCGTCAGCAGATTGATACCGACCGCCCATACGGCCACGCCGTCGCCGCGGTGATGGCGCAATGGTCGGACGCCGACGCCGTCTATAACGACAGCATGCTTCTCGTCGAGCATGCACGCACCCGTCTACTCGCACTCACATCCACGCCCGGTGCCGATGAGGTTGACATCGCCTCCGCCCGACAAGAACTCGCCTTCTACATTGCGCTGCTTCCAGACCAGCCGCCATCAACGCAGTACCAGCAGGCTCTCACCCAAGCGCAAGCCGCCCGCAGCGCAGCCGCCGGGGGACCGATCGTCACCGAGGCCGACATCACCGCCGCACGTGATGTCGCCGAGGCCGCCGACCGAGCAACTCTCCACGAACTGCGCACGCGCCGCAAAGCGCTGCGCGGCCGGCTGCAACGCGCCGAGCGCGATATCGCCGCAGCCTTCGCCACCGCACACACCCATACAACCCAGACCCTGGAACAGTTACTCGACACCGCGCATTCCGAGGTCAACCTGCTCGCATCCGCCCGCCATCTGGACACCCAACACGCCCCCCTGCTCATTCCCGAATCCGCACTTAACCAACACGATCCGGCCATCGCCGCACGAGTCAAAGGGCTTGCGGCCCAGCCCTATCGACTCGGATACGTCCACGCCGACAGCACTGACCCTGACACCACCGCAGCCCTGCAGACGCTACGTACAGCAGCCAACGAAAATAATCGAAACATATTGTTTATCAGTGCATCTGATAATATCGTGGCCACAGCACGAGATGCTGAACTGGCCGACACCTACACCACCTTTGATGACGATCTCGCCGACAAACTATGGTCATCGGGACCCGACGCGATCGTCATCATCGACAACCCCGCCACCATCGACCCCGAACAACTCGCCACCACCACCAACTACATCACCATCAACGGCGCCCGCGCCATCATTCTCGACCCCGCCGACGGACACATCGGTCCCGCCACCTCCGCGCTGCACCTCCTAGCTACCACCCTCCCCTGGAGCACAACCCTGACCGCCACCCAGGCTGCCGCCCAGGACCGTCCCGACACCCCAACGCCAGCTGTCACAATGGCCGACCGCCTCGGCCGAAGCCATCTCGACGAACGCTGGCGCGTCCTACTCGCCCACTACGACGCAACAGCCCGTGCCATCCGATCCGCGCACCGGCTCCACCTCACCCTCACCTGGCACAACCACTCACACAACCGCGACGAACCCGTTCAATCGCGCAGCGTCGGCATCGACGACTGACTCGACAAGCAGTCCTGCCGAACCCCATCCCCGCACCGCACGACGCAATCCACGATGCGTAACGGCGAGCGACCGGACGAGGCCCTAAGTGGCTGACAGCCGGCATTTCGCCCCGGATTCCGGCGGACAAGCGAGTAACCTCAAAGCCAAGGACTCGTCCTTCTCCCCAGCCCAGAAGGAGGACCGAGTAATGAGCAGACCGATCCGACATCGGGTAGCCACCAGGATGAGACGGGCTCGCATGTGCACCGTCGAGTACATGCCACTAGAGACCGACCCGAGCATCCTGCACGCCGTAAAGACAGTCTACACAACCGATCTCGGACTACCCGACGACTGGACCGACGCACAACGAGCTGAGTTCATCGTCGCCGAGGCTGAAAAAATCACGTGGATGGTGCGGGCAGAAGCGAGCGCCCTCGGCGACCAAAGCATCGAGCAATGGACGCGGCGACACGACGGCCGTGCGCCCGACCCAAGGGTTCGAAGCGCGTTGAGAATTGCGGCACGAGCCCAAGCGCTTCACATCGTTCTAAATACCGAGCTTTACGAACTCATCGCCTCAGACACCGAAGACGAATATCCGGAGCGAGTCCGGACAGCATGATTACTGGCGAGGGTAACTCTGAATTGTCGTGACGTAGATGCGCACTCAATGGCGTTGTTCGGGGCCCTACGGAACAACAATCAGCTCCCACCGTTACGAGGGATACGTTGTCCTCATTGTCTCGATCTAATGCGGACAAACGACGAAATCCGGAATAGCTCAGGTATTTCGAAACAACCTTGCTTCTAGTAGTGGACTCGGCTCGTCGGCCGTCATACTTTGGAAGAAGCTGAACGGGCCTTTCGAAACGCTCCGAAGCCAACAGCTGAAGACCGAGGCGCCTCGCCGCCTTGGTGGACCTTGAGGAGGTGAATAGCGTTGACTCTTAGTCCTTTCGATGATCTCCCCTTCCTGCTGCCGGTGCCCCGCGCCGCGGTGCTGCTG
Organism: Mycobacterium sp. 852014-52144_SCH5372336; assembly: GCF_001665615.1. Taxonomy (NCBI): domain Bacteria; kingdom Bacillati; phylum Actinomycetota; class Actinomycetes; order Mycobacteriales; family Mycobacteriaceae; genus Mycobacterium; species Mycobacterium sp. 852014-52144_SCH5372336. The sequence goes on from NZ_LZSW01000054.1 coordinate 9,151, forward strand.
GGGATCAGCCGCGCTTCGGCGTATCGACTCGTGGCTACCGGCGAACTGCCGTCGAGACGACTTGGCGGGCGCGTTTATGTCGTTACCGCGGAACTGCGTCAGATTGTTGCGGCATAATCAAACTGACCGCTCGCCGTGGCGCGTCACTGCTCGCGTCGAGCGCGAACTTTGGTACGCAGCGGCGAGCAGGTGATGGTTCGACCCGACAGCCAGGAGAATGAACGCCACAGGCGCGCCTGCTTGGCTACGACAATGTGCTGCGGACAGAAGACCGGCAGCAAAACAGGGACCGTCGCAGCCAAGGAGGACCCTAGTGAACGACGCGCAATCCACACGTCCGCCCCAGACGCGCAGCGAACGGACCGACAGCTCAATCAAGCGACTGCCCAACGGCGCTGGCTGGCGGGCGCGGCCGACACTCGGGACCGACCCCGTGACCGGTAAGCAGGTCAGGCCCACCAAGGTGTTCGCCACCAAGAAGGCTGCGCTCGACTGGGTGACCGAGCAGCGCCAGCAGTGGAGGTCGTCGACGTGGGCGCCGAAGTCGAGGCAAACCTTCGACGAGGTCGCCGATCACTGGCTTACCGTGCGAGAAGCAAACCCATCGATCGGGCCGAATACCGTTCGGGCCGACCGAGAGTCGCTGGCTTACGCCCGCCGGGCCTTCGGCGCGGTCCAGGTGCAGAAACTCACTCCCGCGACGCTGGCCGACTGGTCGGCCGCCCTGAAGGGTAAGGACGGCAACACGCTGGCGCCGGCCACCAAACGACGCGCGATCATTCGATTGAAATCCGTAATGGCTCATGCCCGCAAGATGCGCTGGCTCACCTACGATCCCGCGGCCGAGCTCGAGTCACCAGAACAGAAGTCAATCACCGCCACCGACGCGGGCGACATCTGGACGGCCGAGCAGATGGGCCAGTTCCTCGATCACGTCGCCGCCCACCGCCTCGCCGGCTGCTTCGCTCTCACGCTGCTCGGGCTGCGCCGCGAGGAAGTCGGCGGGCTGCGCTGGTCCGACCTCGACCTACATACCGGCGCTCTGCACATCCGCCGGGCCCGCGTAGACGTAAACGGTAAAGACACCGTCGTCCCAACGAAGACCGACAGGTCCGCGCGCGAGTTACCCCTACCAACACGCGAGCTCGCGATGCTCAAAGCGATGCGAACGGTCCACCTGCGCGAGCGGCGGGCCGTCGGCCGACCACTCGACGACGGCGACCTACTGCTTTCGCGGGAAGACGGCACGTGGCTGCCGGTGCGCGACTACTCGCGCGAGTTCGCCGTCCAGCGCAAGGCTGCTGGACTACAGGCGATCACACTGGGCAAGCTGCGGCATTCCAACATCTCGCGGATGCGCGCGGCGGGGGTCGCCGCCGATGTCGTCGCCGCATGGCACGGCCACACCGAGCGCATGACGCAGGCGGTCTACGGCCGGGTGACCGACGACCGCCTGACTGCGGCGTCGACGGTGTTCTCCGCACCAGCGGTAGGACAGAGTTAGGACAGAGAACCGAACCGTGAAGCCTCCAGCGAATCCGGGAAACGGCTACATCAGAGTTCAAAGCCGTACGGTGTCAAGTGGAGCTAAGGGGACTCGAACCCCTGACCCCCACACTGCCAGTGTGGTGCGCTACCAGCTGCGCCATAGCCCCTGAAGTCGTGCCCATCGAAGTTACACCACCTGCCGGAAGCGCTCAAAATCGCTGGTTACGGCACTTCCCCACCGGCCTCGGGGCCGATTGCCCGCGCCGGCGTGTGCTCGGCGGGCCGGCCCCGCGTCTCCGGGGCGAACACCCATCCCAGCGCGGCCAACCCCAGGATCGCCCCGCTGACCACGAACGCCGCGCCGAACGAGGTCTGCTCGGCGATCTGGCCCACCACAAGCGATCCGATGATCGAACCCAGGTCGGCCATCATCTGGAAGACCGCGACCGCGGTGCCGCCACGCGCCTTGTTCCCCACGATGTCGGCCACCGCGGCCTGCTGCGGCGAGACGAAGATGCCCGTCGCCGCACCCGTGATGTACGCGGCGACCAGGAAGATCGGCAGCGACGTCGTGAAGCCCACCAGAATCGTCGACACCGCCGACACCGTCAGCCCGACGATCAGCAGCTTGCGCCTGCCGATCCGGTCGGACAGATACCCGCTGGGAATCACCACTGAGACGTTGCCGATCGCGAACGTCGCCAGCGCCAAGCCCGCCGCACCCGCCCCGTAGCCGAGGCCCTCGACCACAAACAGCGGCACCAGAGCGATGCGCAGCCCGAACGCCGCCCACCCCGTGCTGAAGTTCGAGAACAACGCCGCACGGTAGGCGCGGTGGCGCAGCACCTGACGTATCGAGACCGCCGCCTCCGCCGTCTCCTCCGGCGCCGCCAGGGTGCTGCCGCGCAGGCTGACGAACACCACGCCCGCCGCGACCAGCAGCGCCGCACCGTAAATCACAAACGGCGCCGCCAACCCGAAACCCGCTGTGAGGCTGCCCAGCACCGGCCCGCCGACCGAGCCGACCAGAAACCCCGTCGAGAACAGGCCCGCCACCCGTCCTCGCGCGTTCTCCGGTGAGATCCGGATCATCAGCCCCAGAGACGACACCGTGAACATCGCCGAGCCCAATCCGCCCAGCGAGCGGAACGCCAGCAGCTGCCAGTACGTCTGCGCGAACGCGCACGCCCCGGTCGACAACGCGACGATGATCAGGCCGCTGATGTAGACCCGTCGCTCCCCCAGCCGCTGCACGAGCAAGCCTGCGGGCGGCGCGGCGATCAACCGCATCAACGCGAACGCCGTGATGACGAATGTGGCCGCGCTGATGCTCACCCCGAAGTGACGGGCGTACTGCGGCAGCACGGGCGCCACCACGCCGTAGCCGAGCGCCACCACGACGTTGGCGCCGACGAGCAGCCAGACCTCGCGCGGGAGCTTCGGCTTGGCCTCCGTCTCGTTGGCCCCAACCTGGTTGGCCCCAGTCCGGTCGGCCCCCGCCGCATCGGGCCCCGTCGAGCTGTCGCCCTCGGGTTCAGAACTCACCCGATGACCTTATTGACCACCTCGCGCGCCGCTTCCTGCACCTCCGCCAGATGCTCGGGCCCCTTGAACGACTCGGCGTAGATCTTGTAGACGTCCTCGGTGCCCGACGGCCGCGCCGCGAACCACGCGTTCTCCGTCGTCACCTTCAACCCGCCCAGCGGTGCCCCGTTGCCCGGCGCCGTCGTCAACTTCGCGGTGATCGGTTCACCGGCCAGCTCGGTCGCCGAGACCTGCTCCGCCGACAGCTTGGACAGTCGCGCCTTCTGCTCACGGTCGGCCGGCGCGTCGACGCGCGCATACGTTGGGGCGCCGTACTTCTCGGCCAGCTTGCCGTAGCGCTGCGACGGCGTCTCACCCGTCACCGCCAAGATCTCCGAAGCCAGCAGCGCCAGGATGATGCCGTCCTTGTCGGTCGTCCACACCGACCCGTCGTGGCGCAGAAACGACGCCCCCGCGCTCTCCTCACCGCCGAAACCGATTGTCCCGCTCAGCAACCCGTCGACAAACCACTTGAACCCGACCGGCACCTCGACCAGTTCGCGACCCAGCCCGGCGACCACCCGGTCGATGATCGACGAACTGACCACCGTCTTGCCGACCGCAGTCGACGCCGGCCATGACGGCCGGTGCGAGAACAGGTACTCGATCGCGACCGCCAGGTAGTGGTTGGGGTTGAGCAGCCCGCCGTCTGGGGTGACGATTCCGTGCCGGTCGGAGTCCGCGTCGTTTCCGGTCCCGATTTGGTACCGGTCTCGGTGCGCGATCAGCGATGCCATCGCGTTCGGCGAGCTGCAGTCCATCCGGATCTTGCCGTCGGTGTCCAGCGTCATGAACCGCCACGTCGCGTCGACCAGCGGGTTGACCACCGTCAGATCGAGGTTGTGGCGTTCGGCGATCGCGCCCCAGTAGTCGACGCTCGCGCCGCCGAGCGGGTCGGCGCCGATGCGGATCTTCTCGGCGCTGATCGCGTGCATGTCGACGACGTTGGGAAGATCCGCGACGTAGGCGTCGAGGTAGTCGTGGCGCTGCGCGCTCTGCAGCGCCCGCGCCAGCGGCACCCGCTTGACCCCTTTGAGCCCGTCACGCAGCAGTTCGTTGGCCCGATTGGCGATCGCACCCGTGGCGTCGGTGTCGGCGGGCCCGCCGTTGGGCGGGTTGTACTTGAATCCGCCATCCCGAGGCGGGTTGTGCGACGGCGTGACGACGATCCCGTCGGCCAGGCCACCCTCGCGACCGCGGTTGAACGTGAGGATCGCGTGGCTGACCGCCGGCGTCGGCGTGTACCGATCGGCCGAATCGATCATCGCCACAACGTCATTGGCTGCCAGCACCTCCAACGCCGACACCCAGGCCGGTTCGGACAGCGCATGGGTGTCGCGGCCGATGAACAGCGGACCGGTGGTGCCCTGCGCGCCGCGATACTCGACGATGGCCTGTGTGGTGGCCACGATGTGCGCCTCGTTGAACGCCGCGTCGAGGCTGGACCCGCGATGCCCGGACGTGCCGAACGCCACCTGCTGGTCGACGTTCTCGGGGTCCGGTTCTCGGGTGTAGTACGCCGTCACCACCGAAGCGATGTCGATGAGGTCCTCGGGCTGGGCCGGCTTTCCGGCTCGGGGGTGGGGCGCCATGTACCCGATTCTGCTCCTTGCTGCCATGCGGCGTGCTCGGGTGCGGCCATACTTTGCCTTGTGCTTGGTTATGACGGCCGCGAACTGCTCGCCGTGTTCGTCGGCGGTGCGCTGGGCACCCTCGCCCGCGCCGCGATCGAGACGCTCCTCGCGCCCGAACCCGGGCACTGGCCGTGGCCGACGTTCGCCGTGAACATCGTCGGCGCATTCCTGCTCGGCTACTTCACCACTCGACTGCTCGAGCGGCTTCCGCTGTCGAGCTACCGTCGGCCGCTGCTCGGCACCGGGCTGTGCGGCGGTTTGACCACGTTCTCCACCATGCAGGTCGAGATCGTCAGGATGCTCGAGCACCGCCACTACGGGCTGGCGGCCGGATACCTGACCGCCAGCGTCGCCGCCGGCCTGATCGCCGTGTACACCGCGACCGCGCTGGTGCGGCGGGTTCGGGTGCAGGGATGACCGTCGCGGTGTGGGCGGGTGTCGTCGTGCTCGGAGGTGTGGGCGCGGTGCTGCGATTCATCGTCGACCGCACCGTGTCGGCACGGGTGGGTGGCGTGTTCCCGTACGGCACGCTGGTGGTCAACGTGAGCGGCGCAGTAATCCTCGGCGTGCTGTCCGGCCTCGCCCTGAGCCCCCACCTCGCGCTGCTGTTCGGCACGGCATTGATCGGGTCCTATACGACGTTTTCGACCTGGATGCTGGAGACGCAGCGCATCGGCGAAGAGCGGCAGGGCCTGCCCGCGGCGGCGAACATCGTCGTCAGCCTGGCGCTCGGCGTCGCGGCCGCGGCCTTCGGCATGTGGTGCGGGGGCAACCTGTGAACGTCGACTACCTCAAGCTGACCACCTATTTCGGCGAGCGCCAGCGCGTCGGCGACCGCTTCCTCGCCGACGCGCTGCTCGATCTCTACACCGATGCGGGCCTGGCGACCAGCGCCGTGCTGCGCGGCATCGCCGGGTTCGGACCACGCCACCAGGTGCGTACCGACCGGACGCTGAGCATGTCCGAGGATCCGCCTATCGCGGTCGCGGCGGTGGACGTCACCGACAAGGTCGCTCCGCTCGCGGACCGGGTCGCCGCGATGACATCTCGTGGCCTGGTCACCCTCGAACGCGCGCGATTCACTGGCGGTGCAGCCGCCTCCGCGGTGGCGCTACCGGAGACCACGAAGCTGACCGTCTATGTCGGCCGCCAGGACCGCATCGCCGGCCGACCAGCGCATCGGGCGATCTGTGACACGCTGCACGATCTCGGCTTCTTCGGCGCCACCGTGTTCCTCGGCGTGGACGGCACTTGTCGTGGTCTGCGCAAGCGGGCCCGGTTCTTCAGCAGGAACGTCGATGTGCCCGAGATGATCATCGCGACGGGCGGGGCGGCACAGGCGCAACGAGCGATCGAGTATCTCGAACGAGAACTGCCCGCTCCCCTCTACACGGTCGAGCGGGTGCAGGTCTGCAAGCGCGGTGGGCTACTGCTCGCCCGCCCGCCCGCGCTGCCGCAAACCGACACGGCCGGGCGTCAGCTGTGGCAGAAGCTGATGATTCACACATCGGAAGCGACCCTGCACGGCCGCGTGCCCATCCACCGAGCCCTCGTGCGCCGGCTGCACGAGGTGGAGGCGAGCGGCGGCGCGACGGTGCTCCGCGGCATCTGGGGATTCCGGGGCGGACAAAAGCCGCACGGGGACCGGCTGATTCAGGCCGCCCGCCAGGTGCCTGTCACCACGATCGTCGTTGACAGCCCCGCCAGAATCGCGGCAGCCTTCGACATCGTCGACGAGTTGACCACCGAAGACGGGTTGGTCACCAGCGAACTGGTTCCGGCCCTGGTAGCGATCGACGGTGGCGAACGTCGCGGAAGCCTACAACTGGCCCGATACCCCTGACTTGCAGCGGGGGTAAGCCTAGCCTTACCTGATCCGACGTAGTACCGTCGCGTGCCGTGAACCCGTCTACTCCAGAAGCCGTCAGCGTCGCGCTGGCCGAGATCCTGCGCGACGACATGAACGTCGACGTCCGACGAGTCACCCGCGACTCCCGCCTGATCGACGACGTCGGCCTCGACTCGGTCGCGTTCGCGGTGGGGATGGTGGCCATCGAGGACCGGCTGGGCGTGGCGCTGAGCGAAGAGGACCTGCTCAGCTGCGACACGGTCGGCGATCTGGAAGCGGCCATCCTGGCCAAATCGGCTGCCGCATCCACGAACTCGTGACCGAGCTCGCCGCAGCCCTGTCGGCGGCGATGTCGGGGGCCTCGACGACGTTGTCCGTCCTCGACACGGAAGCCGGCACGTGGGCACACCATCCGTGGCAGGAGGTCCACGCGCGTGCCGAGAACGTGGCCGAGCGGATCGCCGACGACGAATCCAAAGCCGTCGGCCTGGTCGGTGAACCCACCGTCGAGTTCGTCGCGGCCATTCCCGGCGCGTTCTTCGCCGGCGCCGGGTTGTCGATCCTGCCCGGACCCATCCGGCGCGCCGACCCCGAACAGTGGGCGCAGACCACGCTGGACCGGTTCGCCTCCATCGGCGTGACGTCGGTGTTCAGCCACGGTGACGAACTGGCGCTGTTGAGCAAGCACGCGGACACGATCGCCGTTCACGACCTCCTCGAGGTCGGCCACCCGCACCGCTCCACATCCTTCCGTGGCCCCGGCACCGCAGACGTCGCGATCCTGCAGGGGACCGCGGGGTCGACGGGAACGCCTCGCACGACACAGATTTCGCCAGCCGCGTCGCTGGCCAATCTGCGCGGGCTGATCGAGCGGGTCAACGTCAACGACCGGTCCCGACTGCACAGTTGGTTGCCGATCTACCACGACATGGGGTTGGCCTTCCTGCTGACCGCGACGCTCGGCCAGGCCGATCTGTGGCAGGCGCCCACGTCGGCATTCGCCGCTTCCCCGTTCAACTGGCTTCAGTGGCTGATGGAAAGCAAAGCCACGATGACCGCGGCGCCGAACATGGCCTTCAACCTGATCGGCAAGTACGCGGGCCTCGTCAAGGACCTCGACCTCAGTCACCTCGGTTTCACGCTCAACGGCGGAGAACCGGTGGACTGCGCCGGCTACCAGCGCTTCGCCGACGAAATGGCACGCTTCGGGTTCAACCCCAATTCCCTCGCCCCGTCCTACGGATTGGCCGAATCCACTTGTGCGGTCAGCGTTCCCCAACCGTTCACCGGCCTTCGCGTCGACGACGTACAGGTCATCAGCGACGGAGCGAGACCACGCGCCGCTTCGCCGTCCTCGGTCACGCCATCCCGGGCATGGAGATCCGCATCAACACCGACGCCGAGCACACCACCGAGGTGACCGGCCGCGAAGTCGGTGAGGTCGAGGTTCGCGGCACGTCGCTGATGACCGGATACGTCGGCGAGGCCCCGATCGACCGGAACGCGTGGCTGCCCACCGGAGATCTCGGCTATCTCACCGACGACGGACTGGTCGTCTGTGGTCGGGCCAAGGAGCTCATCACGGTGGCCGGTCGCAACGTGTTCCCCAATGAGATCGAGCGCATCGCCGCCGAGATCGACGGTGTCCGTGACGGTTGCGTGGTGGCCGTCGGAACCGGCGAGTCCTCGGCGCGGCCCGGGTTGGTGATCGCCGCGGAGTTCAAGGGCGACGACGAGCCCGGCGCCCGCAGCCAGATCGTGGCCCGCGTCGCGTCGCACTGCGGCGTGGTGCCCGCCGACGTGGTGTTCCTCAAACCCGGTGCGCTGCCCCGCACCTCGTCGGGCAAGCTTCGCCGGCTCGAAGTCAAGCGCACGTTGGAGGGAGCAAGCCGATGACGGCCACCGCCGACGCACCGGACGCACCGCCGCTCGAGGACTACCGCGACCTGCTCGAGCGGGTCTTCGACGATCGCGTCACCGTGTGGACGGCGGAAGCCGAAGAGACGGAACGGTTCCCGCGCAAACTCATCGAGTATCTTGGCGAGTCCGGCGTGTTTGCCGCCAAGTGGCCGCCGGGAGAACAGCATCCCGACGTCGCGAAGGTCATCGAGCTCGCCCGCAAGCTGGGTTGGCTGGGCTCGGCCGGCATCGGGGTCGGCGTGGGACTGCACGACTCGGCGATCGCGATCCTGCGCCGCTTCGGCAAGTCGGATTACCTGAAGGAGATAGCCGAGCAGGCGATCCGCGGCGAGGCGGTGCTGTGCATCGGCGCCTCCGAGCAGTCGGGCGGATCCGACCTGCAGATCGTGGGCACCGAAGTGCGTTCTGTCCGCGACGGTTTCGAGGTCAAGGGCATCAAGAAGTTCGTCTCGCTGTCCCCGATCGCCGACCACGTCATGTGCGTGGCCCGCAACGTCGACCACGACCCCAACAGCAAGCACGGCAGCATCGTGGTGATCGCAGTGCCGCTTGCCCAGTGCGAGATCCAGACGCCGTACCGCAAGGTCGGCGCCGGTCCCCTCGACACGGCCGCCGTGCACATCGACACCTGGGTGCCCGCCGACGCTCTGGTCGCCCGTGCCGGCATCGGCCTGGCCGCCATCTCCTGGGGGCTGGCCCAGGAGCGGATGTCGGTGGCGGGGCTGGTGTCGACGTCGGTACAGCGGGTCATCGGAATCACGCAGGCGCGCATGATGGTTCGCAGACAGTTCGGCAACAGCCTGTGGGAGCATCAGGCGCTGCGGCTGCGGATGGCCGACCTGCAGGCACGCGTCGACATGCTGCGCTACGCACTTGACGGGGTCGCCGCGACCGGAAAGCTCGACCTTCGCACCGCAGCCGCGATGAAGGTCAACGCCGCCCGCCTCGGCGAAGAGGTGATGAACGAGTGCATGCACCTCTTCGGCGGGTCCGGCTATCTCGTCGAGGAGACTCCGCTCGGAAGATGGTGGCGGGACATGAAACTGGCGCGCGTCGGCGGGGGCACCGACGAGGTGCTGTGGGAGTTGGTCGCCGCCGGGATGAAGCCCGACCACGACGGCTACGCCGAGTTCAACCAGCTGCCCTGAAACCGCTCGGTCGGGCGACCGTCGGCGCTACGCGCGCGGCAGTGCGTACAGCGCCATGCGCCTGTTCGACATGTCGTGCTCCCCGAGGAACTCGCAGCCGGCGTGTTCGCAGACATCGCGTGCGCCCTTGTTCCGGTGGTCCGGATCGAACATGATGCGGCGGCACTGCGGGTCGAGCTCGAAGATGTTGGCGGTCAACCGCGGTAACAGGATCGGCGCGATACCGCGGTTGACGAAGCGCAATTCCGCGATCGCCGCGTGCATCCCGATGTCGTGAGGTTCGGCGTCATATCGCGGAGCGATCGAATCCTTGGCGGCCCGGTACAACTCGACGTAGACGAAGGGTTGCCCTCGGAACGAGCCGACGAACGGCCTGGAGTACTCGCCTGCCAACTGTGCGCTCAGATACCGGTGCCACCGCTCGGGGGGCCAGTCGTACTCCCAGGCCTCGACAAGGTGCGGGCGGTTCATCCACTCCGAGATCATCTCCGCATCCGCGTCCGGATCGGCCAGCCGGACGAAGTACGGCTCGGCGAGCACCGGCGTGGGTGGTGCCGCGACATCACGTACCGCATCGGAAACGTCGGTCAGCTCCCGCGGAAGGACGGGCGTGGGTGCATCGTCGATCTCGGTCATCGCCCGCCGAGCCTACCGGAACGACTAAGGCAAGACTTACCTTCCCCGCCTGGACTTCTGCCCCTCAATTGAAGAGGTCGTCGAGGGCCCGCTGTTCGAGTTCGGTCCACCGGCGCACGTTGTCGCGGACCTCGGCGACGGCTTCCTCATCGAAGTGCCGGGCCCCGTCCGGCGTGATCCGGCAGAGGTCCATCGGCCCACCGACGCTCGGGGACGACGCGTCCAGCGCGTCGAGCACCCGCAGCGCGGCCACCAGGCCATAGTCGACGCTGCGTTCGCCCATCTCGAAGTGCGCCAGAAGCGCATGGGCCTGCTGAGCCATCGGCGATCCGCTGCCCACCGCATGGAAACCGATCTCCTCGTAGCGGCCGATCAACCCGTGTGGATCGATGTCGACGATGAACGGGTCTCCGTTCGCGTAGCCTGCGGCGAGAACGTAGGTGGCCGGGGTTGCGCCGGGCTTACCCGCAGGCACGTCTTCGATGAAGTTCGCGTAGTGGTGCTTGAGCACCGGCAGGACTCGACCCTGCAGGGCATGGCCGATGTCGGGCGCTTCCACGATCGCATCCGGTTCGTTGTCGAAGATCTGCTCGAGGTCGTAAAGCACCGCACGCGACCCGCTACCGCCCCACGCGGCGCGTTTTCCGAGCGGATGCAGCTTCTGAGCCGGATAACTGAGTCCCCGCCCGGGATCGGTGATCTGAGAGTCGGAGGCCATCGCGATCCCGTCGGCGCATCGGATGGCGAGTACGACGGTCATCGCGGCAGTTTCGACGGCATGTGCCGATCGTCTCACGCCGTCCGGGTCAGTAGGTCGCGCAGGACGGCCGCATGGCTTCCGTCGACGTCGCGGGTTGCGGTCGTGAGGACCACCGGACCTTCGGCCGCCAGGCCGCGCAGTTCGTCGAGCGCCCGCGCAGTCTCCTCGGTTTCCAGTTCGGCCGTGTAGCGGGCGACGAACTCGTCGAACCGTTCCTGCCGGTGCGCATACCAGCGCCGCAGCTCGGTCGACGGCGCCACCGCCCGCAGCCACTGCCCGACCCGCGGATCGTCCTTGCGGATTCCTCGCGGCCACAGCCGGTCCACCAGAACCCGGGTGCCGTCGTGCTCTCCCGGCGGGTCATAGACCCGTGCAACCTCGACGCTTGGCCGGCCACCCATGCGGTGAGATGGTAGGGGCATGGCGGTGGACCGAGTGGCGGATCTGCAGCGATGGCAGGACTCCGGCGCCATCTGGGAAGTGCGGATGCGACGCGAAGGCAGTGTGACCGTCGCGCTGCTGCGCTGCGACGGCGGCGAGGAGGTCGACGTGTTCACCTCCGAGGACCCCGGACTGCTCGCGTTCATCGGCGAGCGTCGAAGCAGTGAAGACTGACGTCATCGACGCTGTGCGCGGACCAGGTCGGCGAACGCGGCGGCCGCGGCGTCCACGCCGTCGAGGTCCTCGGTAGCGACGAGGTCCAGCAGCAGGCCGCGGGCCACTGCGAGGCCGAGCCGCATCATCGCCGGGTCAGCCGTGCCACTCGGATCTCGCGACAGCCAGTCCTCGACCGCGGCGGGCAGCATCCGCGCGAACGGTTCCTCGCCCTGCACCCCCCGCGCGTAGCACTCGAAGAACAGCCGCTCGAACGGGCGGAGATCGGGCCTTCGTAGATTGGCCCACATCGCCGCGATCGCCTCGGCGGGATCGGCCGGCAAGTCGTGGGCCAGCGCCATCTGGCGTCGCTCGACCTCGCCGACGATCGCCAACAGCAGTTCCTCACGCGACCCGAAGTGGTGCAGCAGCATGCGATGACTGGTGCCGACCGCGGCGGCGAGATCACGAAGCGGTCGGTCGCCGATGCCGTTGCGCGAGACCTCCGCGACGAGCCCGTCGAGCAGTTCCTGGCGACGATGGGCGTCAGGCGGACGGGCCATCGAGCCGGTGCAGCCGCTCGCAGCGTGCCTTCAACCCCTCGGCTTCGAGGTCGAGGTAGCGCTTCGTCATCGACCGCATCAGCAACCCGACCAGGGCTCCGACCCGGCCTCGTTGTTCGAGCCGTTGATGGATACGCGTACGCCCCTGCGAGTCGGCGCTGACGGGGCTGACGTCGTGGCGGGCCACCGTGAGCCCGCCTGGCGAGCGCTGCACCCAGGTCCACGAGGCGCCGGGCACCACCTCGGTGACCTCCCAGACCAGCTTCGGCATCCGCGGTTGCTTGATCTCGAACCTATTGCCCACGGCCAACTCTCGGCTGTCCAACGCCACGAGTCGGGTCACCGAGGCGGTCCACTCCGGCCAGCGCTCGACATCGCTGAACACGTCCCATACGACGGCGGCGGGTGCGTCGATCTCGGCGCCACACTCGGTAATCATGTACCAAATGGTACATCCGCTGCGTCACCGCGGGAAGTGTGTATCCGCGCGTGCGGCAAAATTGGCCTGGACATGACCCTCAGCGACCGCCCCGCGACCCGTCGGTGGCACATCCTCCGACTCGTGCTGTTCGTGGCGTTCCTACTCGGGTTGTTCTACCTGGTCGCCGTTTCCGGCGTGGTCGACGTCGACCATGTCCGCCGCACAGTGGCCTCCACCGGCCCGATCGCACCGCTGGTCTACGTCGTGGTGTCGGGGCTGCTGGGCGCGGTGTTCGTACCCGGGCCGATCCTCGCCGCCGCCAGCGGAGTGCTGTTCGGCCCGGTCGTGGGCACGTTCGCCACCCTCGGCGCGACGGTCACCACCGCGTGCGTCACCAGCCTGATCGGTAGGCGCGCCGGACGCGACAGCGCCCGGGCACTCCTCGGCGAGGAACGAGCGGGCAGGCTCGACGATCTCATCGCGCGCGGAGGCCTGTGGGCCGTCGTCGGCCAGCGCTTCGTTCCCGGCATCTCCGACGCGCTCGCGTCCTACGCCTTCGGCGCGTTCGGAGTTCCGTTGTGGCAGATGGCCGTCGGTGCGTTCATCGGGTCCGTCCCCCGCGCGTTCGTGTACACGGCGCTGGGGGCGTCGATCGCGGATCTGTCGTCACCGCTGGCGTTCACGGCGATCGCGGTGTGGTGCGTCACCGCCGTCGCCGGTGCGTTCGCCGCGCACCGGGGCGTACGGAGTTGGCGCAGACGCACTCGGCGCAGCGACGACGAACCGGCACCCGAAGCGGAGGACCCCTAGTCCGGAAGCGTCGCGCTGCCGGGCGGTGGGGCGAGCTGCCAGGTGTCGCAGGCCATCGCGAGCATCGCGTAGGTGCCGACGACGAAGATCAACTCCATCGCCTGGTGGGTACCGAGTTCGTCGACGAGACCCCGCCACCTGTCCGGGGTAGCGCGGCCGCGGGCGAGCAACTCGTCGGTCGTCTCGAGCACCAGCCGGTCCACTCCGTCGAACTCGGCGTTACCGCGTGCGATCCGGGCGATCTCGTCATCCGACAAGCCACCCGCCTTGGCGATCTTGACGTGCTCACCCCAGAAGAACGACGAGCGCCGCGCATGGGCGAGCCGCAGCACGGCCAGCTCGCGCAATCGCAGTGGCAGCTCGCCGCGATGAAGCAGAAACGCGTTGTAACCCAGGAACTTACGCGCCATCTTCGGGTGCCGGACCAGCACACCGATGATGTCGAAGTTGAGCGGATCCCTGGGCTCTCCCGAGCCGGCCCGTGGAACGTCGTCGCCTGGAACGCCCATCAGTGCGCCGACGGCGGCATACTCGTCGTCGCCCCATTCCTCGGCGGTCAGCGGCGTCAACAGCGGATGGCCGATCGCGTCTTGCGTCATGTCACCTCTCGTCGTCTTGGCGGTGTAACTCCGCGAGTGCGTGAATCTGCTCGAGGTAGTGCTCGAGCGACCGGTGGACGAACCGCGCGGACACGGTCGTGGTGCCCGCATCCGCCATCTCGCGCAGCGTCTTTCGAGTCCCATCGGGGTCGTCGACCGGGTCGAGCGGGCGGTCGGCGGCCAGCACGACCTCGAAGCCGGCCGGTATCTCGCGCGCCTTGAGCCACTCCCCTGCGGTCGCGACCGAGATGCCGAACGGCGCCCAGCCTTCGGCTAGCGTGAGTGCCCGCCGTAGCGACCGTTTGGTCCTGCCGCCCACCCAGATCGGCATATGGGACTGCAGCGCGCACGGGTCGACGATGAGCCCGCCGAACGAGTAGAACTCCCCGTCGTAGGAGGGCTCGTTGCTCGCCAGCGCGGCGCGCAAGGCGCGCAACGCGTCGTCGGCGCGCGGGCCGCGATCCTCGAACGGCGCACCGAGGAGGTCGAACTCCTCCTTGAGTGAGCCGACACCGACACCGAGGATGAGACGCCCACGGCTGACGTGATCCAGTGTGCCGTAACGCTTCACGATGGCCAGCGGATGGTGGTATCCCAGCACCAGGGTCATCGTGGCGAGCCGGATCCGTTCGGTGCGGGCGGCCACGTAACCGAGGGTCGCCAGCGGATCCCAGTACCTGGCGCCGCGCCGTCCAGCCTCCGATGCCGGGATGCCAATGTGCTCGCTGCAGGTCAGGTGGTGGTAACCAAGCCTGTCAGCCGCTTCGGCGACGCGGCCGATGTCCTCGACTCCTGCGTCGCGCTCCCACGTCAACGCCGCCCCGGCGACGTTGGTGACGACCGGTGTCGCGATGCCCAGCTTCAATTCAGTGGCTCTTCGCCCGCCAGGATGGTCCGGTGCATCAGGCGACCGCTGTCGGCGGCGTAGGGCAGGGCACGGTGCATGGTGCCGGTGTTGTCCCAGATCAACAGATCGCCGACTTCCCACTCGTGGCGATAGACGTATCGCGGTTGGGTGGCCCAATCACGAAGCCGGGCAAGCAGAGCGCGGCTCTGTTCGACGGGCATGCCGACCACGTAGTCGGCTGTCGCGCCGAGCAGCAGCGACTTGCGGCCGGACTGGTGCGTCCACACGATGGGGCACGCCTTGGTCGGGGACTTCTGCCAGAACGCGATCTCGTCGTAGCTCATCTCGGGTGTGACATAGTACTGAGATCGCTCGGCGCTGTGCACGACCCGAAGATCGGCGATCAGATCCTTATCGGATTGCGGTAAATCGTCGTATGCGGCGTAGGTGTTGCAGAACTCCGTATCGCCCCCGGTATCAGACAGCTTTATGGCTCTGAGCAACGTCGCCAAATTCGGATAGGGTTGCAGGGAGCCGTCGAAGTGCCAGAACAGCGAGCCCTTCAGGTATTTCGCGCGTTGGTTGACGTTCTCGTCGAGCGAGATCTTGTAGATCCCCTCCTCGCCCTCGTTGGCCACCACGGTGCCCAACGTTGCGGCGATCGCGACCTGTTGCTCGTCGCTGATCTGCAACCCGCGGAAGAACACTACGCCGCGTTGTTCCAGTGTGTCCCTAATCTTCTCGGCGGCGCGACCGCTCAACAGGGTGTCAAGGTCGGTTCTGATCTCGCTGCCGATCCTCGGGGTCAGGTCGACGACGTCCAGTTGTGCGGAGGTCAGGCTCACTCAGCTCACCCTCGTCAGTATCGTGTTGGCCGAATGTTTGACTCGCGGTTGGTTCCACAGCTCGACCGCGAGTGAGATCGTGATCAGCGAGTAGAGCAGGTTGCGCAGGTTGGCGACGTCTTCGGGCAGCGGCTCGGCGTAGTCGAACTTGTCGACGTAGGCAAGAGCTTCTTCGGCGTATGGGAAGATCTCGTCGTAGAAGGCCCGGATGTGTTCCATGGAACTGTTGACCCGCTTGACGTAGCGCGCGTGGCCGTCCTCGATGGCCCATTCGGGCACGAGGTGTTCGAGGTGCGAGAACCCCGGCGGCAGAGTCGTGTTCATCGCATCGCCTTCTGCTCTTCGCCGGCCTTGACGTAATCGCCAACGACCTTGTGGAAGTGGCGAAGCAGAATCTCCTCGTCGTTCATCGTGAAGTGGGTGAGCGCGCCGCTGTTCAGCATGGCCTGCAGACCCTCAGACGGGCTGGCGTCCTCGAGGATGATGTCGTTGAGGAACGTGACCGTCAGCTCCTGGCCCAGCCGCTCCCTGTGCGTTCTCGGCGGCTGGTAATAAGCCTCGGTTTCGAAGATGTGCGAGTGCGGCCCGGTGGGCCAGTGCGTGTGGACGGTGAATCCGGACGCACCGAAGATCAGCACGAAGTTCGGGAAGAACTGGAACGAGTCGAAGCCGTACTTCTCCGACCGTGTGGGGTTGATACCGGCAGGCATCGGCCCGCGGTCGGCCTTCTTGTTCCACGGCCCGGCCGCGCTGGCCTCGAAGACGCACTCGATCGGCTTGGAGTACGGCGTCTTGCGGGATGGTTCACCGGAGAACGAGAACATCCGGTGCGGGCCTTTGAGCCGATAGGCCAAAGCGTCGGTGAACGGATTCGGTTGGTCGAACGCGTCGCGGGCCTCGGCTGTGACCGCGCCGAACGAGGACGCGTGCAGGTACGGCCCGTGATAGCTCTCGGCGAACCCGTCGAGGAAGATCTTCCAGTTGCACTGCAGTTCGGCCTTGAGCTTGTAGACCTGATGCGGGCCGGCGAACGGGTACCCCTCGATCTCGTGCGCCAGCTCGCCCAGGAACTCGCGGACCGTCTCGGTGTTGTGCGGGTCGAGGTTGATGAAGATGAAGCCCTCCCACACCTCGCACTGGATGGCTGGCACCCGGCAGCTGTCCGCGTCGAAGTCGAGCAGCAGATCCTTGCGGGTGGCCGAGTGCAGTGAGCCGTCGAGCTTGTAGCGCCATCCGTGGAAGCGGCAGTACAGCAGCGGTGCGCGACCTTCGACCTCCTGGAATGGGTCGTCCTCCCACAGCATCTTGTTGCCCCGGTGCGGGCAGATGTTGTGAAACGCCCGGACCACGCCGTCCTTGCCCCGCACGATGATCACCGAGGTGTTGAGGAACGTCAGCTCGCGGGTGAAGTAACTGCCCGACTTGGGCACACGCTCGATGCGGCCCATGTAGAGCCACGTCTTCTTGAAGACGTGCTCGCGTTCCTTTTCGTAGAACTCCTCGGAAACGCAGTCCTGAAGCGACACAGGACCACGACCCAGCTCGGGGTAGGCGTCGGTCCAGTGTCCGCTGGCGGGCTTGGTCACCAGGCTGTCGTGACTCAACGGTCTCTCCTGCGTCGGGCTGAAGACGGTAGGGGTGAAGGTACCGCCGCCGATATGGCCGAAACAGGCCCGCGCGCGCAACACCCTGTTGCATATTTGGAACACCGCAGAGGGAAAGAACGCTAGAGCCATGGAACAGAACCTGCCCTTCGACGTCGACGCCCTGCTGATCTTCGGCAAGGTGGTGGAGAACCGAAGCCTGTCGAAGGCGGCCGCACTGTTAGGAATGCCGAAGTCGACCGTCAGCCGCAAGCTGACCAGGCTGGAGTCCGACCTGGGCATCAAACTGCTGCGCAAGAACACCCACCAGCTCACCGTCACCGATCTCGGCGAGCAGGTCTACGCCCACGCGGCCAACATCCTGACCGAGGCCAACGGTGTCCGCGCGCTCGTCGAGGGCAGCAGACAGGAGCCGCAGGGCGAACTGCGGGTGGCGATCCCGGTCTTCGTCGGCATCGACTACGCCTCCCGCGTCGGTGCGGCATTCCTTCAGCACTATCCGAATTCGCAGCTGGACATCCGGCTGGTCGACCGGGTGGTTGACCCAGTCCGCGACGGGTTCGACGTGGTGTTCAGCACCGGACCGCTACAGGACTCCACGCTGATCGCGCGCAAGGTCTTCGACCTCGAGCTGTTCTTGTGCGCGTCACCGGATTTCCTTGCCCGACTGCCCGAACCGGTCCGCGACCCCGCACAGTTGAACACGCTTCCGTTCATCGACTTCGGCTTCGGCGGACCTCGCAAGCTGACGGTCACCGCAAAGGCCGGCCTGCGCGAGCTGACACCGCCAGTCCGGGCGCGCGCCAACAACTTTCAGGTGTGTAAGCAGTACATCATGCAGGGCCTCGGGATCGGTGCGATGCCCACCCAGATCATCTGCACCAACGAGCTGCGCGAGGGCACCCTCGTGCCGGTGTTACCCGAGTGGCGCCTCGAGTCGCTCGACGTGCACATGATCTATCCGTTCGAGTTGTCCTTCTCCACCCTCATAAGCGCGTTCTACGAGACGGCATGCGAGATCATCGTCGAGAACTCTGCGCGCCAGTAGCCGCGGGTTGCCGGCCACACTTCGCCACGTGCATGCCCCGCCGTCACCCGCGGATGCGTAGTCCGATTTCGCCTACGACGCGGTAGCGTTTATCCCGGTCACAGCCGGGTAGCCCCGCACGCAACTGGGTTGGGAGTGGGCATGCTGATGGTCGCCGGCGCCACGGAAACGGGCGCGAGTCGTGGCAGTGAAGCCGTGCTGGCTCGCTCGGCGATCATGCGGGGGTTGGCGCCCGCGGACAAGGCGGCTCTGATCGACCGATTCGACTACGCCCGGTTCGGGCAGGGTGAGTGCATATATCCCGAAGGCCAGCCCGATCACCGGCTCTACGTCGTCATCGAGGGCAAGGTCAAGATCGGCTGGCGGTCGGCGGAGTTCCCCGAGAAACTGCTCGCCGTCCTGGGCCCCTCGGAGATCTTCGGCGCCGAGTCGATGTTCGATTGCGCGCCTCGCACCGGTTCGGCCACGGCGCTCACCGCGGTGCTCGTCGCCGTCATCGACCGTGATGCGTTGCACGATTGCATCGATGGCAACCCGCACATCACCGAGCAGCTGATGCGCCTTCTCGCGCGAAACCTACGACGCGCCGAAGACCTGATCACCGACCTGAACTTCACCGACGTTCCCGGCCGGATCGCCAAACAGCTTCTCCACCTCGCGCAACGATTCGGTGTCCGACAAGATCGGCAACTGCGCCTCGACCACGGCCTCACCCAAGCCGAAATCGCCCAATTAGTCGGCGCGTCAAGGGAATCGGTCAACAAGGTGTTGTCGGAGTTCGTCCAGCGCGGCTGGATCACCGTCTGCGGTAAGAGCCTGGTGATTCACCAGACCGAACTCCTCGCCCGCCGGGCACGCTGACGCGCGAGCAAACTTTTTCGCGGCCGGGGGCGTTGTAACGACCGTCGGTGGGTAACCACAACGGCATGGACCCCGACACGTTGGTGGCGATGGCAGGATTGACGGCGCTGGGCGCCGCGGTGTTCACAGGCGCGGTTTGGGACAGCCCGCTCGTCTCTGCACCCGCCCGGCTCGGCAGGCAGCAGCGACCGTATGGCAAGCACGCCATGCCCGTCAGCACACCCAGGAAAGCGCGAGAGTTCGCCGGTTGACCACGGGAGCGCCCGTCGACGGTTACGCTGGGCAAAGGTCCCCGATAGGCGAGGTTTCGACGAACCGTCCGAAAGGGTAAACCGCAGCAGCCACAGGTTCAGATCCGAGCCGTGTGATCCATACGGCAGGGTCGGAAGTTAGGAGCCTGTGTGGTGTCAGAGGCGATTTCTGAGTACGCAGACGTGACGGAGATGTTCCGCCGCCTCACAGCGCTGGACGAAGGATCACTTCCCTACCAGCGCCAGCGCGAGGCGATCGTCGACCGGACGTTGCCGCTGGCCGACCATGTCGCCCGGCGCTACCGCAACCGCGGTGAGCCGATCGACGACCTGGTGCAGGCGGCGCGGGTCGGCCTGGTCAACGCGGTCAACCGCTTCGACCCCGACAACGGCGCCGACTTCCTGTCCTTCGCGATCCCGACCATCATGGGCGAGGTACGCCGCCACTTCCGCGACTACGGCTGGGCGGTCAAGGTTCCGCGCAGGCTCAAGGACCTCCAGGGGCAGTTGGTGAAGGCCCGCGCGGAGTTGTCGCAGAACATCGGGCGCGCGCCGACGCCGTCCGAAGTCGCCGCCCACCTCGGCATCGAACGCGAAGCAGTGATGGAAGCGACGATCGCCAGCAGCAACTACTCCACGCTGTCGACCGACGTCCAGGCCTCGGCCGACGACGAGTTCCGCTCGGTCGGTGACACCCTCGGCGACATCGACCCGAACATCGACAAGGTGGTCGATCTCGAGACAGTACGGCCGCTGATCGCGGCGCTTCCCGAACGCGAGAAAACCGTGTTGCTCCTGCGGTTCTTCGAGAGCATGACCCAGACCCAGATCGCCGAACGGATGGGTTATTCGCAGATGCACGTGTCTCGTCTGCTCGCACAGGCCCTTCGCAGGCTCCGCGAGCAGGTGCTTGAACCGGGCGTCGGCGATGTCGGGGCCGAGGTGCCCGCACCACGTCGGCGACGCCGTTCACCTGTCCCGCCCGCGGCGGCGCGTCATCTCAAGCGTGGCGCCTGAGTCGCGTCAGCGCGGCGCGAAGACGGGTGCGAACACGATCTCGCCGTTGCGATCCTGACGTTCGAAGCGCACCGCGACCGGAAGACCGACGTGCACCGAATCGGGCCGACAGCCAACAATATTGGCCGCGATGCGCAGGCCGGGCTGGTCATCGAGCTCGACGATCGCGATGACGTACGGCACCGCGACAGCTGGGTTGAACGGCTGGTGGTTGACCGTGTAGGTGAACACGGTGCCGAGTCCGGATACCGGTTGTGGGCGAAGTCGTCCGCCGCATTCGGGACAGTCCCCGGCCGGCGGTGACACCCACAAATGGCAACGCTCACAACGGGTGATCAGCAGTCGGCCACCTCGTCCCCCGGTCCAGAAGGCCCGATTGTGCTCATCGAGAGCCGGCACCATCCTGGTCGCGGGCGGAGGTGACACGTCGTCGGACACGTCTAGCAAAGTACAGTCTGCAGCGGGCATCATCACAGGGACCTCCGCATGAGGGGCCCGAGGGACACGAAGGCGAGGCGGTGGCCGGGTTGAGCACGCTCGAGAACGACGCGATCATCAGCGGGCTCGGCATCTCCCGCATCGGGCGTCGCACCGGAATCCCTGGGGTCGATCTGACGATGGAGGCGGTGCGCGCCGCCGTCGCCGATGCCGGCCTCATGCCGGATGACATCGACGGCATCGTCACGTTCGGGGACACGCCGCTGTCCGAAGTCGTTGCCGCACTGGATGGTCCGGCTGTCGACCAGGGCTACGGTTTTCCGACCGGCGGCGTGTTGACCCCGGTGATGTCGGCGATGGTGGCGGTCTCCGAGCGGCGCGCGCGGCACGTGCTGGTGTACCGGACCGTGCAGATGCTCGGCGGAACTATGACGCAGGCACCGCCCACCTCCGGGACCAACCCGCTGGCTAATCCGCCGATCGAACCCCGCGCCCCCGGGTCCCGGCGCAAGCTCGCGCCGTTCGGCGACATCGATGAACTGCTGGCTGCGCACGCCTACTCCGCGGCCAACTGGCTGGCCATGCACTGCCGTCGGCATATGGAGCTGTACGGAACGACCAAGGAACAGCTGGGCTGGCTGGCGATCAACAGCAGACGCAATGCCGGGCTGAATCCCTCTGCCGCGTACCGTGATCCGATGACCATGGCGGACTACTTGGCGGCGCGGCCGGTGTCCACACCGTTCGGGCTGTATGACTGCGACGTGCCCATCGACGGCTCGGTCGCGTTCGTGATCTCGCACGCCGAGTACGCGCGAGACTGCCCCCAACCACCCGTGGCGGTGGAAGCCGTTGGCGGCGCTTATGGTTCGGGAGGCTGGTTTCACCGCGACGATTTCCCGAAGATGGCGTCGACGGACGCGGCCGCCGAGATGTGGTCGCGCACCGATCTGACGCCATCCGACGTCGACCTCGCCGAGCTCTACGACGGCTTCACCTTTCTGACGTTCGCATGGCTGGAGGCGCTGGGTTTTTGCGCGGACGGCGAGGCGGGTCCGTTCGTCGAAGGCGCGACGCGCATCGCGCTCGACGGCGAACTGCCGCTCAACACCTACGGAGGACAGTTGTCGGCGGGGCGGATGCACGGCTACTGGCTGCTGCACGAAGCCTGTCTTCAGCTGCGCGGGCAGGCCGGTGACCGGCAGGTGTCGCGCCGGCCCGAAGTGGCGGTCGCCGCGGCAGGCGGCGGGCCGATCGCCGGCTGCCTGCTGTTGACCCGCTGAGGTCAGTCCTCCGCACGCCGGGGCCGGCGCAGTGCGCCCCACAACCCGACGCCGATACCCATGATCGCGCCGCCGAGTCCGATGACCCGCTGAGAGCGTCTCATCTCGTGGTGCACACTCGAGCCGCCCAGCAGATCGGCGGCGTCGGCGCCGCCGGAGGCCAGAAACCAACCTCGGGTGTCGCGGCCCCGCAACGCCGATGTCAGCAGCAGACCGCCGATGAGCGCGTCGCGGTACCCCATCGAGCGCAGCAGCAGCTGCGTCGTCGGCGCCGGCTCATCCGGATCGCCCCACAGCCGGTTGGCCCGAAGGGGGTCGACCAGAAACGAAACACCGGACGCGAATCGGATGCTGCCCGCGACGAGCGCGGCGCGGTCGTAAGACATGGCCGCAGCCTAGGCCGCAGTCGTGTGCGACGAGCTACTTTCCCCCGGCCGAGCCTGCTCAGCCGATCGTGAACAGCTCGAGCTGAATGTTGTCGGGGTCGCGGAACACCACGGTCGCAAAGGGAAACGGCTCGTCGGCCGCACGGACACCGGAGTGTTCGATGCCGAGTTCGTCGAGCCGTCGCGTCCACGCGTCCAACTCGTCTCGTGACGCCACGTTCAACGCCACGTGGTCTAAACCGGTTCGGGCTTCGTCGAATTGGTTTCCGTCGTTGCCGGTGTTGGTGTGCAGCCCGATCACGACGCCGGAGCGCGGGTCGATCAGCAGTTCGCCGTATCCCGTGTCCTCGCGTTCGTAGTGGGGGAACTTCATCGGCAACCGGTCCGCCCCGAGCAGCCGTTGGTACCACGCCAGGCTGGCCTCGAGGTCGGTCACCGTGATGGAGATGTGGTGGATGCCGGTGATACCCGGGACGTCGTCGCTCATTCCGATCTCCTGTTCGTTTTCGCACCGGCTCCAGTCTGCCGTCACACCACCGTAGGCAGAAGCGTCAAATCACCTGCCGTGGGTTGCGAAGAACTGCCCGCTCGACTGGGAGGCGTCGAACGGGGCGAAGAAGCCGCCGGGCCAGACGTGGCCTCCGCCGTCGATCTGGACGAACACCACCTCGGTTCCGCCGGCACATCCGGCGGCGACGAACCGGTGGACGTTGCCCTGCACCTCCTCGACCGGTGCGGGGCAGCCGTCGATCTCACGCCAGCGCTGCGCCATCGCCGGCGCCGACACGATGTCGCTGGGCCCGCCGCGGCCCACCATCGGGCCGCCGGTGAATGGCACCACGGGATCGGCGGTTCCGTGCACCGCCAACACCGATACCGGCTGCGACGGCGCGCAGGGGAAACCTGACGCCAGCGTGCCGGCGACCGGTGCCGCGGCGGCGAAGACATCGGCGCGTTCGCACGCCAGCCGCGAGGCCATGAAGCCGCCCGCCGAGGTTCCGGTCACGAAGACGTGGCCGGCGTCGACGCCATACTCCTCGCGCAGCCGTTCGGCGAGTGCGACCAGGAACCCGACGTCGTCGGTGCCCTGGCGGTCCGGTACTGAGGCGCCGCGGCCGTCGGCCCAGCTCATATCGACGCCGTCGGGATAGGCGACGACGAACCCGTACTGATCGGCGATCGCGTTGTAGTTGGTGGCTCCGGCCTGCGCCGGTCCGGTCATCCCTGCGCCGTGCAGGTTGAGCACGAGCCCGGCGGGGCGGTCGAGGCCGGGCGGGGCGTGCACCGTGTAGGTGCGGTTCAGCCCGCCGATCGTCAACGCGCCCGCCACATCGCCTCCGGGGAACGCCGAAGCCTGTCCCCCGCCGAAGCCGAACAGCAGACACAGCGCCGCCAGCACGGCCGCCGTTCGTGTGAGGAGTGAGGCCGCGGGCCCCCCGCGATGAGCACCTCTCAGATAAGCCGATAGCCCCGCCATCGTTCGTCCCCCCTTTCGAACGGTCACCCCGCGCGAACGTAAACCACCGTCGCTTGCTGTGTTCACCTTTTATCCCGGGTCGGCCGTATGCATGCGTTTGGCCGCAAAGTCGCCGGGTATCTCGTGCGGAACCTTTTCCGGATGCCTATCGACGATCGGACAGTTTTGGTTACGTCACAGCTCACGTCGAGTCCCGCGGTCGCACGCCTTCATCAATGGCCCACGACGGTTGCGAAGTCGGTCACCGGAACGCTTCGGTTCATCGTGGACCGCGCCGCCGAGGAGGTCGGCGTCTCGGCCGGCGCCGGCGTCACCCTGCTGACCACGAGTGGGCGCCGAATCACGTCGGTCGCCACCGATGCCACCGCCGACCGGCTCAACGCGTTGTTTGACAGATCTCACGAAAACCCCGGCACGACAGCATGGTTCATGCAGACGGCGGTACAGGCGACCGGCTCACCTGAGGCCGAGCGGTGGCCGGAGTGGATTGGGCAGGCGGCCGAGGTCGGAGCCAACAGCGTGCTGTTCGCGCCGCTGCGGACACCGCAGCGGCTGCTCGGCACCTTGATGGTCTACTCGCGCGAAATCGACGCATACCGTCGCTCCGATGCGGACATGCTCGACCGCTACGCCTGCGATGCCGCCATCCTCATCGACGAAACCCAAAGCGCGTAAACGCAGTTCCTGCGGGGTGCCGTGCCCAAGCGCTGACGTCAGCGACGCGTGGCTACCCGGGCCCCCAGATACAGCACCGCGCCCACCGCGATCAGTATCGCGGCGAAGAGCCAGACCTTCGCGGTCTGCTGGGTCAGCAGCAGCGCACACGACGCGACGCCCAGCACCGGCACGGCCGTCCAGACCCGGAAATGCGGGTGATCGACCGGGTCGCGGCGGAGCACCAGCACCGCGATGTTCGTCGAGATGAAGACGATCAACAGCAGTAGCACCACGGTTTCGGCGAGCGTCGACAGGTCGCCGAGCAGACTCAGCACCATGGCGACGACGGTGGTCGCGACGATCGCCGTCCACGGTGTGCGCCTCTTCGGCAGCACGCGACCGAGCACGCTGGGCAGCAGGCCGTGTTCGGCCATGCCGTAGGTGAGCCTGCTGGCCATGATCATCGTCAGCAGCGCGCCGTTGGCGACGGCGACGAGCGCGATCGCGCTGAAGACCCAGTCGGGAACGCCGACGTCGGCCTCCGCGACCACATCGAGCAACGGTCCCGAAGACTTCGCGAGGTCCTCGGCCGGCAGGGCGATCGCGCTCGCCACACCGACCAGCGCGTAGAGCACACCGGCGGTGATGAGCGCGCCGAACAGCGCCGTGGGATACACCTTGCTCGGATCACGAATCTCCTCGGCCACGTTCGCCGATGTCTCGAAGCCGACGAACGAGTAGTACGCGACGATCGCTCCGCTCAGAATCGCCAACGCCGGCGTGGCGCCGTCGGGAAACTCGGTCACGCGGCTGACATCGCCCCGCCCGGCGCCGACCATCATCGACACGGCGATCACGGCGATCAGCAGACCGGTCAGTTCGATCACCGTCATCACGACGTTGCTCTTGACCGACTCGCTGATCCCCCGCGCGTTGAGGCATCCGATCAGTGCCAGGAACACGATGGCCGCCGGTACGGCCGGGACATCGATGAACGTCGTGAGATAGTCGCCGGCGAACGCGAGCGACAGACCGGCTGCGCTGGTCACCCCCGCGGCGAGCATGCAGAAGCCCACCAGGAACGAGATCACCGGTCGACCGAACGCCCGCTCCGCGAAAACCGCCGCACCGCCCGCCTTCGGATACTTGGTCACCAATTCGGCGTAGAAGCCGGCGGTCAGCAACGCGAGCAGCAGCGCCAGCAGTAGCGGCGCCCACAGCGCACCGCCGACATCGCCGGCGAGAACGCCCATCAGCGCGTAGATCCCGGCGCCGAGCACGTCGCCGAGGATGAACAGGAACAGCAGCGGCCCGGTGATCTTGCGTTTGAGCTTGCCCTCCGTCCCCTCGTCGGGTTCGCCGGTGTGCGCTTCGGCCGGGGAGGTCATGCCGGTCTTGATACCCCACGCGACCGGTAAACATTCCGCACCCCGGCGTGGCTTATGTGTGGAAAACATCGCTCAAAGCGATCGAGAACACTCACAGATCGCAGGGCTGGGAGGTTGCGACACGGTCACAGGTGGGTACCTATCCGCGCATCAAGATCGCACCCGTCACTTTCGTCACTAACGTCACATCCGCCCATCGCTGACGTCTCATCGGCGCCCGCCTCCGAAAGGTGTGACATGTCGCCGCCTCCGCGCATCGCCTCGTTGTCGGTGGCGTCCGCAACCGTGATCGCACTGAGCGCCGTGCTCGGCGTCGCCCCCTCGGCCACGGCGGAACCGTGCACCGGCGCCGCTGCGGCCGCACAACCGCCTGCCGCACCGAACACCGAAGCGACGCCGGCGCTGCCGGGTGGCCCGCCGGTCGGCCACCGGCCTCGCAACACCAACGACGAAGCGCCGTTGCCGCGACTCGGCCGACTGCCCGCCGAGATCCTCCAGTCCCTTTCTCCGCAGTCCGCAACCGTTGACCAGCAGGCCGCCGTCCGCCCCCCGCCACCGCAACCCGTGGCGGATCAGCCTGTCGCGCAGCAGGTTCCCGCTGCCGCCCCCGAGCCGCCTCCGCCGCCCGCGCCGCCGGGGACGACGCTCGTCGGGTGGGTCACCGGCCCCGAGAGCCCGAACAACACGATCGGACGGTTCGCGATCACCGGCACCGACCTCGGAATCATGTGGGACAACGGCGATGCCGGCAATCGTCAGGTTCTGATGGCGTTCGGTGACACCTACGGCTACTGCAGCGTGCGGGGAAAGCAGTGGCGCTACAACGCGTTGCTGCGCACCCAGGACGGGGCGCTGTCGAAGACGGTCGCCGTGCCCGACGGCGCGCTCGCCAACCGTTACTCCGGTTCCCCGCTGTGGGCGCCCGGCCTGTCCAAGCAGATCATCAACAGCACCAAGTGGGCGCCGAACGAGAAGGGCATCATTCCCACCGCGGGTGTCGCGGTGGGCGGCAACCAGTTCGTGAACTTCATGTCGATCAAGAGCTGGGACGCCGACGGCCGGTGGACGACCAATTTCTCGGCCATCGCGGTCTCCCCCGACAACGGCGAGCACTGGGGCGTCTACCCCGGCACGGTGCGCGCCGCGCGCGAAGGCGACGTCCCCGATGCGCGTTACGTTCGGGGCAACGAGAACTTCCAGCAGGGCGCGTTTCTCAAGCCGGGCGCGGATGATCCCTACCTGTACACGTTCGGGACGCCGGCGGGCAGAGGCGGCGCGGCGTACATCGCGCGCATCCCGCAGGGAGCGGTGCCCGACCTCAACCGCTACGAGTATTGGAACGCCGACCAAAACGCCTGGGTACCACGGGATCCGGGAGCAGCCACGGTGGTAATCCCCGGTCCGGTTGGCGAGATGTCGGCCCAGTACAACACCTACCTCAAGCAGTACCTGGTGCTGTACTGCAACGGCGCCAACGACGTGGTGGCCAGGATGGCACCCACTCCGCAGGGACCGTATGGTCCCGAGCAGTTGTTGGTTCGGTCCTGGGATGTCCCCGGCGGCATCTACGCGCCGTTCTTGCATCCGTGGTCGACCGGCAAGGAGTTGTACTTCAACCTGTCGCTGTGGTCGGCCTACAACGTCATGCTGATGCGCACAGTGCTCCCGTGACATCGCCGTAACCGATCAGTTGCCCTCTGCCGCTTGCACGTCGGCCACCGACGTCAGGCCGCTGATCGTCAGTACCGGCATCAGGATCGGGTTGGCGACGATCCTGCGGATCTGCGGCGCGTTTTCGAACAGCGCGTTGATCGCGCTGCTGTCGAGATATTCGATCGCGGTCAAATCGACCGTCAACCGCCCCGTCTCCTGGTTTCGCCTGCCGACGGCGTCGGCGATGGCCTCGGTGAACGTGTCGATATTGCTCAGGTCGAGTTCGCCTGCCGCGCTCAGCACTACGGTGCCGTCGACCCGACAGGCGGTGCGCACGGTGAGTGGTGCGGGCATCAGGCGATCCTGGCGTGCAAGTCAATCGTCGTGCCGGAATCGCCCGTCTCGATCGTGACGTCGTTCATCAGCGCCCGCATCAGCGCGATTCCGCGGCCGCGGTGAGACGCGGGATCGGCGACTGGCACTTTCCACACCCCGGTGTCGGCGATGGTCAGGTGAAGCCGGTCCGCAAACACGGTCGCGCGCAGACGAACGGCACCACCGGGACGGTCACGGTGCCCATGCTCGACCGCGTTCGCGAGCGCCTCCCCGGTGGCGATCAATACGTCGATAGTCTGGCTCGGGTCAACCCCCGCCCGCACCAACCACTTCCGCAGCTCGCTGCGCGTGCCTGCCAATTCAGCGGGATCGGCGCTGAACTCGATTTCCAGCGGCGCCGGTTGCCGGTAGAGCATGAGCGCGACGTCGTCCTGATATCCATGGATGGGTGTCAGCTGCGTCATGATCTCATCGGCCAGGGCGTCCAGCGCTGTGGCGGAATGGCTTTCGAGCACGTCGACGGCCCGGCCGATGCCCTTGTCCAGAGATTCGCGCCGACGCTCCACCAGGCCGTCGGTGTAGAGCAACAGTGTCGCGCGGGGCGGCATGACCTGCCGGCCCTCCGGACGAATGTGATCGAAGGGCAACCCGAGCGGGGTGACCGAGGCGTCATCGAGCAGTCGGCTCGTGCCGTCGGCAAGCACCATGACCGGAGGTGGGTGGCCGGCACTGGAGTACAGCAGTTCACCTGTATCCGGATCGAGCACGGCGCAGAATGCCGTCGTGCACCGTGCGCCGGGCAATCGGGCGGCGAATCGGTCGAGGGCAGTCAGGGCGGCAGCCGGTCCGGGGTGTTCGAGAAGCAGTGCCCGACACGCGCTTCGCAGCTGCCCCATCACCGTGGCGGCGGTCAATCCGTGCCCGACACAATCGCCGACGATCAACGCGATCCGGCCGTCGTCCAGATCGACGACGTCGTACCAGTCACCACCCACCTGCAGCGGGCGGGTGGCCGGCTGGTACCGCACGGCGAAGCCGCTCGAAACGGTGGGGCCGAGAATCGCGTGCTGCAGCGCGAGTGCGGTTTCGCGCTGCTGGTCGAGAAGGTGTACGCGCTGCAACCCCTGGCCGAGCCTGCCTGCCAAGACCGCCAGCAGCGTCTTGTCTTCGGGCGTGAACGGTCGGCGCTCGGGCAACTCGAGGTAGACGACCAGCACCCCGCGCGGATGCTGCAGGGCGATGCGCGCGGACCCGGTGTCCGACGCGTCGGCAACCAGTGAGTCTGCGGAGCGCAGCGAGGTGATCGCCAGCTTTGTGGCCGCGGGCAGGTCGCGCCACTGGGCCGGCTCGCCGGAACAGACCAATCCTGTCGGATCGATCGTCGTGGCGCCGTCGTCGACCGGAAACGTCAGGGCCAGGACGCGGTGCGCCCGCCACACCTCACGCAGCACGTCGATCACCGTGCGCACCGCGTCGTCGAGCGTATCCGCCTGCGCCAGTTGCTGATTGAGCGCCGCCAGCGCGGCCTCCCGCTGCACCGTGTAGTGCTCGGCGGTGACGTCGCGGAAGGTGCCGACCATCACGGGCCTGCCGGTGTCGATCTCCTCGATCTGGTTGTAGGTGAGAGTCACCCACAGACGGTGCCCGTCGCGGTGCGTAACCGGAACCGTGTGCCTGCCATGCGGTTCACGCAGAATCTGTGACAACAGCTGGTTGGCTTGGTGATGCGCTTCTGGATCCGACTCCGCCGTCGGCCACCACGGGTGTACAGGCTCGTACGGCAGTTCCTCGACGCCGTAGCCGAGGATGTCGGTGAACGCCGCATTGATCTCGATCACCGCGCCGCGCTCGTTGGCCACGAAGAACGCCTCCTGCAGCGAGTCGATCAGCGCGGTGCGCCAGCGGGCGTGATGATTGCGGATCCTTGCGAGTTTGACGTTCGCGCGCACGCGCGCCAGCAGTTCGGCGGCGGCGAACGGCTTGACGAGATAGTCGTCGGCGCCCGCCTGCAAACCCTCGATGGCGGCTTCCTGTCCGGCGCGGGCGGACAACATCAGCACCGGTACGGCCGCGGTGCGCGGGTCTGACCGCAAGGCGGCGACCAGTTGGAGACCGTCCAGACGCGGCATCATGACGTCGCTGACCACCATGTCGGGCAGCTCCGTGCGTACCACGTCCAGCGCTTGCTGACCGTCGGTGACGGCATCGACGAGGTATCCGTCGTTGCGCAGCATCCGGGCGACGTAATCACGCATGTCGGCGTTGTCGTCGGCGATGAGCACACGCGGTGTGGTGCCCGGAACCGGAGGCGAAGTGGGTGAGCCGGGCAGCTCCGAGGGCACATCGGGGGCAGGCCCTTCGCCGTCGGCGGGCAGCCACCGCAGCGCCTCCTGGAGGTAGGGCTCGGCACCTGCGGCCGCTGTCTGCGTGTCGTCCGCGGAGAAGAGCGCCGCGGCCGGTAGATGCGCGGTGCCGAAGTGCAGGCGGATCGCGAACGTGGTGCCGACACCTTCGCTGCTCTCGGCGGTGATGCTGCCGCCATGGAGTTCGACCAGTTCCTTGACCAAGGCCAGGCCGATCCCGCTGCCCTCATTCGACCGCGCCCGCACGTTCTCGATCCGGTGGAACCGTTCGAACAACCGGGGTATCTCCGCGGCGGCAATTCCGGCTCCGGTATCGGAGACGGTCACCACCGCGTCGTCGCCGTCGCGGGTCGCGTTGACCGAAATGCCACCGGTGAAGGTGAATTTCAGCGCGTTCGACAGCAGGTTGAAGATGACCTTCTCCCACATGTCGCGGTCGATGTATACCGTTTCGCCGAGAGGAGGACAGTCGACGGTGAACGTGAGGCCGGCACGCTCGATCGCCGATCGGAAGACGCTGGCGAGTTCGGCGGTGACGGACCCGAGCTCGACCGGCGCGAAGCTCGCCCGCATGCGGCCGGCTTCGATACGCGAGAAGTCGAGCAGCGTGTTGACCAGTTTGGCCAGCCGTAACCCGTTGCGCCACACGATGTCCAGCTCCTCGCGGGCGAGAGCGTCGAGGTCGGCGCCGCGGGTCCGCAGTTCGGCGACCGGATCGAGGATCAACGTCAGCGGGGTCCGGAACTCGTGGCTGATGTTGGAGAAGAACGCCGTTTTGGCACGGTCGAGTTCGGCGAGCTCTTCTGCGCGCTGCTGCTGAGCCTGGTAGTTGCGCGCACTGCCGACGCCCGCAGCGACGTGGCCCGCCACGAGCGACACGAAGCCGCGGTAGGTGTCGTCGAGCGGACGGTAGCGGTTGAGCGCGGCGACCAGGAAACCGATCGGGGAACCGCCCTGTTGTAGCAGTGGGACGATCAGCGCGTGTGTCGGTGGGTCGCGCCACCCACCGGCCGGCAGGTCCGCATACCTGTCGTCGTCGAGTGCGAGCAACGTCGTCTCACCGCGCGCAGGTTCGTCGAGCGGCCAACTGCCATCGCTGTCTGCGGCCACCCGTGGCGATGCGATCGGATGGTCGGCGATGCCCCCGGTGGATCCGGCAAGACGTGCAGCGTGGTCGGCGTCGAACAGATAGATCAATGTGAACGGCAGGTCACGCAGGTTCTGACCCAGCTGGCGTTCGGCGAACGCCATGATCTCTTCTTCGGTACGCACCGCGCTCGGGTCCGATCCGAGGTCGCGCAACGTCGCCATCTGGCGCTCGCTGATCACCTTCTGGGTGTCCTCGCTGACCACACACAGCATGCCCACGACCAGCCCTTCGTCGTCGCGCAGCGGGCTGTAGGAGAAGGTGTGGTAGGTCTCCTCCTGATAGCCGGAGCGCTCGAGGAACAGGAGCAGTGCCGAGTCCCAGGTCGCCTCTCCGGTGGAGAGCACGAGATCGATTCGCGGGCCGATATCGGGCCAGATTTCGGCCCACACCTCGCGCGCCGGCCGGCCGAGGGCCCAGGGATACTTGCGGCCCAACGTGTCCCGTCGGTAGGCGGCATTGCAGAAGAACGTCAGATCGGGCCCCCACGCCATCCACATCGGGAATCGTGAGGACAGCAGGATGTTGACCGCGGTTCGCAGGCTCTGCGGCCAGCCGTCCGGCGTCCCCAGGGGCGTGGCGGCCCACCGAACCGCGGCCAGATCGGGACCGACCTCGCCGTCGGCATCGAAAACCGTGGTCAACCGAGTCTGCGGCCCGCTCGGGTCACTCATGCGTCGACCGCATCGGCCACGGATCCGTACGGCCGCAGAACCGTGTCGAGCTTGGTGACCTCGATCGGGCGGACCACCTCGGGGTTGGCGGCCACCAACCGCACCGTCACCCCCGCCGCCAAGCCCTTCTCGTAACACTCGAGGAGGGCGTTCAGGCCCGCACTGCCGAAGTAGCCGACCCTGGACAGTTCGACGATCAGCAACTTGGCCGGATGCTCGTCGGCGGCCTCGACCGCGCGGTCAAGATGTGGCTGCAGCGATCCGACGCTGTTCGAGTCGATCTCGCCTGCTACCGACACCACCACCGCGGTGTCGCGCACGTCCAGGCTCACCTCTAATTGCGCCACGTCATCCCACCCGTCAGTGGCGGAGCGGTGCGAGCGTCTGATCCGTCATGCCGTGGTGATACCCCGGCGGCGAGTTCTGTTACCACGCGCATCCACGGCCCTCGATCACCTACTCGGCGCGGGTGTGCGCGGTGAGCAGCAGATGGTCGAACTGCCTTCGCAGGTCGTCGCGCTGGGGATCGATCGTGCCGAGTTCGGTGACGATCTGCGTGGCCAGGGAGCGCAACTTCGTGTTGGTGTGCTGTGAGCGCCACATCAGCAACTCGAACGCGGCTTCGGCGTCGATGCAGTAGACGAGCATCAGGGCGCCCTTGGCTTGCTCGATTGCCGCTCGGGCCTCGAACAATTCGGGCAGCGACTCACTCAACGCTTGGCGGCGGGTCTGGGCGAACGTGTCGGTCAGGTCGATGTAGTAGCCCTCGGTGCCGACCACCGCACCCTTGTCGTCGAGCATCCGGTCGCCGATCACGATGACGGTATGCAACCTGCCGGCGGTGTCGATGAACCGGTGGCGGCTGGAGAACGAGCCACCCAGATGCAGGGCGTGGTCGAGTAGGTCCTGGACGTGCTGTCGGTCGTCGGGATGTTTGTGCGACAGCAGCAGTTCGGTTGTCGGCACGACGGTGCCCGGTTCGTACCCGTGCATCCGCGCCACTTCGTCCGACCACTCCCAGCGCTGCCCGACGAACCAGAACCGGAACGTGCCGACATTGCGGTCCGCAATAGCCCAAGCCGAGGCAGACGGTAGTGGGCTGTCCGCCACGTCGGGGTTCGACATCTGCCCATCATGGCACCACAGACCCCGAAGAAGGAGCGCGTTCGGAAAGCTCTATGACTCCGGTTCTGC
The DNA here is from genome assembly GCF_001665615.1 of Mycobacterium sp. 852014-52144_SCH5372336. NCBI lineage: Bacteria > Bacillati > Actinomycetota > Actinomycetes > Mycobacteriales > Mycobacteriaceae > Mycobacterium > Mycobacterium sp. 852014-52144_SCH5372336. The sequence goes on from NZ_LZSW01000054.1 coordinate 42,626, forward strand.
TCGGCCGCGGACACTGGTTCCCACCGCCGCCCGCTCCGGAAACACGGCGGCCATCCTGCGCTGTGATGCCGGGGTGAGCACCCTCTGCGGCCACCAGAACCAACGGCCGAGCAGGGCGGCGATGGACGGTGTCATGAACGCGCGCACGATGAGGGTGTCGAACAGCAGACCCAACGCGATCGTGCTGCCGACCTGGGCGATGCTGCGCAGATCGCCGACGACGAACGAGGCCATCGTCGCGGCGAACACCAGGCCCGCCGAAGTGACGACCTTCCCCGAACCGGCCATCGCACGGATGATCGCGATTTTGAACCCGTGGTGCAGTTCCTCCTTGAACCGGGAAACCAGCAGCAGGTTGTAATCCGAGCCGACGGCCAACAGCAGGATCACCGACATCACCAACACGATCCAGTGCAGCTTGATGCCCAGCAGGTGCTGCCAGACGAGCACAGACAGTCCGAACGACGTGCCCAGCGAAAGCAGAACCGTTCCGACGATGACCGCAGCGGCTACCACCGCCCGCGTGATGATCAGCATGATGATGAAGATCAATGCCGCAGCGGACAATCCGGCGATCATCAGGTCGTAGTTGGAGCCGTCGCGCATATCCTTGTACGTTGCCGCGGTTCCGCCGAGGTAGATGGTGGACCCCTCCAACGGGGTGCCTTTGATGGCTTCCTTGGCCGCGAGCTTGATCGCGTCGATGTGGTCGATGCCTTCTGGGGTGGCGGGATCACCCTCATGCTCGATGATGAAGCGCACCGACCTACCGTCCGGTGAAATGAAGTTTTCCATGCCGCGCTGGAAGTCCTTGTTCTCGAATGCTTCTGGCGGCAGGTAGAACGAGTCGTCGTTCATCGATGCGTCGAACGCGTCGCCCATGGCGTGCGAGTTCTCCTGCATCGCGGCCATCTGATCCTGCAGTCCCTTCTGCGAGGAGTGCATGGTCAGCATCATCGTCTTCATCGTCTTCATGGTTTCGATCTGCTGGGGCAGCAGCAGGATCAGCTGAGGCATCAGGCTGTCGAGGTGTTCGAGATCGGGCACGAGGTGCTCGATGTCATCGGTCAGCGTGTCGATGCCGTCGAGGGTGTCGAAGATCGAGCGCAGCGACCAGCAGATCGGAATGTTGAAGCAGTGCGGTTCCCAGTAGAAGTAACTGCGGATGGGTCGGAAGAAGTCGTCGAAATCGGCTATGTGGTCCCGTAATTCAGCAATGTCGACCGTCATCTCCTTGGTCTTTCGCACCATGCTGTGGGTGGTGTCGGCCATCTGCTGCATCAGGCTTGCCATCTTTTCCATCTGGTCGATGGTCGATTGCATCTCGTCGGCCTGGACCAACATGTCGGCCATCCGGTCCTGCAGGTACTTCTGATTGAGCTGGTTGGTCGTGCCCTGCATGCTCAGCAGAAACGGGATAGTGGTGTGCTCGATCGGCTTACCCTGCGGCCGGGTGATGGTCTGCACGCGGGCGATGCCGGGTACGCGAAAGACCCCCTTGGCGATCTTGTCGATCACCAGGAAGTCGGCCGAGTTGCGTAGATCGTGGTCGCTCTCGACCATCATCAGTTCGGGGTTCATCCGGGCGGCGTCGAAATGCCGGTCGGCGACGTCGTATCCGATGTTCGCCGGGGTGTCAGCGGGAAGGAAGTGCCGCCCGTCGTAGTCGACCTTGTATCCGGTCAGCGCCAGCAACCCGACCAGCGACAGGGCGCAGGTCGCGACGAGAACCGGCCCCGGCCACCGCACGACCACGACGCCGACCCGTCGCCATCCGCGGGAGTTGATCGGTCGCTTCGGTTCGAAGAATCCGAACCGGCTACCCACGACGGTGACAGCCGGGCCCAGCGTCAAGGCGGCGATCACCGCGACGAGAACGCCCACCGCGCACGGCACCGCCATGGTCTGGAACCACGGCAGCCTGGTGAACTTCAGGCACAACAAGGCGCCGGCGATGGTCAGACCGGAGCCCAGCACCACGTGGGCAGTGCCGTGAAACATGGTGTAGTAGGCGGTTTCCTTGTCCTCGCCGGCCTGGCGGGCCTCTTGATACCGGCCGATCAGGAAGATCGCGTAGTCGGTTCCCGCGGCGATGGCGATCAGGGTCAGCAGGCTGGTGGCGAATGTCGAGAGCCCGATGAGTCCGGTGTTGCCGAGGAAGGCGACGATGCCACGGGAGGCGCCGAGTTCGACGAACACCATGAACAGGATCAGCACCATGGTGGCGATCGAGCGGTAGACGATCAGCAGCATCACCGCGATGACGATCAGCGTTGCGACAGTTGCTTTGACGGCTCCCTTGTCACCCGCGACGCGCTGGTCGGCGTTCAACGCCGCTCCGCCGGTGACGTACGCCCTGATTCCCTGCGGGGCAGGGACTTCCGCGATGATGTCGCGGACCGCTTGGATCGATTCGTTCGCGATCGTCTCGCCGATGTTCCCGCGCAGATAGATTTGCACATACGCCGACTTGCCGTCGGCGCTCTGCGCCCCCGCTGCGGTCAGCGGGTCGCTCCAGAAATCGGCGACGTGCTCGACGTGTTCTGGGTCGGCGCGGAACCTCTCGATCAACTCGTCGTAGTAGCGGTGTGCTTGTGCGCCGAGCGGTTTGTCACCCTCCAGGATGACCATCGCGTTGCTGTCGGAGTCGAACTCCTGGAAGTTCGCGCCGATGCGCTGCATCGCGATGAAAGCCGGCGCGTCGTGGGCGTTCATCGAGACGGTGTTGGCCTCGCCGACCTTCTCCAACGACGGGACGAACACGTTGGTTACCGCGGTCAGCACCAGCCAGCCGATGATGATCGGCACCGAGAGCACCCGGATGGCATGCGCAATGCGCGATCGTTCTGCCTGCGTTCCCAACGGACTGCGGGCTGGTCGAATTGCGGTCATCCCATGACCCTTCGGTGGCGCGCGTGTCGCAGGCCGACCGTGTCCCCATGACCCTGTCCACCGTGCGTGTCGTATATCTAGCCTGTCGAACTATCGGCTGTCAATCTTTGAAGACCAGCTCGTGGCAGGTTTCTGGGAGGACGCGGTGTCGCCGGCTTGCTCGGGTGGGACGGCGGCGCTGCGCAGGCAGGGCCACCGCAACGCTCGCCGTCAAGCGGGCTGACGGAAGAAGCTCAGGCCAAGCTCTTTGCCCACCGCGAGCACTTGCGCGGAAGGATGCGGCTCGGGCGAAGTCCTTGCGCTCCGGTCGCCAGAAGGCCCCGACAACCTGATAGTCGACCTCCAGCAACTTCTCGACCGACCCTCAGCAGACGATCGCTCTGATGTGTCACAGGTCACGGCGCCTGCGGAGAGGTAGCTCTGGATGACGGCTGACTCTCGTGTAAGTTTCCTTACAATCGCTGCGTGCATGTGCAAGTACCATGCTTCATCTGCGATATGCCGAGTTATGGCGCGTCTGTGACAGTGCAGGACCGGCCAGCATAGTTCACCCTGCTTAGTGGGACGAATCACTTGCCTCTTAGGTTAGGCTCAGCTAATCTTCAGCTGCCATTTGGCAAATTCACATGCTCAACAGGAGAAAACGTGCAACTAGCAGTTCAGGCCGGTCCGCCGGTTCAGGACCTCCCACCCAGTTACTCGCCATCGAGTCGGCGCAACTCCAAGCTGTTGGTTGCTGGCGTCGCAATGGCCAGCGCCAGCGTGATCGCGGTCAGCCCGGTAGCCCCCCCGATGCCCACTGTTCAGGATGTCCAGGAGCGCGTCGCGCACGCCGCGGTCCAGCTCACGGCGGCCAGCAATCCGCTCCTCGTGTGGGGACAGGCCATCGCCGACACGTTCGGAAGCCTGGAGACGCTGACCGGAGACTCCGCCGGCGCGACGGAAAACCTCTTGAGGCAGCTGAGCACCGGCTACATCTTCCGCGAGACGGCCAATGTCCTGATTCAGAACACCCTGAACCCGGGTCCTCTGCTGAATGAGGTTCTCAACTTCAATTCGAAGTACGGACCCACCATCGAGACGGCGATCTCGGGGACCATCGAGGCGATGAGGCTGGCGGCTGAACAGCTTCCCGGTGTGATCAGCGAATCACTGACCTACCTGTCGCAGGGACAGTTCTTCGAGGCTTTCTCGAAGGTCAACGGCTGGTTCGTGCTCAGGTTCCTGGGCGGGATGCGGCCGCTGATCCCGATCCTCTCCATCCCCTCGCAGTTCGTGGGGGCGCTGCCCGGCGCGGAGAAGTTGCCTGCACTGCTCGATGTCGTCTCTGAATTCGCGCTCACCAAGGCGATTTTCGAACCGATCGTCGGCTCGATCGTGCAGTCGACGGAGATCTTCGACGCCACACGCGAAGCGTTGGCCGCAGGCAACATCGCCGACGCCGTCACCAACCTGGTGAACCTGCCGGTGCTGGCGCTCAGCGCTCTGGTCAACGGATTCCAGCCCGCCGCCTCCCCCTCGGAGTGGCAGGGTCTGCTCGACCGTGGTCTGTTCACCTATCTCGCGGTCACGCTGCCCAGCCAGATCGCCAACGCGATCGCGCCTCCTGCTGCGTCGACCCTGAGCGCGCCGGGTGGCCCGGGCGAGTTCAGCTTCGGTGGTGACACACTCGCGATCAGCCTCGCCAACGACGGCGAGGGTGACGACGAAGGTGCCGGCGAAGGCGAAGGCACCGAGGAAGGCGAAGGCGCCGGCGAAAGCACGGGCGAAGCCACCAAGGAAGCCGAAGGCGCCGAGGAAGGCCCCAAGGAGGGCACCGACGAAGCCACCAAGGAAGCCGAAGGCGCCGAGGAGGGCACCGAGGTAAGCACCGGCGCCGAGGAAGGCTCGGACGCTGGTGACGATGCCGGCGACAGCATTACCGACGCCGAGAGCACCACGGGCTCGAACACCAACACCGGCAGCAACACCTCGGGCATCAGCACCAGCCGGAGCGGCAGCACCGGCAGCACCAGCGGTTCCGGCACCACCACCGGTGCCGGCAGCACGACCGGCTCCGGCAGCACCGGTTCGACCGGCAGCACCGGCTCGACCGGCAGCACCGGTTCGAGCAGCAACACCGGCACTGGCACGGGCAACACCACCGGTTCCGGGAGCACCGGCACCGGTTCGGACGGCAGCACCGGCTCGGCCAACGGCTCCGGCAGGACGGGCTCCGGCTCGAGCAGCGGTTCCGGCTCGGGCAGCGGCTCCGGCTCGGGCAGCGGTTCCGGCAGCAACTAAGTAGGTACGACGATGACGGCCCCCTCGGCAACGAGGGGGCCGTCTCTCGTCTGCGGATCCGGGATCAGCGAGCGCCGCGCACAAGGCGCCCCGGGCGGGCGCCCGTGTCGACGCCGTCGCGGCGCGTCACCACGCCGCTGACGATCGTCGCGGTGTAACCGGAGGCGCCCTGCACCAACCGCTGTCCCCCCGCGGGCAGGTCATAGGCCATCCGCGCGGGATGCAGTGTCAGCGCCTCCATATCGATGACGTTGACGTCGGCCTTCTTACCTACCTCGATGACGCCGCGATCGGTCAGCCCGAACAGCTGCGCGGTGTCGTGGGACTGTTTGCGCACCACGTATTCCAGCGGAAGCTTGTCACCGCGGTGGCGGTCTCGCGCCCAGTGCGTGAGAAGGAACGTGGGATACGACGCGTCGCAGATCATGCCGCAATGTGCGCCGCCGTCGGACAACCCGACCACACCCGCCGGATGCAGCAGCATCTCCCGGATCGCGTCGTGGTTGCCGTAGAAGTAGTTGTAGAACGGCAGCATCAGCATCGCCGTTGCGTCGTCCTCGAGCATCAGGTCGTACAACGTGGTCAGCGGGTCCTCACCGCGGTCGCTGGCGATCTTGTCCACGGTGCGTTCGACCGTCGGTTCGTAGTCGGGCGGATCGCCCAGCGCATAGATGCGACCCAGCGAGTACTGCACGAGCGCGAACATGTTGTCGAACAACACATTCGGATCGGGCGGCAAGTCCTCCTCGGCCAGGATCGCGGCCTTGACCGCCGGGTCCGCCAGGCGCGCGGCCAACTCTTCGCGGCTGCATTCGGCCTTCAGCTTGCGGAAGGTCGGCCGGTGGGTGAAGGCGTGATGGCCCGGGAAGCCGAACAGCATCCCGAACGGGCGCGCGGCGATCTGCGGATAGAGTTCACTGCCTGACGCATGGGCCTCGGCCGAGATGTCGAGCTGTTCGCGCCACAGGTCCGGCGCCGCATCGACCTGGATCATCCCGAACGAGATGGGTCGGTCAATCTCGGCGGCGAGACGCTTCATCCATTCCAGTTCCTTCTTGGGCGCGATGATGTCCTCGCCCGCGACCCCCTGCGGCGCCAGCTCGAACACGGCCCGCCCGCCGGCGGCCATGGCGCGGCCGAGGCCGAACAGTTCGTCTTCGGCGGCGAAGGTGCCCGGAACCGGTTCACCGTCGATGGCCCGGTGCCCAAGCGTGCGCGACGTCGAGAAGCCCAGCGCACCGGCCTCGATGCCCTGCTGCACGAGGCGGGCCATCGCCGCGATGTCCTCCGGTGAGGCGGGCTCGTTGCGGGCTCCGCGCTCCCCCATCGCATACGCGCGCACCGCGCCGTGGGCGATCTGGCTGCCCACATCGATGGCGAAGTCCTGCTTTTCGACGACATCGAGGTATTCGGGATAACTCTCCCACCCCCACGAGATGCCCTCGGTGAGCGCGGTGCCCGGGATGTCTTCGACGCCCTCCATCAACCCGATCAGCCATTCCTCGTGGCCTGGCCGCACCGGTGCGAACCCGACGCCGCAGTTGCCGGTCACCACGGTGGTCACCCCGTGGCCGCTGGAGGGCTCGAGCAAGCTGTCCCAGCTGACCTGCCCGTCGTAATGGGTGTGGATGTCGACGAAGCCCGGTGCGACGACTTTCCCGGTGGCATCGATCGTCTCGGCGGCTTCGCCCTCCAGCGGAGCGTCGCCACGTCCGCGGCGACGGACTTCGACGATCTTGCCGTCCCTGATGCCGATGTCGGCGGTGTACCGGTCCGCTCCTGTGCCGTCGACGACGGTTCCGCCGGTGATTTTCAGGTCGAACACGATTACTCCTCCGCATCCGGATGTCAGCCGCTAATGTCGGGCACTGTAACACCGTTACAGACGCTTCGCGGCGACTTCGGAGAGGACCGTTCGTGACGCACACAGCGCAAGAAGTCCGACGCGAAGATGCGATCGGCACCCCGCCCGCGCGGCCCACCCTGGTGCCCGCTGAGCGGTACTATTCGCCCGCATTCGCTGCTCTCGAGATCGAACGCATGTGGCCCAAGGTGTGGCAACTGGCCTGCACGACCGATCACGTCGCCGAGCCTGGCGACTACTTCGAATATCGCTGCGGCACATACTCCGTGCTGATCGTCTGCGGCGACGACGGCGTTCTGCGGGCGTTTCAGAACGTGTGCCGGCATCGCGGCAACTCACTGTGCTCCGGGGCGGGCTCGGGTCTGCGCGAGCTGCGGTGCGGGTACCACGGCTGGACGTGGGATCTCGGCGGATCGCTGCGGCGGGTACCGAACCGCAAGGGGTTCGGCGCATTACACATGTCCGAGCTGCCGCTGGTGCCGGTCGCCGTCGACACCTGGGAACGGCTGGTCTTCGTCAACCTCGATGTCGACGCGATGCCGCTGCTCGACTACCTCGAGGCGATGCCCGCCGACGTCAAATGGTGCAGGCTGGCCGACTTCCGCTGCTACGCCACGATGACGATCGACGTCGACGCCAACTGGAAGACGATCGCCGACGGCTACAGCGAGACCTACCACATTCAAACCCTGCACCCTGAGTTGCATCGCTGCATGGACGATGTCTACGCCCCACAGACGATCTGGGGACACACGGGCAAATCCGAACAGCTGTACGGGGTGCCGAGCCCCCACTTGAAACAGTCGGTCAGCGACGACGAGGTGTGGGACGCGTACGTGTGCACGCAGGGCGCATTGATGGGCGTCGAGGAGGGCACCCCGCTGCCCGACGACCGCGAAGCCGGCGCGTCGGTCGCCGATGTCATCGCCGCCCGCACACGCGCATTCGCCGCATCCCGCGGCGTCGACCTGCAATGGGCGGACACCGAGCAGATCATGCGGCTGCACCAGTACAACGTGTTCCCGAACATGACGCTGCTGATGAATGCCGACCACCTGACGGTGATGACGTCACATCCGGGATCCGATCCGGACCGCGGCGAATTGGTGATGCTGCTGTGGACACGGATGGCGCCAGGCTCGCCACGTACCAAGCCCGTCGATGTGCGCACGACGGCCGACGAAGCCCACCCCGGACTGGTTCTGACCCAGGACATCTCGGTGTTGGCGAGTTTACAGCGGGGCCTGCACCAGCCGGGCTTGAAGCACCTGACGCTGTCCAACGAGGAGCGCCGCGTGATCAACATGCACCGCAACCTCGAGCGCTACCTCGACCTGCCCGAGTCCGAACGGATGACCGGGGGTGAGCCCGGTGGCGACACGACGGACGGCCGCTAGGGTCCAGGAGGCGGTCAACGCAGAGGTCATCCTCGACGCCGCCGCCAGGGTGATCGAACTGCACGGGGTGGACGGCTTCACCATGCGCGGGCTGGCCGAGCAACTCGGGGTGGCGGTGACCTCGATCTACTGGCACGTCGGCGGCCGCGACAAGCTGTTCGACAGTCTCGTGGACCGGCTGCTCGACGAGATGGCACATCTGCCCACCGAAGGCGACACCGCGGTCGACCGCATCGCCTCACTCGCGCATGCTCAGCGGCGGGCACTCATCAGCAGACAACACCTGCTCGCCATCGCCCACGAGCGCGACCAGACACCGCGGTTGTTCCTGCCGGTTCAACAGGCGCTGGCGGCCCAACTCGCCGAGCTCGGGGTGACGGGCCAGGACGCTGCCCTGGTGCTGCGCGCGGTGGAGGTGCATGTCATTTCGTCTGCGGTGATGCAGTTTTCGGCCGTGCGCGGCGAGAAACACGACGAGGAGGACCCGTCGCTGTGGACCGACGACTGGCCCGACCGTGCCCTGGTGCAAGCGCTGCAGTCACCGACCGACTATGACGCGGTGTTCGCCTACGGCCTCGAAGCGCTGCTGGCCCCGCTGCGGCGCTGAGCGACTATGCGGGGGTGTAGCGCAGCATCGTCACGTCGTGCTCGGGGTAGTCGAAGAACACGGGTTTGACCCGCATCCCGACTCTCAGGTCGCCGGGTTCGACGTCGACCAGCTCGGTGGAAAACCGCGGTCCCTCATCCCATTCGACGATCGCCAGCAGCTGAGGCACCGCATCGGCGAAGTGCGGCCCGACGGGCCGGCGCGCCACCGTGTACGAGTACAGCGTGCCCATCCCAGAGATCTCGCGCCACTCGAGGTCGTCGGCGAGGGTCTTCGGCGCTCGGACCCTCGGATAGAACACGTACACATCCGATGACGGCGAATACTGGATCCGAATGCGGTGCTGGGCCAGCGCATCCCAAAAAGGCGCAGTGGTCGGGGTTTTCACCGGCATGGGCCGCTCGAAGGTGGTCACGGGTCAGTCTCCCTCGAGGATCAGGGCGGTCTGCTCGGACAGGATTCCGCCGTTACCGGACACGAACGCGCGATTGCAGTCGGGCACCTGTGCGGCGTCGGCTCTGCCCATGATCTGGCGCGTCGCATCGCAGACGTGGTGCATTCCGCCCGCCAGACCGGCCTGGCCGAAACCGAGTTGGCCCCCGGCGGTGTTGAGCGGGAAGTCCCCGCGGAACGTGAGGTCGTGGTCGGCGACGAACTGCATGCCCTTGCCCTTCTCGCAGAACCCGGCGTCCTCCAGCGACAGCAGCACGGTGATCGTGTAGCAGTCGTAGATCGAGACCATGTCCATATCGGTGCGGGTCAGATCGGTCATGCCGAAAGCGGTTGCGGCGGCCTCCGCCATCGGGGTGTGCAGGAGATCGGCCGCGTACGTGGGGGTCTTGAACGGGACATGCTCGCCGAAACCCTTGATCCACACCGGCCTGTTCCGCGCTCGCCTGGCGATGTCCGCGCTCGCGACGACCACCGCTGCGCCGCCCACACACGGCATCACGATCTCGAGCATGTGCAACGGGTCGGCGATGATCGGGCTGTCCAGCACGTCGTCGACGGTGAGTGGCTTGTCCTTCCAGATCGCGCCTTCGGTGTGATTGGCGTTGACGCGCTGATCGACGACGATCTTGGCCATCGCCCGCTCGTCGTACCCGTACACAGCACCGTAGCGGGTGGCCACCTGACCGTATGGCCCGTTCTGCCCCAGGTTGCCGTACGGGATCTCGAATTCGGCCTGCGGAGAACCGTACTGATTGCTCGATGAACCGAAGAACACGGCGTCCACCAACGGTTTCGGCTTCTTCTCCGACATCGGCGTGATGTAGCGCGCCGGCAGCGCACACAGCACCACGTCGCACAAGCCGAGCTCGACCGCCGCGGCCGCCCGCCACACCATCGCCGCCGCGCTCGCCCCGCCGAGGTCGACGAGCTCGGCGAAGTTGGCTCGCACGCCCAGGTATTCGGCGATCGTGGACGGTACGAAGATCTCCGACTCGGCCAGGTGCGAGGTGACGATGCCGTTGACGAGTTCCCCTGAGAGACCGGCGTCCTGCAGCGCAGCCGAGGCCAGCTCCGCCCACTGCTCAAGGGTGAACGGCGCCGGGGTCGCCTTGTTCAACCGCTCGGGCGGCAGTTCGACGTAGCCGACGATCGCGGCTTCACCACGTAGTCCCATGGGTGTCCTTCTTCAGTTGATCACTTGCGCGGGAGCCCGAGGATCATCTGGGCGATGATGTTGAGCTGAATCTCCTTGGTGCCGCCTCCGATCAGCTCGGCGGGCACTCGCAGATACGGCTGTACGACGTCGGATTCGGCGGCCATCGCCGATCGGCCCGCCGAACCGAGGGTTACCGGGAACGTGCGTCGCAGAAGCACGTTCATCGCGACCTTGGCGATGCTGGACGCCGCGCCCGAAGCCTGCCCGTCGAGCAGCCGGATGGTCTCGCGGACACCGAGTGCTTTGATCGCGTTGGCGTAGGCGTCGAGTTCCCCGAGCTCGCGCAGCGCGTCCTCGCGCGGCCTGTCGGGTGCCGCGGCGCTTCGACGCAGTGGCGCGGCCCGGTCGTACTGCACGTAACCACTGATGGCCGAACGCTCTTCGGCCATGGTGGCGATGGCCAGCGCCCACCCCCCGGTCGGCTCGCCGAGCAACATCCCGTCAGGGACGAAGACGTCGTCGAGGAAGACTTCGTTGAACTCCTGTTCCCCGCTGGCCTGCTTGATCGGCTGGACTTCGATCCCGGGTGAGCGCATGTCGATGATGAAGTAGCCGATGCCGCGGTGCTTCGGGGCGCTCGGATCGGTCCGGGCAAGTAGCGCTCCGTAGTCGGCCCGGTGCGCCGATGAGGTCCAGATCTTGTGCCCGTGGATGCGCCATCCGCCGTCGACCTTGGTTGCCCGCGTGGCCAATGCGGCGAGATCCGAACCCGCACCCGGCTCGCTGAACAGCTGGCACCACGCCAGTTCGCCGCGCTGGGTGGGCGTGATGAGCTGCTGCTGCAGCTCTTTGGAGCCGGCCTTGATCAGTGAGGGCAGGATCCACTCGGCGATGCCCAGCGACGGTCGTACCGCCGAGGGCCGCTTGCCGAACTCCTCGTCGATGATCAGTTGGTGCAGCGGGCTGGCGTCGATTCCCCAGGGCGGCGGCCAGTGCGGGGCGATCAATCCCGCATCGGCGATGGCGGTGCGCTGCGCGCCCGTGGCGAAGTGCTCGTAGTCACCCTGGCGGCCCGGGCCGTCGTTGCGCAACGCCGCGGCCTCCTCGAGGGTCTCGGCGATCCGGGCCCGGAACGCGGATTCGGCATCACCGAGGTCGACCGAGAAATCGCGTTCACCAGTGGCGGTCAGTTCACCCAGCCGCTTGGCCCAGCGATTCCTGTCCCCGATCGACGCGGACAGGCTGGTGGCCCGCCGCCAGTAGAGGTGCAGGTCGTGTTCCCAGGTGAAGCCGATGGCTCCGAACATCGTCAGCGTGTCCAGGGCAAGGTCCGGGCACGGCGCGACGGCCATCAGCGCAGCACCGGCCGCGGCCATCGCGTGTTGGTCGATCGGCTCGGACGCCGCGCGCACCGCGTCCCAGGTCGCCGCGCTGGCCAACTCGCTGTTGACCAGAAGCATTGCGGCGCTGTGCTGCAGCGCCTGGAACGTGCCGATGAGCTTGCCGAACTGTTCGCGCGTGCGCAGATGCGCGGTGGCGGCTTCCACACACCACTGCGTGATGCCGACGGCCACGCTCGCTGTCAGCGCGGTGGCAAGGTACTCGGCCCGCTGGGCGTCGATACCGTTGAGAACGTCGGTCTTCTCGACCGGATAGTCGGCAAGACGCAACCTGCCGAGGTCGGTCAACAGGTCGGTGCCGCGCACGGATTCGACGGCCGCCGCGGGATGCGTCGTATCGATGGCGAGCCAGATGTGGTCCCCGCGGTCTCCGACGGCACAGACCAAAGCCGTTGTTGCCGCACAAATCCCCGCGATCAGATCCGAGTCGCCGTTGATCGACCACCGGTGGCCGTCGTCGCGGGCAGTGAACGTCGAGTCGCCGGGCAACGCCAACGCGGCCGCGTCGCCGTCGGCGAGGCGGGTCAGCAGCGCTGTGGCCGAAGGGGTCGGTTCGGCCAACAGGGTGACCGCGCCCGTCGCCACGGTCGGCAGCAGCGGTCCGGGAAGCGATGTCCTGCCCGCCGCCTCGAGCACGCAGGCGGCGTCGAGCAGGGCGCCGCCTTGACCGCCGTAGCTCTCGGGCAGGTGCACGGCGTGAAATCCGTTGGCAACGAACTCCTCCCACCAAGACGGCAGGCGGCCCTGCGCAAGCAGGTCGAAGGATTCGCGGGTGCCCGACACCGGGGCGCGCCGCGCCGCGAACTGCGCGACCGACTCGCTGAGTTCCCGTTGTTCGGGGGTCAGGGCCAGGCTCACCCGGACCCCCTGCCGGACCGACGTGATGTCCGGAAGAACTGCGCGGCCGCCGCGATCGCGTCGGGCGTCGGCGACGGCTCCCAGCCCAACTCGCGTACCGCCTTCGAGTGGTCCATTACAGACATGATGTTCATCAGCCGGATGTTCAGCGGTGTCAACAAGGTGTCACGGCCGCGGAGCCGGGCGATCCAGCTGCTCGGGTAACTCGCGGCTGCCATCAGTGCTATCGGGACGCCGCGTCGTGGGGGCTCGACTCCCACTGCGCCACAACCGGCTTCGAAGATCTCCCGCGCGCTCATCCACCGCTCGGAGACGATGTAGCGCTCACCGATCCGGCCGCGCTCACCCGCGAGGATCATCGCCCGCGCGGCATCCTCGATGCCGACGGTCTCGCTCTCGAAACCGTCGATGTAGAACGGCAGCTTGCCGCGCACGGCCGCCGACAGCAGCGCCCCGTGCGGGGTCGGCAGCCAATCCCCCGGCCCGTAGGTGTTCGAGACGCACATCGCGACGGAGGGAAGACCCTTCTCGGCGGCGTAGCGCAGCACCATCTGCTCGGCCTGCACCCGGCTGCGGACGTAGTCGCCGCCGATGTCGAGCCAGTTGTGAGCGGTGGTTTCGTCGACGGGGCCGTCGCTGGAGCGGCCGATGGTGGCGATCGAACTGGTGAACACGAAGCGGTGCAGTCCCGCGTCGACGGCGACATCCAGCACGGCTTGTAAGCCGTCGACATTGGTGCGCCACATCGGCGCGGGGTCGAGCAGCCACGGACGCGCGTCGACGACGCAGTAGTACACGACATCGCATCCACGCATCGCGGAGCGCACCCCGTCCGCGTCGAAGATGTCGCCGCGCCGGATGTCGACCGGCAAGCCGTCGATGCCGCGGGTCGAACTGGTCGGACGGAGCAGCACACGCACGTCGTCGCCGCGGGCGACCAGTTGCTTGGTGACGTGGGAACCCAAGAAGCCGCTGGCGCCGATGACGAGCTTCTTGGGCGTCACCGGTGGCCGGCCAATCGCGTCCCTCTCTCCCACTCACACGAGACGCAACGTCTCGTCTTGCCAAAGATTATGCATCCTGTCACCATCTGTAAAGCCGACCCCCTCAGATGCGGAGTCAACCGATGGTCACCGAGGCGAAAGCGCCCCGCCGCCGCAGCGAGCGGTCCCGCACGGCGATCATCTCGGCCACCAAGGAACTGCTACTCCAGCGCGGGTTCGACGGGCTGAGCATCGAGGCGGTCGCGGCGCGCGCCGGTGTCGGCAAGCAGACGATCTACCGGTGGTGGCCGAGCCGCCCGGCTCTCGTCGCCGATGTGCTGCTCGAGGATGCGGACAAGATCCTGCGGCCCGTCGGGCACACCGACGACCTCGTGGCTGACCTGAGCCGATGGTCGACCAGCCTCGCGGCCACGCTCACGGGCGAGCGCGGCAACGCCATGCTGCGCATCCTCACCGTCGCGGGAATGGAGCATGAGGACACCAAGGCACGCATGCAGGCCGGCTTCAGCGACCCACTGCACGAGGGCGTCAGAGCGCGGTTGGCGGCCGACGGAATCGACGACGCCACATCGCAGGCGGCGGCCGACGCCATCGTCGGCGGAATCGTCTACGCGATCCTCACCGAGGGGCGGTCGTTTCGCCGGAGCCGGGCCGAGGCGATCACTCGGACCGTCATCGCCGGGATATGCCGATGACCCTGGCTCCCAATGTTTTTCGTGTCTCTACTAACGACGGCGTGACGATCGTCGCAGACCGCATCGGCGATCCGGCCGCGCCGGCTGTGGTGTTCTTGCACGGCGGCGGACAAACCCGGCGGTCATGGGGCCGAGCCGCGGCCGCGGTCGCCGAACGCGGGTGGCAGGCCGTCACCGTCGACTTTCGCGGACACGGCGAGTCCGACTGGTCGGCCGACGGCGACTATCGCGTCACCACGTTCGCCGGGGACGTGCTCGAAGTGCTCGGCGAGCTCCCCGACCGGCCCGTCATCGTCGGCGCTTCCCTTGGTGGGTTCACCGCGATGCTGCTCGCCGGTGAACTCGCGCCCGGTACGGTGCGCGCGATCGTCCTCGTCGACATCGTGCCGGATATGAACGAGTCCGGCGCGTCACGCATCCACGACTTCATGGCCGAGAAGATGACGTCGGGCTTCGCATCGCTCGACGAGGTCGCCGACATGATCCAGCAGTACAACCCCCACCGGCCCAGGCCGGCCGACCTCAGCGGCTTGACGACGAACCTGCGCGAACGCGACGGTCGCTGGTACTGGCACTGGGATCCGAAGTTCATCGACGGCACCGCCGCGTTGCCGCCGATCGAAGTGACCGAAGTGGACCGGATGCACGCCGCGGTCGACACGATTCTGCGCAACGGGGTTCCGATGCTGCTCGTGCGCGGGCAGCTCAGTGACCTGGTGACCGAAGAGCGCGCCCGGGAGTTTCTCGGCCGCTTCCCCGACGTCGACTTCGTCGATGTCGGCGGCGCCGGACACATGGTGGCCGGAGATCGCAACGATGCCTTCGCCGAGGCCGTGGTGAACTTCATCATCCGCCATACCTAGGGTTTGCTCTCGCGAAAGCACCTACCCGGCCGTCTGTTTCGTGCGTCAGCACCCCCGTCGGCGCGGCAGGCAGCCGTGGATATATGGCTGATCGAGAGAGCCGCCTGCCACGCGCTACTGCAGAACGTCCTCCGAGAGATTTCCTACCGTCGCACCTTGACCCGTTAGCCCCTCTAAGAGCAAGATTTGCGGGTGATCGAGTTGAATGAGCAGCAGCTCCTGGATCAGATCGCCGCCCGTCTGGCGGGGTCTTATCCCAGCGTTCCGGCGGATGCGGTGACGAGCCTGGTCCGCGAACAGCATGCCCGCTTCGCGGATCGTCCCATCCGCGACTTCATCCCGTTGTTCGTCGAGCGACAGGCACGTGCCGAACTCGAGCGAATCGAGCGCTCTGCCGCGTGGGTCTGATTTCCGCGGCCACCTTTCCGACCTCCTCTGGGAAGCTCGAATCAGCGCCCCTCGGCGCTACCGTGTTTGACTGACCGCCACTTCCGTGTACGCGAAAGGCCGCAATGACAGAGAACAGGGTCGGCCGGGTTGCCGGCAAGGTCGCGTTCATCACCGGCGCCGCCCGCGGTCAGGGGCGCGAACACGCGGTCCGGCTCGCCGAGGAGGGGGCCGACGTCATCGCCGTCGACGTCTGCGATGACATCGACGCCGCCGGATATCCCGGTCCCACCGAGGCAGACCTCGCCGACACGGCAACGCTGGTCGAGAAGTCGGGCCGCCGCATCGTGACCGCCAAGGCGGATGTGCGCGACCTCTCGAGCCTTCAGACGGCTCTCGAGCGCGGGGTCGGTGAACTCGGACCGCTCGACATCGTCGTCGCCAACGCCGGCATCAGCGCCGATCCAGCGCCCGCCGCGATGATCCGGGAATCCGCGTGGCAGACGATGTTCGACATCAACGTGACCGGCGTCTGGCACACCGTGAAAGCCGCACTGCCGCACATGACCAACGGCGGTGGCTCGATCATCCTGGTCAGTTCGATGTTGGGGCTTCGCGGCGGCGGCTACATGGCCCACTACGCGTCGGCCAAGCACGCTGTGGTCGGGTTGATGAACTCGCTGGCCAATGAGATTGCACCGCAATGGATCAGAGTCAACTCGATCCACCCCGGCAACATCCTGACACCGATGATCGACAACGACCATTTCCGCCGCACGGTCCGGCCCGACCTCAGCGATCCGACGATGGAGGACGCCACGCAGGTCATCGGGCACTTCCACATGCTGCCGAAACCGGTGATCGAGGCACGGGCCGTCAGCAACGCCGTGCTGTTTCTCGCCTCCGACGAATCGCAGTACATCACCGGGGCGGCGTTACCCGTCGATGCCGGCGCCGTAGCCAAGTTCTGACTTTTCGGTGGCGACTATTTGGACTTGGTGGTGTTGAACCTCTGGAACCGCCACAGGTACGACGGCAGCCGCCGAGCGGGCACGGATTTCGGCCAGTCCCGCGACCGGAAGTAGGCGTCTGAACCGCCGTCGACGAAAATGATGCTGCCGCAGAGGAAGTCGGCGGAGTCTGACAGCATGAACAACATCCAGTCGGCGAGCTGGGCGGGATCTCCGAAACCTCCGACAGGCACCGGGAAAGCGTTGACCGCCTTGGCCTCGCGCGGTGTGGCCAGTTGCTTTTCCAACAGCGGCGTCATGATCGCGCCGGGGGCGAGGGCGTTGAGCCGGATGCCCGCGCCCGCCCACTGTGGTGTCACCGCGGTGCGCCGGACCCAGTGGGAGACCGCGATTTTCGAGGCGGCATAGCCGAGCGATGGCACGGCAGGCCCGAGCAGCTTCAGGGAGCGCACCGCTTTGTCGGTATCGCCGTCCAAGAGCGCACGCACTGTGCGTCGCGGCACCGCGGGGGTGGTGGTTGTCGAATTGCTGCCGATCACCACGACTTTGGCTCGCTCGGTTGCGGCCAGAGCGGGGCGCCACGCCTGCAGCAGGTCGACCACGCCGCGATAGTTGACCTCGAATATCCGCCGCGTGCTGTCCTTGCCGGGCGTCGGCCCGATCCCCGCGGCCAGCACGGCACCGTCCAGTCGGTTCGACCTGGCGAGCACCTGATCAGCGGCGCTCTGTCGCCCGTCGGCGGTCGACAGGTCGGCCTCGATGTCGCCTTCTTTGACGTCGACAGCGATGACGGTGTGCCCCTGCGCTCTCAGCTTGGTGGCGGCTTGCTGACCCATGCCGGACGCGGCCCCGGTGACTACGTACACACCCATCTCGACCATCCTGCCATCGACCGCTTCTCGTTCACGCAACGTCGACGGGCAGCGTAGCGGTGAGCACAGTCCTGCCTTCCTCGAGGTCGCTCTCGTGCGCTTTGAACGCCGCTGGTTTTGCGATCTTTGATTGCGGGGTTTGCACTGGCTCTCCGGGGGCACAGATGTGCCATGAGCCATGATCCGTATGCCTCTACGGACAGAATCAGCTCGGCGATCTGGGTGGGCATCGCGATCGGGATGTCGGCGTTTGTCTTGCTGTCGGCGATCCTCGCCGCGCGTTGAACTTATTGGGATCGGTAGTCCCGGTCCCCGGCTGTACTTCGGTCACGACGAAGCCATCCCGGCGACGTGATGACGAAAAGGAACAGCAATGAATATCGTGCCCGCCCGCGTCGAAGAGCACGTCAGTCGCGTCGACCGGACGTACAGCCTGGTGATCGGAATCTCTGCGGGGCTGACTGCGCTCTGGTCGCTCTACCGCGTGCTCTGGCTCGTCTACACGGCTGCGACGTTCTCCAGCATCGGATGGTCACCGGTGTCGCTGGGGGTGCCGTTGGTGTTGTGGCTTGTGATCGGTGTCGCCGCGGGGTATGTCGCGGCCGCATTCCTGATCCGGTACGCCAAACAGCCCTGACCACGTTCGAAAGGGGGCCGCAGCATGCGGCCCCCTTCGGTGTATGCAGAGCCGTCGTGCGACCGTGCCCGTCGGCGGTAGCCATCGCGTGAAGGCGCGCCCGACTCCCCACACACGCGCGAAGTGCTGTGCGGCAGGCTAATTCACCCACAGTCTGCGTTGTCGCCGTCGTCGCTGTCGGGACAGTCTGCGCTGTCGCCGGGGGCTCCCTCGTCGTCTCCGTCGTCGGGGATGAGGTAGCGGTTGGGGTGGTGGTAGTTGTTGACGCGGGCTTGGCCGGTGTCGAGCTGGGGCGGAGGACGCCATGCGGTGCGCCCGTCTTTGCGTTTGTAGGTGCGCCAGCCGCCGGGTTTGACCCGCCGATTATCGGGGCCACACGCCAGCGTCAGCTCGTCGATGTCCGTCTGACCGCCAGCGGCCCAATCCTTGTGCCCGTGATGGACCTGGCAGTGGTAAGCCGGGGCCGTGCAGCCGGGCCGGGTGCAGCCGCCATCGCGGGCGAACAGCGCCAGCCGCTGGGCCTTCGACGCCAGGCGGTTAGCCCGCCCCAAGTACAGAATTTCTTCGGTGTGGTCATCGAAGACCGCCAGATACTGGTGCGCTGAAGAGGCCTGTTTGATCACCTCGCTCATCGGCAGCAGCGACCCCCCGCCGGTGAGCCCGTGGCCGGTGCCCGATTCGAGCTCTTTGAGCTTGGCGGTGATCAACAGCGTCGCCGGCAACCCGTTCTGGCTGCCCAACGTGCCCGAGGCGAGCAACTTCCGGCACATGGCATTGAGCGCATCGTGGTTGCGCTGCCCGACCGTGCGGGTGTCCGCCGACACCGTCTCCGCCGAGGGATCGGCCTGCGCCGAGGGATCCTCATCCGCACATCGCTGACCGTCCTCGCCCGCGGTGTCGCCGTCTCGGTGGCAGCGCCCAGGAGCCGCCCACACCGCCAGCACCGCCTCCAACGCCGCCCGCGTGGCCGGATCAAGCAGTCCGCGCAGCTCACTCATCCCATCAAGGCGCTGCCGACCCAGACGCAACCAGCGCTGCGCCGCGCGCAACTCATCGGAGAAATCCCCATCGGGGTTCAAATAGGCCGCCAGCCGCTGGGCGGCCGCGCGCAACTCCTCAGGCGTGTGCTTGGTCGCCAACTGCGCCAGCTGCGCTTCGGCGGCCTCGCGCACGTCAAACGGCGTCGAGGCCGGCACCTGCTGATCAAAGAACCGCCGGATCACCCGCACATGCTCCGCACCCACCAGGCCCTTCTCCACAGCCGCGGCGGTGTGGGCCAGCACCGGTTCGAGTGTCTCGCCGGTCATGGCCTGGCGCGGCGCCAACTCTTTTGCCTCGGCCACCCGCCGATGCGCCTCAGCCTTGGAGATGCGCAACAACACCGCCAACGCCCCGGCCACGCTGCGCTCGCCCAACTCCTCGATCGGGGCCTGCTGGAGTCCGGCCACCAGGCGGTGGCCCACCGTCGCCGAACCACGGGTGAAGCTCTCCCACTGCGCTGTCAGTGCCAATTGCTCAGATGTGCTCAACGCATCGAACGACTCGGCGACCAACGCGGACAGCTGCTCGGCCATCCCCGCGATCACTTCGCTCATATGTGGCGCTCCACGTGTTTTCGTGGGCGCTCCACGTGTTTTCGTGGGCGCTTTCGTGCTGATCAGAGCTGATTTTTGTTGCGGTGCAGGGTTGTCGGTGCT
>NZ_LZSW01000055.1:0-303442 GCF_001665615.1 Mycobacterium sp. 852014-52144_SCH5372336
GGGTCGGCCGGGGGCGGGCGTGGTTCGGGTCAGGTCAGTCGACGGCGGCGAAGTTCACCGTCGCGGTCGCTCCGACCTCGTCGTCGTTGCCGCGGTAGATGTCGACCTGCACGACCGCCGAACGTTTACCGGTACGCAGGATCCGCGCGACCGCCCTCGCCGGCCCGATCTTGATGGGCCGTAGATAGCGGATGAACAGGTCCGTGGTGGCGATGGCGTGACCGAACGGGGTGACTCGAGAGGCGAGTTGACCCGCCGTCACGTCGGCCATCGTCGCGATCAAGCCGCCCTGCAGACCGCCCGCGGTGTTGGTGGTCCGCTCGTCGACCGGCATCTCCATCGTCACGGTGCCCTCGGGCGACGGCACCTCCGTCAGGCCGAGTTGGTCGAACAACTCGCGAAGCGACTTGGGCGCGGTCATGGGTAACGACATTACCGCCGTGCGCCGCTGCTGTGTCGGGTGCGTAATGTCCTCAATCGTGAGCGCACGCGCGGGCATCGTCGTCACCGGTACGGAAGTCCTCACCGGCCGGATCCAAGACCTCAACGGACCCTGGCTGGCCGACCGGCTGCTGGAGTTGGGTGTCGAACTGGCACACATCACGATGTGCGGTGACCGGCGCGGCGACATCGAGGCCCAGCTGCGTTTCCTGGCCGACGAGGGGGTGGACCTCATCATCACCACCGGCGGCCTGGGGCCCACTGCCGACGATATGACCGTCGACACCGTGGCTCGGTTCAGCGGCCGAGAGTTGGTGTTGGACAACCGACTCGAGGAGAAGATCGCCGACATCGTGTCGCGGCTGATGGCACGCTTCCCGGACGTCGACGCCGAAGCGATCCGGGTGGCCAATCGCAAACAGGCCCTGATCCCCGAAGGCGCTGACGTCATCGATCCGGTGGGCACCGCGCCGGGTGTGGTGGTCCCCGGCACGCCGACGGTCGTCGTGCTGCCCGGCCCGCCGCGCGAGCTGCAGCCCATGTGGCCGCTGGCGATGCAGACCGCCGCCGTGCAGAAGGCGATCGCGGGCCGCACGGTGTATCGCCAGGAGATGGTGCGGATGTTCGGGGTTCCGGAATCCGGTCTGGCCGATACGCTGCGCGACGCCGAACGCGAGGTCGACGGCTTCGATCGGCTCGAGATCACCACCTGCCTGCGGCGCGGCGAACTCGAGGTCGTCACCCGGTTCGAACCCGACGCCGCCGAGACCTACGCCGAACTGATGGCGTTGCTGCGCGATCGTCATGGCGATGCGGTCTTCTCCGAGGACGGCTCGCGAATCGACGACCAGGTGGCCCGGCTGCTGACCGGGCGGCGCATCGCGACCGCGGAGTCGTGCACCGGCGGTCTGTTGGCCGCGCGGCTGACCGACCTCGCCGGTTCGTCGGCGTACGTCGCGGGTGCGGTGGTGGCCTACGCGAACGACGCCAAGTCCGGGTTGCTCGGCGTCGACCCCGCGCTGATCGAAAAGCATGGCGCTGTCTCCGAACCCGTCGCCGAAGCGATGGCCGACGGAGCGCTGAACCGGTTCGGCGCGGACACCGCGGTCGCGATCACCGGCATCGCCGGGCCGGGCGGCGGGACGAAGGAAAAACCGGTCGGCACCGTGTGTTTCAGCCTGAAGCTGGCGGACGGTACTGCGGTCACCAGATCGATGCGGATGCCCGGTGACCGGGCCGATATCCGCGAGCGGTCCACCACGGTGGCCATGCACTTGCTGCGCCGAGCGCTGAGCTGAGCGATGCGCGTTCGCGGCCTCCTGCAGCGGTGCCATGCGGATCGGCTAACGTACGGGTCCGACACAGGAGGAGTACCGATGGCGGAGAACGCGCGCGAGCAGATGTCTGAACGCGCCGTAGAGGTCGGATGGGACCGCAGGGAGGCGGACCGTACCGACTACTACACGCGTAGCCCGGTGCGTATCCACGTGATCTGGCAGGGAAACGACGCCATCAGCGGCGGTGCGCTGTACCACGACGACATCCTGATGGCCTACAGCCGGGACCTGTCCACGGTGTCCGGCTGGCTCAAACGCTGAGCTGAGGGTCAGGCACGCTGGGGCTTCTGTTCGTCCCACACCTTCAACATCGTCTGCAGGATCTCCTCGGCGCGGCCGAGCCCAGCGAGGTGACTCTCGCCGGGCATCGTGTACAACTCCGCGTCGCGGAGCTTCGAGACGACGTGCTCACCGTGACGGAACGGAACGATGTGGTCGGCGTCGCCGTGCCACCACCGGACGGGCACGGTGATCTCATCGAGCCGGAAGCCCCAGTCACGGGCGAACACGACGATGTCGGAGAACGGGGCCGCCAACTGCTTGCGGCTGCCATTGAGCAGGTCGTCGAGGAACATCGCCTTGATCTCCGGCCGGGCCAGAAGCCGGCGATCGCCCTCAGGCGACACGCGACCGTAGAGGTCGGTGATGGGGGAGGCGACCGGCTTGATGAACCGGATCAGTGCCGAGGCCAGCAGCCCGACCGGGATCCCCGCGTACTGCAGCAGCGGTGCGACGCGTGTGCCGAGGTTGCCCATCAGCCCGCCGGGGATCGCGTCGGGGCCGACCGTGGGCGCGACGCCGCCGATGACGCCCGCCACAACCACGCGGTCCGGCATCGCGGCCGCGCATCCAAGCGTGTACGGGCCCCCACCGGACAGGCCGACCACGGCCATCTTGTCGATACCAAGCGTGTCGGCGATGGTGCGCAGGTCATCCGCGAAGTCGACGACCCGCTCGTACCGGTGCGGGGTCGAGGACCCGATCCCGGGCCGGTCGAGGCCGATCAGGCGGATGTTCGCCTTCTCCGCATAGATGCGCGCTTCCATCGGTATCTGACGGCGGGCACCCGGGGTGCCGTGCAGCCAGAAGATGGCGCGGCCTTGCGGGTCACCGAACTCGGCGAAGCCGATACGTCGATCCTCACCGACAGCGACGCTGCCCTCGAGCTTCGGGCGGGCGATTGCGACAACCATGGCGAGAGTGTCTCACGACGCCCGGCCAATCATTCCGATCAGGCCACCTGAAACACGTATGACGCGGCGGTGGTGACTCGGTCGTCGACGCCCTCGTCATGCATCAGCACCCGGACCGCGAACGTGTCGTCGGACCCGCGCAGCGCTTCGGTGTCCACCCGGAATGGGCCGGCCTTTCCGCGCGCCATGAACATCACATGGCACGACACGCCGTGGAGGCGGTCGGTTCCCGCGGCGGCGGCCGCGGCGTCGATGGCGGCGGTCTCGAGGATGACGAACTGCGGTCCGACGTGCAGGGCCGCATCGGGCGATGCGACCTCGACCGACAGTTCGGGCAGCCCCCAGCGGCCGTCTGGTCGGCGATGGCCGCCGAACACCTGCCACAGCGGCGGCAGGTCGGGCGAGTCGACGATCTCCAGCGGGTTGGCCTCCATTCGTTCCAGTCCCTCGGGCGGGATGCCGATGCTGACCCCCTGACCCTCGATCAGCGCGAGCACGCGGTCCGGCTTGTCGGCGTCGACGATCTTTGCGCGGCTGTAGCCCATCTGGCGGCCGACCCTCAGTTCCTCGGATACCACCTCGAAGCGTCGCACGCCCAGGCCCGGATCGAGGATCTGGCAGGAATGGATGACCGGGTTCGGCACCGCCTCCAGGTCGGACATGTGGCCACTCTCGGGTGCCGAGATGCCCAGCACGGCGAACAGCAGCCCACCGGCCGCGTCGCGCATATCGCGGCGCACGGTGACCGTGTTGTCCTCCTCGACGAGGTCCATCTGCGCGTAACTGCGGCCGATGTAGCGATAACTCAGCAGTCCGCCCCAGCGCCTGCGCAGTTCCTCGGCATACTCCTCGGGTGAATCGGACAACTCGCGGATATCGCGCAGCACGCGTACTCCCATCTGAGGTAACGCCGACGGCGGTCTACTGCAGTCGGCGCGGCGATACTTCCATCTGATAACCGGCGGGGAACGTCATCTCGATCACCCGCAGTTCGTCGTGGGCCTTCGACTCGAGTTCGAGGACGACACACCCCTCGCCGAGGTCCTTGGCCTCCAACACCGTGTAATGCTGACCGCCACCGTTGACATCGACGACAGGGTCCCCTGAGCGCAGTGCCTCGACCGCTACCAGGCCGGGGGCTTTTGCCGGGTGTGTCTCCACGCGACCAACGGTAGGCCAAGTCACCGCGGCGCTCGGGGGTTTCAGCCGACCGCCAAGGTGTAGAAGAAGCCGCCGACGATGAGCGTGGCCAGGCAGAGCCCGAAGGTTCCCAGAGCGAACGGCCAGCCCCGCTCACGTCGCACCAGCTGCATGACCGTGACGATCAACCCGGCCACACCGATGGCAGCCGCGATCAACAGCGCGTTGATGATCGCGCCGACCGCGCCCGCCTCGCTACAACTTTCGGGAGGGCAGTGATCCAGGAACGCGAGGGAGAAGAGCCCGAACACCGCGCCGACGACGAGCATCGCGGCGGTCATCACCAGGGCGACTATCGAAGCCGCGATGTCCGCGCCGGACACCGGCCGCTTCGGGGGCCGCGGCATCGGGTAGGCGGGCGGATAGCTCGGTTGGACCATGACCGCAGATGCTAGCGACGCGATACCCGGTTTCCTGTCGAAACGCCAGGACATGGACCATCATGGCGCTATTGAGCCAGCCGCACGGGAGGTGCCGATGGACAGCACGATGCAGGACTTTCCACTGACTCTGACCACGATCCTGCGCCACGGTACGGGGTGGCACTCCGGCCGCAAGGTGATCACCGCGACGCCCGACGGTTCGCGGGAGATCAGCTACGGCGAGCTCGGAAGCCGGGTGGCCCAGCTGGCCAACGGGCTGCGCGCGCTCGGAGTGACCGAGGGGCAACGGGTCGCCACGTTCATGTGGAACAACCAGGAACACCTCGAGGCCTACTTCGCCGCGCCGTGCATGGGCGCGGTGCTGCACACACTCAACATCCGCCTGGGCGGCGATCAGGTCGCGTTCATCGCCGACCAGGCCGAGGATTCCGTTGTGCTGGTGGACATGTCGCTCGTGGCGTTGTTCGCACCGATCCTGCCGCAGCTGGCGACCGTGCACACCGTGGTCGTGGTGGGGGAGGGCGACATCTCAGAACTCGCCGACGCGGGCCCCACGGTGATCCGCTACGACGACCTCATCACCGAGCAGCCGCTCGAGTACGACTGGCCGGATCTCGACGAAAAGAGTGCCGCCGCAATGTGTTACACCAGCGGCACGACCGGCAACCCGAAGGGCGTCGTCTACAGCCACCGGTCGACGTATCTGCACTCGATGGCCGTGTGTTCGGCCAACGGCATCGGTCTGGCCGACGGTGACCGCGTGTTGACGGTCGTTCCGATGTTTCACGCCAATGCGTGGGGTCAGCCATATGCGTCGGTGATGGCCGGCGCCGATCTGCTGCTGCCCGACCGGTTTCTGCAGGCCGCCCCGCTGGTCGACATGATCGAGCGTCACCGCCCGACGGTGTCGGCGGCGGTGCCGACGATATGGAACGACGTGCTCAACTTCTTGCACGCCAACCCGGACAGGGACATCTCGTCGCTACGCAACGTCTGCTGTGGTGGATCGGCGGTCCCACTGGCGATGATGAAGGAGTACCAGGAGCGCTTCGGCGTCGTCATCCGGCAGGGCTGGGGTATGACCGAAACCTCTCCGCTCGCGGCGATTGCGGTCCCGCCACCGGAAGTGACCGGCGAGGACCACTGGACGTTGCGGGCCGCCGCCGGCCGCGCCTTGTGCGGTGTGGAGATCCGCGTCGTCGACGACCAGGGCGCAGTCCTGCCCAGCGACGGGAAAGCCGTGGGCGAGATCGAGATTCGCGGCCCGTGGATCACCGGGTCGTACTACCTCAACGCCGACTCGAGCAAGTTCGACGAGGGGTGGTTGCGCACCGGTGACGTCGGAAAGATCGATCCCCAGGGCTTCATCACGTTGACCGACCGGGCCAAGGACGTAATCAAGTCCGGTGGGGAGTGGATCTCGTCGGTGGAGTTGGAGCTGCGCATCATGGACCACCCCGCCGTGTACGAGGCGGCGGTCGTCGCGGTGCCCGACGATCGTTGGCAGGAGCGGCCGTTGGCGGCGGTGGTCCTCGACGAGGACGCGTCCGTCACCCCCGACGAGTTGCGGAAACATCTGAGCGACAACGTGCCCCGATTCTGGTTGCCGGAGCGTTGGGCATTCGTCGAGGAGGTGCCCAAGACCAGCGTCGGCAAGTTCGACAAGAAGTTGATCAGGGCGCGGTATGCCGACGGCGGCTACGACGTCGTCGAGTGCCGGGACTGATCGCCCAGGCGCCGAACACCCGGCGAACCGTTCCGGCGCGGGTGGCGGGTGGTTTACGGTAGCGACGACGGTCAATCCGGTGGCTACACACCGCGGATGAGGAACGGGGACGAAGACATGCGCCGATCGATCCGACTGATGGCCTCGGCCGCCGCGCTCACGACCGCGGCACCCCTGGGGTTGCTGACCGCCGGCATCGCGGCGGCCAATGACACCTTCGTCCCGATGAACCAGGTGTCGCGGCGTTGCGATTACAGCGAGACCGACTACAACGGCCCGACCGGCTATGGGCGGGGCACGAGCGTCATCAGGTCGAGCGGGTCGAATCTGTCCGCGGATGTCACGCTCGACGTGGCCGTACCCAACACGCGCTACGACGTCCGGCTCATTCAGGTTCCGCGGCCGTCGTCGGCGCCGTGTCTCGGCAGCGATCCCGGTGTCGCCATGGCTCCGTTGCAGACCAACGGTGTCGGTCACGGCACCGTCAGCCTCCACGACAGCATCGAACCGGGAGCGACGGGGGCGTGGGTGTGGATCACGCGGCCCGACCCGTTCTCCCAGGACCCCAAGGAGTTCTACACCAGCGACATGATCGTCAAGATTTGACGGCGGTGCGCTCAGGCGGCGACGACGACGGTCAACTCGTCTCCGCGGCGTTCCACCCGCATACCCGCGCGCCGCGCCACAGCTGCGACCGCGGTCGCATCGGCGGGTTCGGATCGCGAGCTCGCCAGTACGCGGGCGAGTCGCCCCTTGTG
This sequence comes from Mycobacterium sp. 852014-52144_SCH5372336, assembly GCF_001665615.1. Classification (NCBI taxonomy): domain Bacteria; kingdom Bacillati; phylum Actinomycetota; class Actinomycetes; order Mycobacteriales; family Mycobacteriaceae; genus Mycobacterium; species Mycobacterium sp. 852014-52144_SCH5372336. Next base: position 7,039 of record NZ_LZSW01000055.1, read on the forward strand.
CGCCTTGTTGAAGTGGGTCACTACGCTGCGGCGCCCGTCTGGATGCTCGGCGACCACGTCCACCCGTACCGCATTGGGCAGCCGGCCGAGCGCCGCATACGAACCGGAGCGGAGGTCGACGACCAGGTCGTCGGCGGCCCAGTCGGCCAGCACGGGTTCCAGCAGTGGGCGCCACCGCGTCGCCAATGACGGCCGGCCGGGGAGCTTCGACGTCGCCGAGAGCCGATAGGCCGGGACCGGATCGTCGGCGCGCAGCAGTCCGAACAAGGCAGAGCCGACGGCCAGCCGTGCCCTTGCCCGCGCTGCGGCGGCCCCGCGCAGCGATCCGACGTCCAGCGCGTCGTAGAGGACGCCGGTGTAGCGGCTGATCGCCGGCAACGTCGGCGCGACGCGCAACTGCGCGTTGCGCTCGATCTCGGCGTCCTGTGATGCGGAGAGCCCCAGGGCGTGCCGGCATGCAGGCCGGTCGGCTGCCAGTTTTGCCAGCTCGTCGAGCAGTTCGGCGCGTAGGGGCCCGAGCTCAGGCGAACTGAGCGACTCCAGCCGCAGTGGGGGCCCGTCGCCTCCGACCCGTTTGGTCTCCGAGGGCGGAAGAAGCACGATCACGCCGCAGAGGCTATCCGGGCGCGGGTCACGCTCAGGCCGGAGGCATCGGAGCCGGCGGCGGCGGCGCGAACGGTTCGGCCGGAGGAGGCGGCGGCGGGGGTGCCAATGGCGCGCCCGGCATCGGAGCCGGCGGCGGAGGCGGCGGCGGGGCGAACGGATCGCCCGGCGGCGGAGGCGGCGGAGGGGCGAACGGAGCGGCCGGCGGGGCGGGCTCGTGCCCGGCCATCATCACCACCGGCGCGGGCGGGGCGCCCGGGACCATCGGCTGCTCAGGCGGCACCGGCAGGAACATGTGGTTGGTGAACTGGTCCTGGTAGGCGCCGCCGCCCCCGATCTTCACGCCGCCGCCCTCACCGGACGAGACGGGAGTGCCGTCGGGCAGGGTGGCCGCGGTGTGGCCGCTGTTCCAGCCGACGACCAGCGCGCCCGGCTGGGTGCCGTACTGGAACCCACGCTCGAGCAGCGCGCTTTCGATGTTTCCCGTGTTGAACCGGTCGCCGTACACGGGCCGACCGGTCGCTGCATTCGTCACCCAAGACACCAGGCCCGAGCAGTCCGTACCGGCAGGCGAGTCGCCGCCGGTGACGTACGGCGTGCCGGACACCTGGTTTACAAGCGTCAAAAGCGTGGCAATAGCAAACACGCGGTCGGACGCTACAAGTTTCCGGACAACGCCACCAAATTCTGTGATGGCCTTCACAGCCTGCGGTTTCTATTGCCTACTTCACGAATGGCATTGCAGAGTCACCCTTTTGGCGTCGGCTTAGCAACGTCAACTATCACCGGTCGAATTTGGCCGTGCAGCAATCGAATTGCCACCGCGATCCCGTATCACGATCTGAATCACCTTGGACTCCAATCAATCTGCCGTGCTCCGCGAGGGTTGCGACGAAAACTCATCCGAGCGCCAGCAGCAACGGAACCGTCTGTTCAGCGAAGGTGAGCGACCCGTGATGCCCGATCAGTGACGATTCCAGCGGCTCGGCGGTGCGCCGCACGATCGCCGCGGTGTCGCGGGCGGCGGCCACGACATCGCCGATCCGAGGCCGGACCTGGTCGCTGACCTGAGGTCCGAACCACCCGGCCTCGATGGCTTCCTCCCGGGAGAGCACCCACGCACGCTCACCCAGCACGGTCCGCCAGGCGTCGAGCACATCGCCCTGCGAACCGTCCTCTATATAGACGTGCCGGGCCCGGGCCTCTCCGGCGACCGCCTCCACGCCGTCGAGCAGCGCCGGGGTGGCGTCGACGTCGACTGTGCGGCCAGGGGAGACCTCGACCATTCCGTGGTCGGCCACCACGGCCAGCAGACCGCCCGGCGGCAACGCTTCGACCACCGATTCGATGAGCGTGTCGATCTGTCGCAGCTGCATGCGCCATTGCGTCGACCCCGGGCCGTACAGGTGGCCCAGCATGTCGAGCTCGGCGTGGTACCCGTAGCAGAATCCGCCGTCGGACAGCGTGGTCTGCACCGCCGCCGCGAGATCGCCGAGCGCATGAACACCCACGTAGCGTCCGCCGCGAAGCACGGCACGGGTAAGCCCGGAGCCTGTGAACTCGGCCCCAGAGATGACGCTGACGGCGACGCCCGCCGAGGTGGCCCGCTCGAAAGTGGTGGGCAGTGGCTGCACCTGTTCAGGGATGACGGTGCCGCGAAGGTCCTGGCCCCAGGGGTGCGGGCGCCATCGCAGGGCGTTGATGACACCGGCGTCCGGCACTCGGAAGGAGTAGCCGACGAACCCGTGCTCGCCGGAGCGGCGGCCGGTGCCGACCGCCGCCAGCCCCGCGGCGGTGGTCGACGGGAAGCCGACGGTCACCGTCCTGCCTCGGAGCGACGCCATCGTGGGCGCATCGGCGGCGTACCGGTCGAGAAGTTCGGCGCCCAGACCGTCGATCAGCAGGACACAGGCCCCTCCGAGGTCATCGGCGAGCCCGAGGGAGTTCTCGAAACCGCCAACGCCCATCGCCGACAGGATCGACGGCACCACAACGGCCAGATGGGGCAGGGCGGGATTCGGTGTGGGCAGCTCCACGAGCTGAGCCTGCCACACCCGGGGATCGGGTTTCGTTGCCAGCGCAAAGACCCAGCTCACAGGGTTCTTTACCGGTTCTTGACCGCATGTTGAATCGGCCCTCAGACGATCGCGATGTGATTACGCTCCAAGAGGTGGAACTGGGGGTTCTGGGACCTCTGCAGGTCCGGCAGTACGGGTTGCCGGTCGCCATCCCCGGTGCCAAGCCCCGGGCCATCCTCACCATGCTCGGGCTGCACGGCGGTTCGGTCGTGTCGGCCGACACTCTCGTCGCGCTGCTCTGGGGCGACGAGCCGCCGCGGACGGCCACCAAGGCGTTGCAGACCCACGTCTCGTCGCTGCGTCGCGCCCTGGGGGACGGCTTTGTGTTGACGGAGGGCACCGGCTGGACCCTGAGCACCACCGAAATCGACGCCGTCGGCTACAAGACCGCCGCGAAACTCGGCCGTAAGGCCCTTGCCGCGGGCGACCCGACCCGCGCGGTGACCCTGTTCGACCAGGCGCTGGCCCTGTGGCGTGGCATTCCTGAACTTCCGGACAGCTCGCGTGGATCGTCGGAGAAGACGCGCTGGCTCGAAGGTCACGCCGCCCTGGTGGAGGACCGGGCCGACGCCCTGCTCGCGACGGGTCGCGCCGCCGAGATCGTGGGGGAACTCGAGTCCGCGATCGCCGAAGCGCCTCTGCGCGAACGTCGTTGGGGCCACCTGATGCTCGCGCTGTACCGGGCGGGACGTCAGGGCGAGGCGTTGGGCGCGTACAAGCGGGCGCGGTCGCTGCTTGCCGAGGAGTTGGGAGTCGATCCCGGACCGGAACTGCGGCGTCTGGAGGCGGCGATCGTCGCGCAGGATGCCTCGCTGGAAGTGCCTTCGTCACAGCAGCTTTCGACGGTCACGCGGGCGGTCACCTTCCTGCTCACCGATATCGAGGGGTCGACGGCGGCGTGGGAGGCCGACGCCGACGCCATGGCGGTGGCGCTCGCCCGCCATGACGAGATCGTCGAGCAGGTCGTCACGTCGCGCGGCGGACGGCTCATCAAGACGCGCGGTGAAGGAGATGCGACGTTCTCGGTGTTCGATCGCCCGTCGGCGGCGGCAGCGGCCGCCATCGAATTGCAAGAAGCGATCGGTCATGAGGCGTGGCAGCTGGCGGACCCGATGCGGATCCGCGTGGCGCTGCACACCGGCGAGGTGGAGTTCCGCGACGGCGACTACTTCGGCAGAGCGGTCAACCGCGCCGCCCGGCTACGGTCCTTGGCCACCGGGGGCCAGATCCTCTGCTCCGGCGCGACCGCCGAGCTCGTCATCGACTCCCTTCCGGATGATGTCGTGCTCGCCGACCTCGGTACGCGCCGGCTACGCAACCTCCCTCGGCCGGAGCATGTGTTCGAGCTGCGGATGGAGACCGCGGACGTTACCGCTCCCGCACCCGCCGAGGCTCCGATGGCGCGGCCCGCGCTGCCCGCGGTTCTCGTCGGCCCGGGGCCGTTCGTGGGCCGCGGTCGTGAGCTGGAGCGACTCGTGTCGGCGTGGCAGTCGACCTTGGCCGCCGGCACGCGTGCCTTGCTCATCGCGGGCGAACCCGGCGTGGGCAAGACGCGCCTGGCCGGGGAGTGGTCGCGTAACGCGTACGACCAGGGCGCCGTTGTCCTGTACGGCCGGTGTGACGAGGACCTCGGCGCGCCGTATCAGCCGTTCGCCGAGGCGTTGCGTTCGTTGGTCTCGTGCGTCGACTCGAACCGCCTGCGCAACGTGCGGGGCATCGAGGCGCTGTTACCGCTGATTCCGGGGCTGGCCGACAAGCTGCCCGATGTGGCCGCTCCTCCGCGCGCGGATCCGGACACCGAGCGTTACGCGCTGTTCGACGCCGTGGTCGCCCTTCTGGGAACGGCTTCCGCGACGGCGCCCGTGGTGCTGATCCTCGACGACCTTCACTGGGCGGCCAAGCCGACGCTGTTGCTTCTGCGGCACCTGCTTCGCTTCGGCGAAGAGGCCCGCGTGCAGATCGTCGGCACGTACCGCAGCACCGATCTGGACCGCTCCCATCCGCTGGCGGCGATGCTGGCCGACCTTCATCGCGACGGCACCGCCACCCGGCTGCAGCTGTCCGGCCTCGATGAGGGTGATGTCACCGCCTATGTCGCCGAAGCCGGTTACGACGACGAGGAATTGGGGCGGGCGCTGGCGACGGTGACGGGCGGCAACCCGTTCTTCCTCATCGAGGCGTTGCGGCATGTGGAGGAAAGCGGCGGCCGTTGGGACCCGAGCACCCTGCCGCAGGGTGTCCGAGAAGCGGTGAGCCGCAGGCTCTCCCGACTGACTGCCGAGACGAACAAGGCGCTCGCGGCGGCAGCGGTGGTCGGGAGCCGGTTCGCGGTGACGCTCGTCGAGCAGGTGGTCGGCGAAGACCTCGTGGACGCGTTCGATGAGGCCGGCAAGGCGGGCATCGTCATCGAAGAACCCGGCGGCCGTTACCGGTTCAACCACGCCCTGGTGCGGCAGTCATTGCTCGCCGAGCTTCCGTCCGTTCGCCGCATGCGGCTGCACCAGCGCATCGCGGGAACGCTCGAAGCGGAGGCGGGCGCGGACGACGAGCTGCTGGCCGAGCTGGCCTATCACTACTTCGAATGTGCGTGGGCCGGAAACGCGGCCAAGGCCGTGGAGTACTGCCGGCGTGCGGCGGATCAGGCGATGTCGCGGGTGGCGTACGAGGGCGCGGCCGAGTTGTATGACCGGGCGCTCCATGCGCTCGAGGAGTTGGATGACGAGCTTCCAGACCGCGACGAGCTGCAGGCCGAGTTGTTGATCGCCCACTGCGAAGCCTTGCTGGCCGCGGGTGATGTCACATCGGCGAAGGTCGCGGTGTCGCAACTGCGTGAGGTTGCAGGGGATTCGGGGCGACTCGGCGCGTGGGGTGTCTGTTTCGACGGTGAGCTGTCGATGCTCACCGATCCGGAGCGATTGGATGAGATCGAGACGGCGGTCAGCGTGGCCGCCGAGCAACTGGCCGCGCTCGAGGATGCGGCAGGAGAGGCGAAGGCGCACACCGTCCGCGCGGGCTGCCTGGCGCGCCTCGGTCGAATCGGGGACTGCGAAACGGCTTTGGACCAGGCGTTGACGGCGGCACGGCGAGCACATGAACACAGCCGGGTGAACGCGGTGCTCGCGGGAGCGCCGTTGGCGGCGCTGTGGGGACCCAATCCGGTTCCGCGTGCGGGCGGGCGGTGCCTGGATGTGGTGCGGCTGCTGCGGATCACGACGGGGTCACCGCTGGTGGAGGCGACGTCCACGCGGTGCCAGGCTGTGCTGGATGCGTTCCGGGGCCGGGCCGCCGAGGGTCGGCGCCTGATCGAGTCGGCGAGACGGACGTTGACCGAACTCGGTTTGCGCCACGCGCTTTTAGAGGTGGACCAGTTCGCGGGCATCATCGAGTTGGTCTCCGATGATGCGGCGGCCGCCGAACCGTATCTGCGCCGGGCTTACGAGGGTTTCCGTCGCATGGGCCTCGACACCGACACCGCGGACACGGCGGCGTTGTTGGCGAGGACCTGCCTGGCGTTGGACCGAGACGCCGAGGCGGACGAATTGTGCTCGGTGAGCGAGCGTCTCGCTGGTCACGGGTCGAAGGCGTCAAGTGCCTGGAGGTCGGTCAGGGCCCAGCTGCTGGCACGGGCCGGTGCTCACGATCGGGCCAGGGAGGTCGCCGAGGAGGCCGTGAGCCTGGCTGCGGTGACCGATGCCCTGGTCGACCACGGTGATGCCTGCCTGGCGCTGGCAACGGTGTTGCGTATCGCCGGCAACACCGCCGGCATGCGCGCTGCGGCCGAGCAGGCGGTCGCATTGTATGACCGCAAAGGCGCTGCGGCGCTTACAGAGAAGGCACGGAAGGTGCTGGGCTCCCACGATGCGACCAGGCCGAGCGAAGCCGAGCGACCTGCTGTCGAGTTGACGAATGCGTGCGTCGAAGTGGGTCAGCGAGTAATCAGCGCAATCGACCGCAAGTCCTGGGACGAGTCCGAGGGGCTCTTTGCCCCGGGGACTGTGGTAGAAAGCCGCCGCAGGATCGTCGGCTTCACCCTGGATGATCTGCCGGGCGGCGACTGGGTGCGCCACAGCAGGCTCCTCTTCGAGGCGAGCGGCAACATTCGGGTTACTCAATCGGTCATCGCCGTGAGAGGCGAACGCTTGGCGCTCGCTCGACTGTTCGTGGGCAGCACAGACGTGATTCCTGGCGCACCACAGGACGAATTCTTGCAGATATACGGAATCGACGACTCCGGCAGGGTTTCGCTGCAGGTGTGGTTCGACTTGGACGACATGGAGGCTGCGCTCGCGGAGTTGGACGCCCTGTACAACCAGCAGGAAGGGCTCCATACGCGGTCGCTGCTTGAGAATGGTGCGACACGGGCGACCGGTCGGTTCTGTGATCTTTTTGCCGGCCGGGACTGGGACGGAATCGGCTCATTACTCGTAAGTGATATCCATTTCGAGGATCGCAGGCGTGGGTTGCGCCATGTCGGCGAAAACGACCGTGAAACCGCGATGGCCAATTTCCGCCAGCTTGCAGCGTTGGGCGTGGCACAGATCTCCGCAATACCGCTGGCTGTGAGAGGAGATCGACTCTGTTTGACCCACCTCATATTCCGAGGGCACGATACGCGTCCGGAAGCTTTCGCGACCGAAGCGCTTGCCCTCTACGAAGTCGGCGACGCTGGGCTGATCACGGCGATGATCGGCTTGGATTACGACGATTATGACGCTGCTTTCGCAGAACTCGATGCCCGGTACGGCGCAGGCGAAGCAGAACCTTGCGCGCGTACGTGGTCGACAGTCACACAGTTGACCGCCGCGTTCAACCGACACGATTTCAGTGGGGTGAACTGTCCGAGCGCCGACTACCGCCGGCTGACACGGTATGCACCGGGTCACCTCACACCCGCAACCCTGACGCAGAGAGAGTTCACGCCGGATGTCCGCACTTACATCGAGGCGGTGCATCGGCTCAGCGATCGGGGTGTCGTCGCGACCTATAGCTCGCACGGCACCGGGCAAGGCGGCTTCGAAGCCGAGTGGCGCGGAGTCAACATCCTGCTGATCGAAGGCAACCAACTCCAGCGGTACGAGCTATTCGACGAACAAGACGTCGATACGGCGCTGACGCGGTTCGACCAGCTCAGCACTCCGACACCGCGGGAGAACGCGGCGAGTCGTGCGCACCACCGCATGCGAGAGCATTTCGCAAACCACGACTGGGACGCTGCCGGCGAGCTGATGGCTGAGGACATAACCGTCGACGATCGCCGCCGGGTGGTGAATACCGAAGTCCGACGGGGCAGGAACGCAACTCTTGCGAGTATGCAGGCAGGCGCGGGGCTCGGCGCTAGAACGATCGGCTCTGTTGTCCTCGCTACGCGCGGCGAGCGACTAGCGTTGCTGCGCACTCGGTACTCGGGCAGGAGCTCGTCCAGCGAGGGTTATCACACCGAAGATCTGAGCCTTGTCGAGATCGGCTCCGACGATCGCATCTGCGCAGGAGTGACCTTCGATGTGGACGATTTTGACTCTGCGATGGCCGAGTTGGAGTCTCGGTACGTCGCCGGGGAGGCCGCCCCTTACGCACGCACATGGACCGTGATTGCCAAAGGATATGCCGGCCTCAACCACAATGAACTTGCCCCGACTACCCCGGACTGGGTGAACGTCGACCGCAGACGGTTGGCACCGATCACAGCCGGCCGGCTCGGTGCTTACATACGGACATCCCAGGTTGACACGCCCGACGTCGACATCTACGTCGAGGCAGTGCATGCGATCTCTGAGCTAGGTGCGGTCGTGACGAGGACGGTCAGCGGCACTTCCCGTGACGGCTTCTACGCAGAGTGGCGGGAGATCGATCTTCTGACGATCGAGGGCGAGTTGCTCAGTCGCTGCGAGATCTTCGACGAAGCCGATCTGGATGTCGCTTTAGCGGAGTTCGATCAGCTGAGTCATCCGCGGCCACGCCTCCAGAACGCCGCGAGCCGGGCGGCAGAAAGATTCCGGACGTTCTTCGTCCGGCGTGACTGGGACGCTCTGAAGGTGCTACTGACCGATGAAAGCCTCGTCGAAGACCGACGACAGGTCGTCAGCTCGCCATTGCTACGTGGTCGGGACGATGAGATCGCTAACTTGCAAGCGATGGCTGACATCGGGGTCACAACGGTGTCGTCAGCCGTCATTGCAGTACGCGGCGAGCGGCTCGCCCTCAGCCGCACGCAATTCTCAGGCGCCGACGACTTTCACGCGGACGTCCTCGATGTCGTCGAGATCGACAACGAGGGCCGCCTCGTGGGTTACGTGTGCCTGGATCCCGACGACTTCGACGCTGCCTTTGAGGAACTCGAAGCTCGTTACATGGCGGGGGAGGCCGTCATTCATGCGCGGACATGGTCGGTCATCTCCGGTGTCTTCGCGAGTCTGGCTCGACACGAGATCCCTCCGTCAACGTCGGATTGGCTGACAATCGACCATCGACGAGGAACACCGCTCGCCGGAACGGATCTCGGTGCAGTCGTAGCCTCGATTTGGGATGTCACGCCAGATCTCCAGAGTCACATTGAGAAAGTGCATCGCCTCGATGACCATGGGGCACTCTGCATGCAGGTCTCGCGCGGAACCTCGCCCGACGGCTTTCCGGCCGAATGGCGGATGCTCAACCTGATGACGGTCGACGGCTCACTGGTGAGCGGATGTGAGCTCTTCGATGAAGACGACCTCCAGGCAGCAATCGCACGATTTGAAAGCTTGAACCGGCGAGGGTCACAGCTCGAAAACGCCGCTAGCAGAGCGGGCGAAGTATTCTTGGCGCATTTCAAGGCGGACGACTGGGACGCCATATCGGACTCATTTGCCGAGACCTACTTCTTGGATGACCGCCGCCGAATCGTCAATTCGGGTGTGCGGCATGGCCGAGCCCACGCGATCGAAGACGTCCAGGCGGTCGTCGACGTCGGACTGTGGGCGAAGCTGTCATTGAGCACCGTCGCCATGCGAGGCGAACGCCTCGCGCTGCTGCATCTCCACGCCGCGGGCCCCGACCCGGGGGCGAGTCAATCCGATCTCCTGCAAGTCGTCGAGGTTGACGACGAGGAACGATTTTCAGCGGTGGTTGTGTTCGATGTCAATGACATCGATGCTGCCTTCGACGAACTCGAACGTCGTTACCTCGCAGGCGAAGCAGCCGCTCACGGACCAGCATGGTCGGTCATCGCGGGCGCCTACGCCGCCGTGCTGCGTCGCGAATTGCCCTCAACGACACCGAACTGGGTCAACGTCGACCACCGGCGGGTGACGTCGTTCGCACCGAACGAGCTCGCGCCGTTCTTGAAGGCGACGTGGGATGTCCTCGAGGAGGACATCAAAATCTACGTCGAAGCCGTACATCGGCTCACAGACATAGGAGCGGTAGTTACCCGCGTCATCAAGGGGACGTCTCGCGACGGATTCAGTGCCGAGTGGCGAGAGATCGGGATGTCGACGGTGGAAGGCGACTCGATCAACCGGTCGGAGCTCTTCGACGAGACCGATCTCGATGCGGCACTCACGCGGTTCGAGGACTTGAACCAACCTGCCGTTCTGAAAAACGCTGCGAGTGAGGTGCTCGATCGCTATTGCGCAGCCTTTGGGGCACGCGACTGGGCTGCCATGGCGGAGACATTGGCCGACGATGTGATCACCGACGATCGTCGCCGGGTCGTAAATGCCGGTGAACGCCATGGTCGCAATGTGCACTTGGCCGACAGCCAGTCGGCGGCCGATGTCGGCGGTGCTCAAGAAGTGGCGTCGGCCGTCCTAGCGACTCGTGGCGAACGTCTCGTGCTCAGTCGTGTCCACACCATCAACAGCAACACACCCCCCGGTGAAATCGGGAGTCAAATGCTCGGCGTTGTCGAGATAGACCCGGGCAATCGATTGGCGGTGATGGTCTGTTTCGATGATGTCGACCTCGGCGCCGCTCTCCAAGAACTCGAATCACGTTACCTCGCTGGCGAAGCGGCTGCATATGCGCAGACCTGGTCGGCGATCCTCGAGACGTTCGCCGCCGTCAACCGGGGCGAGCTTCCGGCAGTCACGCAAGACTGCGTAACTCTCGATCACCGGCGCGCGGTCGCATTTGCACCCGGCGAACTAGGTTCATACACCCAAGCTGCTCATAGCAACACCGCCGACCTCAAAACTTTCGTCGAGGCGGTACATCGCCTGAACAACCGCGGGGCGGTCGTATCGTACGTCGCCAAAGGGACGTCTGCGCAAGGCTTTCAGGCTGAGTGGCGGGGTGTCAGCCTGTCGACCGTCGATAAAGGGCTCGTCAATCGTAACGAGTTGTTCGACGAGGCGGATCTCGACGCCGCACTCGCACGTTTCGACGAACTCGACCGGCCAGCTGCGCCCATTCTCGAGAACACGGCGAGCCGGGCTGTCGACCGCTTCCAGACGTGCTTCGCCGCTCGCGACTGGGGTGCTATGGCAGAAGTGCTGGCCGATGACGTCGCGGCCGTCGATCGCCGCCCTGTGATGGGCGCCGGTTTGCGATTCGGGCGGGCCCTCAACATCGGCGACTGGCAGTCGGTAGCCGAGGTAGGTTTCACGAGCATCACATCGACCGTGATCGCGACACGAGGCGAGCGCCTGGTCTTGGGCCGTTTCCTCATCTCGACCGGTGATGACTCGTACCACAACGACGTGCTTGGCATAGGTGAGACTGACGCTTCCAATCGGATCTCGACGTGTCTCATGTTCGATGTCTCCGACATGGACGCTGCGTTCCAAGAACTCGAATCGCGTTATATTGCTGGCGAAGCCGGCGCGTACGCCGACACATGGTCGGTGATCGTCGACGTGTTCGCCGCGGTGAACGCGCACAAGCTACCCGAGTTCGCAACGGACTGGGTGAACGTCGATCACCGACGCAGCGTCGCGTTCGCGCCTGGCGAGATGGCGTCGTACACCAACGCAGCTCAGGCGGATATGCCTGACGCCGCGCTCTACATCGAGGCAGTACATCAGCTCAATGACCTCGGAGCGGTCGTCACGTATGTCGCCAGAGGAACGTCGACCGAGGGCTTCCAAGCCGAGTGGCGGGAAGTGAGTCTCTCGACCGTCGACGGTGGCCGCGTCAACCGCAGCGAGTTGTTCGATTTAGCCGACCTCGACGACGCACTCGCTCGCTTCGACAAACTGACGCGCCCCGCACCCCGGTCTGTGAACGCCGCCTATCAGATGGTGGAGCGGCTTTGGAGGCGCTTCGACGAGCGCGACTGGACCGCGATAGGGGAGTTACTGGCGCTCGATATCTATGCCGAGGACCGTAGACGCATCATCAACGACGGAATGCGCCGCGGCCGCGAAGCTTTCGTCGCCAACATGCGAGCAGTCGCCGAGGTGGGCACTGGCGACATCACCTCGACCATCGTCGCGACCCGTGGCCAGCGCCTCGTTCTGGCCCGTGTTCGAAGCGAACGATTTCACACCGACGTGCTCAATCTCGTCGAACTGGACGCAGAACAACAAGTCATGACATCGACCGTGGTGTTCGACGGCGACGACTTGGATGCCGCACTGGTTGAACTCGAAAAGCGATATCTTGCGGGGGAAGCATCGGGATCGGCGCAGACATGGTCGGTGATCGCTCGCGGATATGCAGCCGCCAGTCGGGGGGAACTGGCCTTTACATCGCCGAATGTGGTCAACGTTGATCACCGTCGGCTACCGATGATCAACTCGGGCGGGTTGATCCCTTACCTGCGGGACACATTCGACACGCTCACGAACATCAGTACCCATGTCGAAGCCGTTCATCGCATCACGCCTACCGGCGCCGTCGTAACCCATGTAGGTTCTGGCACTTCACCAGACGGCTTCGATGCCGAGTGGCGGATGATCAATGTCCTGGTGGTCGAGGGCGGTGTGATCAGCCGCTCAGAGTTGTTCGATCTTGCCGACCTCGACGCGGCGCTCGCCCGCTTCGACGAGGTCATCGCAGCGGCGCAGAAACTGACCAACGCCGCGAGCCAAGCGGCAGATCGGTTCTGCGAATGCTTCGGCGCCCGCGACTGGGACGGCATGGCCGACACTCTCGCCGAGAATGTCCGCACCGACGACAACAGACCGCTCGTCGGTGTAGGGACACGCCAAGGACCACGACTCAACGTCGCCGACTGGCAGGCCGTAGCCGGTGTCGGCACCCGTGCCCTGACATCAACCGTGATCGCCCTCCGTGGTGATCGCCTGGCGTTGAACCGTTTCCGGACTTCGGGCCGCGACCAGCGCCCTGAGGCCTTCCATACCGAAATCCTCGCGGTCGTTGAGTCCGACGTCGAGGGCCGGATCGCGGCATGCGTGATGTTCGACCGCGACGCCATCGACGCCGCCCTCCAGGAACTCGACGTCCGTTTCGCAGCCGGCGAAGGGACCCCACACCGCCTCACTTGGACCCTCCTCGCGAAGGCATTCGCCGCGTTCAACCGTCGCGAGCTGCCCGCGACAACACCCGACTGGGTCAACATCGATCACCGGAGCGGTACTCCAATCGCGCAGGGCCAACTCTTCCCCTATGTGCGCACCCCATGGGAGTTGGCGCCGGACATCACCAATTACGTCGAGGTCGTGCACAGGCTCAACGATCTCGGCGCCGTCGTCACTCGGGTGGCAACCGGTACTTCGCAGGACGGCTTCACCGCCGAATGGCGAGTCATCACGATTGTGACCTTCGATGGTGATCTGCTGAGCCGGGTCGAGCTGTTCGACGAGAAAGACCTAGGCGCCGCCATCGCTCGATTCGATGAGCTCACTCGACCGCAGCCACGATTGACCAACACCGCGACTCGACTCGACGAGCGCTTCCGCGCACTGTTCATCAAGCGCGACTGGAACGCGATGTCGCAACTCCTCGTTGACGACCTCCTTCACGACGATCGTCGTCGGGTCGTTGGTACGGGCGTCTTGAGGGGCCGGGATGCCGATATTGAGAACATCCGCGCGACCGCCGATATGGGTACGACCACGGTGGCATCGACCATTCTCGCGATTCGCGGTCAGCACCTGGCGCTAACTCGAGTCCTCCTGCGCGGCAGGGATACACGACCCGACACGTATCGGACGGAGGCCCTCGTTCTCATCGAGTCCTGCCTGGACAACCGGATCGCGGCTTTCGTCGTGTTCGATGCCGATGACCTCGACAAAGCCTTCGCAGAACTCGACGCTCGCTACCTCACAGGGGAGGCGGCCAGGTATGCCCAGGTTTGGTCGGGCATCGCGCATGCCTACACCAGGTTCAACCGCCACGAGGTTCCTGTCTTGTCGAATTGGGTCACGACCGATCACCGAGTGCGCGAAACCTTCGCCGGCGATGGCCTTGCCGCATACCTGCGGTCGGGGTGGGATGTCACACCGAATAACAAGATGTATGTCGAGTGCGTCCATCGATTGAGCGATCGCGGCGCCGTGCTCACGCATACGGCGTACGGCAGTTCCTCGGACGGCTTCTATGCCGAGTGGCGAATGGTCGCCCTCCTGACGATGAATGGCCCCGACGGCACGAACCGCTGCGACCTGTTCGAAGAGGTCGATCTGGACACTGCCATCGCGAAATTCGATGAGTTGAGCGACTCCGCGCACCGACCGGAAAACATGGCCAGCCGTGCGTTAGCACGAGCTTGGGCGTGCTTCGACGCACGGGACTGGGATGTGATGCGAGATGTCATGACCGATGACTTCACGTCATACGACCGGCGCCATGTCGTGAACGCCGGCGTGCGGCGAGGCCGGGCGATACATCTAGAAAACATGCGGTCGGTCGGCGAGGTTGGCTTGCGGAACGCCGGATCCATCGTCATCGCGACTCGAGGCGAGCGCCTCGCGTTATGCCAGAGCCGTTTCGCAGCAACCGAACTGCCGAGCGGCGAGATCGCTGCAGAGGCGCTCATGATCGTCGAGTCCGACGCCGCGAACCGACTGGTCTCGAACACCGTGTTCGATCTCGACGATGTTGACGCCGCGTTCGCAGAGCTTGACGCGATGTATGCCTCGGGGGAGGCAGCGGCGCACGCACGCACGTGGACGGTCGTGACGCAGGGCTATGCCGCGCTCAACCGTCATGAGCATTTCGACAGGGGTTGGGCGTTCGCTGACCATCGGAAAGGTACACCTTTCGCGTCCACCACCTCAGCGGCCGCATCGCATCCCGACGTGTGGGATGTAACGCCCGACTTGAATGCTCACATCGAAGTTGTGCATCGTCTCAGCGACGCCGCGGTGCTCGTGACATCGGTGGTCGGCGCGACTTCACACGATGGCTTTCAGGCCGAGTGGCGATTTCTTCAACTGCTCACTTTCGCGGGAGAGTCAGTGCAACGGTGTGAGCTGTTCGACGAAGGCGACCTCGATTTCGCCTTTGCGAGACTCGATGAACTCGTTGGACCACCGCTAGGACTCGATAACGCGGCGGTTCGGCTGCGAGCCAGAGTCGCCGAGGCATACAACCTCCGAGACACGGAAACCTTCGCTGCGGGTGCCGTCGGCCGCTATGAGGACCGTCGTCGAGGGTTGCGTGACGCGGGAATCACCGATGCGCAGTACGCGCTCGCGGTTCTTTCCGAAACACCGGCCAGCTGGAAGATAAGCATCGAACCGATCGCTGTTAGGGGTGGTCGCCTAGCGCTGACTCGAGAAACCTTCCGAGACACCGACGATCCGACACGGCCAATCACAATCGAGTTGGTCGTGCTGACCGAAGTCGCCGACAGTGAAGCAAACCTGCACACAATTTTCTTCGATCCCGAGGATGCGGACGCTGCCTTCGAGGATCTCGACCGTCGTTTCGCCGCCGGCGAAGCAGCGCGGTTTTCGCACACATGGTTAGCGATTGCAGAGTCGTACGCCGTGGTCAACCGCCACGAGGCGCCCGGCACAACGCCCGCATAGGTAGATCATCGCTTGATCGCCACCATCGAGCCAGCGGACCTGACTGCGAATCTGCGCGCGGCCTGGGAAATGGCACCCGACATCAGGTTCCGAATCGCAACCGTGCACCGACTCACGAAGCTCGGAGCGGTCATCGACCACACGGTGCAGGGACACTCGGATAAGGGATTCCCCTTTGACTACCGCGAGCTGGTGCTTGTCACGGTCGACGGCGACCGCACCGACCGCTTCGAGATGTTCGACGCGGACAATCTCGACGCCGCGTTCGCGCGCTTAGACGAGCTCAGCCAAGCGCCGCTGATAGAGAATGCGGCGACGTGCTTCTGGACTGTGGTGGTGGACGCATTCAATGGACGCGATGTCGAGACGGTGCTGAGCCTCCTCAGCGTTGACGGATGCTTGGAGGACCGCCGAAGCGGCCTGCGCGGTTCGTTCAGAGGCCTTGAACGACGCCGAGCAGTAGAAGCAATGTTCACGACCGCGCCTGCCGGCTGGCGCATTGAAGTCGAGCCCATCGCTGTTCGAGGATCGCGTCTGGCGCTCATGCGCCAGCGCTACCGTGATTCAGCTACTGACGACGGCCAGATTGTTGTGGAGATACTGACCGTTACGGAGATGCGCGACAACACGGTCGTACACGACACGGTCGACTTCGACGCCGATGGCCTCACGAGCGCCATTGAAGAACTCGAATACCGTTATGTCGCTGGCGAGGCCGCTCCATACTCACGAACGTGGACGGCCATTGCCGAGGCGTTCGCTGCTTTCAACCGCCGTGAAATTCCCTCGCCGCCACCCGCTTGGGTTGATCACCGCGTGACCGCCACGATCGAGGCAGGCGACCTGACCGCAAACCTCGGTGCTGCGTGGGACTTCGCGCCGGATGTACTGGTGCGTATACCGCGTGTACATCGGCTGAATGAACGTGGAGCAGTAGTTGATCAGGTGGTGAAGGGGAGTTTCAAAGAAGGCTTCTCCTTCGAGTACCGCGAGATAGCAGTCGTGACAGTCGACGGAAACCGTCCCGATCGCTTCGAGATGTTCGACCCGGAGGACCTCGAAGAAGCGCTTACGCGGTTCGATGAACTCAGCCATGCACTACGCATTGAGAACACCGCGACCCGAATGTGGGAGCGCCTCGCCGACGCGTTCAATCACCGTGACATTGAACAATTCCTGGCGCTCACATCGCCCGACGGACGAATCGATGACCGCCGAAAAGGCCTGCAGGCTCTCCATGATCGGTCAGACCGCAAGAGGGCTGCCCAGGCGCTCTTCGAAGCGCCACGGACGTGGCGGCTGAACATTGACCATATCGCGATCAGAGGGTCGCGACTTTCCCTCGTCCACCAATTCTATCGCGACACCAACGATGACACCCGGCCAGTCACGATAGAACACCTGGCAATCGTCGAGATCAACGAAGACGGCTTGATGGGTGACTTCGTCAACTTCGACAGCGACGACCTTGCTGCCGCCTTCGAAGAACTCGAAACCCGTTACCTCGCCGGCGAAGCGGCCGCACACGCCCGTACTTGGTCAGCGATCGCCGATGGCTACGCCGCCTTCAACCGGAGGGAACTGTTCCGCACCACCCCGGACTGGGTCAATATCGACCACCGCCGTGGAGGCACCGCATTCGCACCCGGTGAACAGACCTCGTTGGTCAATGCCACATGGGATGTTGTTCCGCGGATCCACGCATACGCCGAGGTCGTCCATCGACTCGGTGATCTCGGGGCAGTCGTCACCCAGGTGGTCACGGCGACGTCGCGCGAGGGTTTCGACGGTGAATGGCGTGAGGTCGTACTGCTCACCGTCGACGGTGATGCGATCAGTCGCTGTGAAGTTTTCGACGAAGCCGAAATCGACGCCGCCCTAGCGAACTTCGGCGAGCTCGAGCGGCCGGCACATCGTCTCACAAACGCGGCGACACGCACCCGCGCGAGGTTGGTAGACGCATTCGCTTCTCGAGACCTCGACGCATTTTGTTCCTACATCGCGGAAGATGGGCGATACGACGACCGCCGAAAAGGTCTGCGCGACTCGGGATCACTCCGACAGGACTTCGTGCCGACCATGCTGTCCGAAGCACCTGGAAGTTGGCAGTGGACATATGAACCGATCGCCATCCGCGGACGGCATTTGGTGCTATGCCGTGACTGGTTCCGCGACACCGACGCTCCGGGCCAGCCCGTCGCCGTCGAAGATCTATCGATAACCGAAGTTACTGAAGATGGAATGGTCTGCCGGTCAGTCATTTTCGACAGTGACGACCTCGACGTCGCGATGAAAGGGCTGGACGACCGCTGGATCGCCTTGGGGGAGGTCGAATATCCGGAAGTAATCGAAGCGCATCGCAAAGTCATCGAGATGACGAACCGCCATGAGTGGGATGCGCTTACCGCGGTGTGCGCAGGCGCGAGTTATATCAATCACCGACAGCTAGGTACCACCACCGCCGACTACATCGCATCGATCCGAACAATGGCCTCGCTGGCGCCCGACTTCTGCATTGAATCGGCCGATATTCTCGCCCACTCGTCCATCGGCGTCACGGTTCACGTCGTGATCAGAGGCACGTCGAATGACGGCCTCGCGATCGAACTTCCGTTCCTCATGATCAATCTCTTGGATGGCGATCACGTCACGCACATCGAGACCTTCGACCCCGAGGACCGCGACCAAGCGCTGTTGCGCTTCCGGGAACTCAGCGCATCGGACTAGACCGCCGAACGTGCGGTGAGATCGATTTCGCTGCCATTTTTCGCGCTGAGTGCACGTTCGGCGAGGGCTGATGACGTCCTGACCATTGACACGCAGCCGCAGGGCTGCCTATTGTCAGACATGCAGCCAAACGGCTGCATATAACCAGGCGGCAGGGATGGACGACGTATTCAAAGCGCTGGCCGATCCGAACCGGCGCTTGCTTCTCGACAGCCTCAACGACTGCAACGGCCAATCACTGCGGGATCTGTGCTCGGGGCTGTCGATGGCTCGCCAGTCGGTAAGCAAGCACCTCGCCGTGCTCGAAGCGGCCAACCTCATCACAACTTTGTGGCGAGGGCGGGAGAAGCTGCACTACCTCAACGCAGAACCGATCAACGCGATCGCCGACCGCTGGATCAATCGATACGACCGCGCGCGTGTGCAGACGCTCGCGGACCTCAAGACAGCATTGGAGACCCACCCGATGAGCAGTAGCGAGTTCGTCTACGTCACCTACATCCGAACCACGCCTGAGCGCCTGTGGCAGGCCATCACCGACCCCGCATTCTCCAACCGGTACATGGGTCATGCCTTGGTGTCGGATTTCCAAAAGGGCTCGGAGTATGTGTGGTCCGACTGCAGCGGCCTGGAGATCAAGGACGCCGAGCAAGTGATACTCGAATCGGAGCCGTATCGCAGGCTCGCGTTCACCTTCCACACCTTCGTACCCGAACTGACGGCCCTGGGCCTCGATGAAGACGTCGTGAAGAAGGCCGCCACCGAGCGGAGGTCGAAGGTCACCTTCGACATCGAACCGGTCGAGGACGGCCAGGTGAAGCTGACAGTCGTGCACGACGATTTCCCGCCGGAAAGTACTGTGCGCAACTTGATCTCGGGCGGATGGCCGTGGAAACTGGCGAACCTCAAGAGCGGTTTGGAGGCGGCGTCATGACGGCGATGAACACGCCCCCGGTCGTCTCCGAGGAAGAGTGGACGAGGGCCTGGAAAGAGATGCTCGTCAAAGAGAAGGAACTCATGCGCGCCCGCGACGCGCTGGCGGCCCAACGCCGCCGGATGCCGTGGATGGCCGTCGACAAGAACTACACGTTCGGCGGTCCCCAGGGCGAGGTCAGCCTGCTCGACTTGTTCGACGGCCGCCGGCAGCTGATCGTGTACCGCGCCTTCATCGAGCCCGGGACGGGCGACTGGCCCGAACACGGCTGCACCGGTTGCTCTTTGATGGCCGACCATGTGCCGAACCTCGCTCACCTCAACGCCCGCGACACCACGTTCGTCTACGCGTCCCGCGCTTCACAGGCCGACCTCGAGCGCATGAAGACCAAGATGGGTTGGCACCACCCGTGGTACACGATCCTCCCCAGCAAGGGCGCAGCCTTCGACGCCGACTTCGGCGTCAAGGACTGGCACGGCACCAACGTCTTCATCCGCGACGACGCGAATCGCATCTACCGCACATACTTCGTCAACGGCCGCGGCGACGAGGTGTTCGTCAACACCTGGAACCTACTCGACGTGACGGCACTTGGCCGGCAGGAGGATTGGGAGGACTCACCCGAGGGCTATCCGCAGGGTCCGCCCTACGAGTGGTGGAGTTGGCACGACACCTACGATCAGCACACGCCGTGGCGGTGGTTCGGCGACCCGGACCCCAACGACCCCGACGATCAGCGGCCACCGCGCCGGTGAGTGCTGAGGTCTGACCGGCCAGCCGAATCCACCGAAATCTGCAGCAGGGCTGCGGATTTTCCGGAATCACAACCATCCTGCAGAAATCGCGGCACGAAACCGCTACGCGCACCGGTCTATGAAGGCACGGTCGCCAGCGCCTGTGCCACGCAGTCGGCCCACGACCGCGAATCGACGACCGCCCACGCCGTCTTACCACCGAACGCGCTCGAGATCACCAGGTCGGGATCGACGGTGCCCAGCAGCTCCACACTCGCGCGCAGCTGGCCGGCGTCGCCGCGGCCCGGCACCAGGAACGTCGCCCAGGTTCCCGAGGCCGTGAGGAACATGGTGTCGCCCGTGAACAGGTAACGCTCGCCGGTCACACCGGTCACGAGATAGCTTGTGCTGCCTGGTGAATGACCCGGCGTGGGAAGCACCTCCACACCGTTGTCGTCGACGTGCCGCACGTTTCCGATGGCCACGTCGACGCGGGCGTGCTTGGTGATCGCCTCCAGTTCCGCCTCCGGCGCGTGCAACCGGCGCCCGAACCGTTCCGCGATCCGGGCCAGGTTCGGCCCCGCCTCGTCGAGATGGGACAGGTACTGCGCGCTGACCCCGCCGAGTGCGTCGATCGCATCGAACTCGGCCTCGGTGGCAGGACTGTAGAACAGCACATTGCCGCGCGGCCCACGCCACAGATATGCGTGCGTGGTGAGGCCGGGAAACGGCGTGTCCATTCGCGTCTGCCACAGGTCGTCGCGTAGTCGGGTCAGTTCCTGTGTCGTTGAGCTGGTCATGTACCGACTCTGCGACCTAAACCATTGTTGAGGTCAAGCGATTCCTGACAAAACTTAGCGGTGAGATGTCACCATCGAAAAATGGCGCGCTCACACGTCGCCGCGGCGCTGGCAGCGGCCCTCACAACCGCGGCGGCACCCATCGCCCTGGCCCCCGAGGCCGACGCGGTCTGCTATTCCGCCGACTGCGTGCCCAACGTCGCCCGCAACGTCATCGGGGGAGCGCCGTGCAAGCCCGGCAAGTACTTCAACTACGGGCTCGGTTCCGATGGCGCGACGTTCGTCTGCAACCGGGTGGGCGTGTGGACACCCGCTGGGCCGCTCATCGGTATCTACAACGTCGCGATGGACTGCACCCAACAGAACGCGTCGGCTCAAGGCTCCGACGGTGTGGCGTTCGTGTGTACCGACATGGGCGGCGGCCACCTGCGATGGGCCCATCGCATCGACACCGCGGAGTGATCACAGCACCGCAGCGATCCGCGCCGCCACATCCGCAGCGACGGCCAGCGACGCCTCATCGGTCGCGGCCGAATAACGGTCGGCGGCAGGGTCGTATGTCGCACCCGCGATCGAGCCGTGATCGGCCTCCAGCACGACGCACGAGACCGGCCAGCCCGTACCCGAGAGCGTCTCGGCGAAATCACGGCTCACCGAGGCGGGTACGACGTCGTCGTGCGCACCGTGCAACAGCGTGAAGGGGGCGGGGTCACCGTCCAACGAACCAGGCAACGGCGCGCCGCTGACAGGGTCCGTGACAACGAATGCGCCCGCCAGGCACACGGTATGGGCGACGCCGAACTCACGGGCGTGAATCGTCAGGCCCGCCGCCGCCAGGCCACCCATCGACCACCCGACGACGACCAACGGCGCATTCCCGGCGTGTTCGCGCGCATGCGACGCCGACGCCAGCAGGTCGGCACGGCCACGGTCATCGGCGTGTGAGTCCCAGTCGGCCAGCACGACCGCGAGCCCGTGCGCGTGCACCCGTTCGGCCAGCGGTCGCATCGCAGTGCGCGAATCGGTCTGGGCGCCGTGCCACATCAGGACTGTCGGTTGCGCCGGATCGCCGTAGACATCTGCGGACCGGCCGGGGGAGTACTCGACGGTGTGCATCACCCTGGAGTGCCCCGGCAGCAGGAAGACCAACCGTCAGCGCGCATACCGGTCCACGAACCGGCGCAGAATGGTCTGCGGATAGCGCACTTTCCATTGCCGCGCTTCGAGTTTCAACTGCTCCGCCGACTCCGGTGCGAAGTAACCATGGTTCTTGTAGGCATCGAGGCGGACGTCGAGGCCGTCCAGGTCGAGCTCGGGATGGAATTGTGTGGCGTAGACGTTCTGTCTGACCCGAAACGCCTGAACCGGACATTGCGGTGAGGTCGCCAGGCACAGTGCCTCGGGTGGCAGCACCGCCGCGGCCTCCTTGTGTCCGCCGTAGGCATCGAAGACATCGGGCAGCTCGGCGAAGAGTGGATCGTCGCGTCCCGCGTCGGTGACCGTGATCTTCATGCCGCCGACGGGTTCCGGGTACGTACGGTCGATGACAGCCCCGATGACGGTGCCCAATGTGCCTACGCCGTAACAGCATCCCAGGAACGGGTAGTCCGCCTCCACGACGCGCCGGATCAAGTCGAGTAGCTCCGCCTCGACCCGTCGTTGCGTTGTCGATTTCGACTCCGGCGCATCGCTGACGTTGTACGGTCCGCCGCCGAGGATGATGCCCGACCAGTCGGCGAGGTCGATGGAACCCAGCGAGTCGTGGAGCAGATTGATCCGGCGCACGCCCGTCGTATCCAGACCGCCGAAGCGCATCATCGCTCGGTACTCATCCTCGGCGGCGGCGTCCTCGCCGCGGATGGACAGCAACAGAAACGGCGCAGACGGCGCGACACCCCGCGAGCCCGATGAGCCCGCGGGGTGCCGCATTTCGTTATCGACGATCAGACTCGGGGTGTTAATCCAAGTCGAAGCGATCGTTGTTCATGACCTCCACCCAGGCAGCGACGAAGTCCTCGACGAACTTGTCCTTGCTGTCTTCCTGGGCGTAGACCTCGGCGATGCCGCGCAGCACCGAGTTCGAGCCGAACACCAGGTCGTTGACGGTGGCCGTCCATTTGAGCTGTCCCGTCGCGCGGTCCACACCCTCGTAGACGTTCTCCGCCGCACCCGACTTCCACTCGGTGCTCATGTCGAGCAGGTTCGTGAAGAAGTCGTTGCTCAACACACCCGGCTTGTCGGTGAACACGCCGTGCTTGCTGCCGCCGTGGTTGACGTTCAGCACCCGCAGACCACCGATCAGCACCGCGAATTCAGGAGCGGTCAGGTCGAGCATGTAGGCCCGCTCGACCAGCAGCTGCTCCAGCGGAGCCTTCTCACCCGCCCGCGCGAAGTTACGGAAGCCGTCCGCCCGCGGTTCGAGCACCGCGAAGGACTCCACGTCGGTGTCCTCCTGCGTGGCGTCGGTGCGCCCCGGCGCGAAGTGCACGTTGATCTCGAAACCGCCGTCACGCGCAGCCTTCTCGACCGCAGCCGAGCCGCCCAGCACGATGATGTCGGCCAGCGAGATCTTTTTGCCGCCGGTCGCCGAGCTGTTGAACTCCTGCTGGATGCGCTCGAGCACCGGAAGCACCTGCGCCAACTCGGCGGGCTCGTTGGCCTCCCAGTTCTTCTGCGGCTCCAACCGGATCCGAGCGCCGTTGGCGCCGCCGCGCTTGTCGGTGCCGCGGAAGCTCGACGCCGACGACCACGCGGTCTTGATCAGTTGTTGCACGCTCAGGCCTGAGTCGAGCAACTTGCTCTTGAGCTGGGCGATGTCGGACTCGTCGACCAACTCGTGGTCCACCGCCGGCACCGGGTCCTGCCAGATCTCCTCTTCGGGGATCCACGGGCCCAGGTAGCGGCTGACCGGACCCATGTCGCGGTGCATCAGCTTGAACCAGGCCTTCGCGAAGGCCTCGTCCATCTCCTCGGGATGGTCGAGCCAGCGACGGGTGATCTGGCCGTAGATCGGGTCTTCCCGCATCGAGATGTCGGTGACCAACATCGTCGGCTTACGCGGCGGGCCGCCGAACGGATCGGGAATGATCGCCTCGGCGTCCTTGGCCTCGAATTGCCAAGCGCCACCGGGACTCTTGGTCAGCTCCCACTCGTAGCCGTACAGGTTCTGCAGGTACCCGTTGCCCCACTGGGTCGGGGTCGGGGTCCAGACCACCTCGAGACCGCTGGTGATCGTGTCACCGGCCTTGCCGGACGCGAACGCACACTTCCAGCCCAGACCCTGCTGCTCGATCGGCGCGGCCTCCGGCTCCGGCCCGACCAGATCGCCGTCGCCGGCGCCGTGGGTCTTGCCGAGGGTGTGCCCACCGACGATCAGCGCCGCGGTCTCCTCGTCGTTCATCGCCATCCGGCCGAAGGTCTCGCGGATGTCGTGCGCGGCCTTGACCGGGTCCGGCTTACCCTCGGGACCCTCCGGGTTGACGTAGATCAGGCCCATGGTGGTGGCGCCGAACGGCTCGGCCAGCTTGCGCTCGCTGTCGTTGGTGCCGCCGTAGCGCGCATCGGTACCGAGCCAGGTGTCCTCCTGGCCCCACAGCATCTCCTCGGGCTCCCAGATGTCCTCGCGACCGAACGCGAAGCCCTTGGTCTTGAAGCCCGATACTTCGAGTGCGGCGTTTCCGGCGTACGCGATGAGGTCGGCCCAGGAGATCTTGTTGCCGTACTTCTGCTTGATCGGCCACAGCAGACGGCGCGCCTTGTCCAGGTTCGCGTTGTCCGGCCAGCTGTTGAGCGGGGCGAAACGCTGGGCACCCTGGCCCGCGCCGCCGCGGCCGTCGAAGATGCGGTAGGTGCCTGCGGCGTGCCAGCTCATGCGGATGAACAAGCCGGCGTAGCTGCCGTAGTCGGCGGGCCACCAGTCCTGCGAGGTGGTGATCAGCTTGTGGACGTCGGCCTTGAAGGCCTCGAGGTCGAGCTTTTTGAATTCCTCGGCGTAGTTGAAGTCCTGGCCGAGCGGGTTGCCCTTCTCGTTCTGCTTGTGCAGCACCGACACGTCGACCTGGTTGGGCCACCAGTCCCGGTTCGTCAGAGGAGCGTGCGACTTCGGCTTCGGCGAATCGATAGCCGGGTTCTCGCTCTCGCTGTGGCTGGCTGTCTTGGAATCATCATGAGGCGGGCGAGCGTCGGACGTATCAGATGACACAGCGTTCCTTCCGGTGGGTTATTTGGGCTGTGATCACGGTTGTGATCGGGAAACCTGCGATACCAAGCACTCTGGGCACAAGCCCCAGTAGATGACCTCGGCCTCGTCGAGCACGAAGCCGTCCAACGCGCCCTTCGGGTCCGACGGCGTCAGACAGGGCGCTTCGCCGACGGCGCAGTCGATGTCGGCGATGACGCCACACGACCGGCATACGACGTGATGGTGGTTGTCGCCGACACGCGACTCGTAGCGGGCCACTGACCCGGAGGGCTGGATCTTGCGCACCAGCCCCGCGGTGGTGAGCGCGGCGAGCACGTCGTAGACGGCCTGCCGCGAGACATCGGGGAGGGCGCGACGCACCGCGCCGAAGATCGACTCCGTATCGGCGTGGGGGTTGCCGTAGACCGCCTCCAGCACCGCAAGCCGCGGGCGGGTCACGCGAAGATCGGCGGCGCGTAGCCGATCCGCGTAGTCAGGCGTGGGGGACACGCTGCCAATATGCTCTGTTTTCTGGAATCAGTCAAGAGTGTGTTCAGAGTCGGTTCATCGGCGTGTCGGACAACTTTTCACCGATGTTGCTGTCGTCGCCGAAGTGCCTTGTTACCAACGGTTTCGAACGTCGCACGCCGCCTGCGCGCACTTTTCGGGCCTGAACCGCGGCGAGCCCCGCTGCTACCCTTCGGTGGCTGCCGGGGTCTGTGGTCAGGGGAGCGGACCAACCCGGTGTGGTTATCAGGCAGGACCCCGAACGAAAACGCTACGGACTTCCGCGAAGAGAGTGTTGTGCGCACCGGAGAAATCAAGGCCCTTTCCGGCCTGCGCATCGTCGCCGCCGTATGGGTGGTGCTCTTTCACTTCCGACCCCTGCTAGAGCAGTCCGTGCCGGGGTTCCGATCGGCGTTCGCGCCGCTGCTCAACTGCGGTGCCCAAGGTGTCGACCTGTTCTTCATGCTCAGCGGGTTCGTGCTGGCATGGAACTATCTCGACCGCATGGGACCGTCGTTCGAGTGGCGAGCCACGCTTCGCTTCCTGTGGCTTCGGCTGGCCCGCGTGTGGCCGGTCTACCTGGTGACGATGCATCTGGCGGCCCTGTGGATCATCTTCACCCTGCAGGTCGGCCGGGTGCCGTCACCGGCAGCCGAGACATTGACGGCGACGAACTATCTGCGCCAGGCGCTGATGGTCCAACTGTGGTTCGTGCCCTACTTCGACGGCGCCAGTTGGGACGGGCCGGCGTGGTCGATCAGCGCGGAGTGGCTGGCCTATCTGCTGTTCGGCGGTCTGATCCTGGTGATCTTCCGCATCGCTCGGTCGACTAGGGCGAGGGGCCTGATCGCGCTGGCCTTCGTCGCCGTGATGCCGCCGATCCTGCTTCTGCTGGCGTCGGGGCAGTTCTATACCCCGTGGAGTTGGCTGCCGCGGATCGTCATGCAGTTCACCGCCGGCGCCCTGATCGCAGCGGCGGTGCGCAAGCTCGACCCAAGCGATCAGGCTCGGCGCGCCGCCGGGTACGCCGCACTACTGCTCGGCGCCGCGATCGTCGCGATCCTCTACCGACTCGACGCACACCCACTGCCCAAAATCGTCGACGGTGCCGGCCTGGTCGACGTGCTGTTCGTGCCGCTGCTGTTCACCCTGGCCATCGGCGCCGGATCGCTGCCCTGGCTTCTTTCGCTGGGGCCGGTCGTGTACCTCGGGCATGTGTCGTT
This sequence comes from Mycobacterium sp. 852014-52144_SCH5372336, assembly GCF_001665615.1. Classification (NCBI taxonomy): domain Bacteria; kingdom Bacillati; phylum Actinomycetota; class Actinomycetes; order Mycobacteriales; family Mycobacteriaceae; genus Mycobacterium; species Mycobacterium sp. 852014-52144_SCH5372336. The sequence continues at coordinate 33,739 of NZ_LZSW01000055.1, forward strand.
CTGCCTCTACATGGTTCACGAGTTGGTGCACACCACCTGGAATTGGATGGTGCAGCAATTCGGGCTGACGCTGTCATCGGACTTCACGGGCAAGCTCATAATGGTTGCCTTGCTTGGCACCGCGCTGATCGGCGCGGTCATGCTGTACCACTTTGTCGAGGAGCCCGCCCGGAAATGGATGCGCAGCATGCTGAACGGCCCCACCGCGTCGATCCCGGATGCGACAGGCAGGTTGCACACCGTGTCGCGCCCGCGCGAAAGGTCCGAGGTGATGACGGCCCGCGCCGGGTGACGACGCTTCTGGCGCCCATGTTCTCACGGTCGTACGCCGGCGCGGTGAGGAGCGCACTGACCGTCGCGGTGGCGATCGCCATTCTCGTGGTCACCGGTTGCCAGCATCCGAAGCCGATGGAGCACAAGGAAATCGACGCGCTCAGCTTCACGCTCAACCGCATCGCGGTGATCGGCGACTCGTACACGACCGGCGGCCCGGAAGGCGGGCTCGGCGAGAAATCCTGGACCACCCAGGCCTGGCAGATCCTGGCCGAGCAGGGATTGTCGACCACAGCGGTCGTCGGCGCCGAAGGGGGAGCCGGCTACGGCACCCGTGGCAACCGGGGCAGCCTCTTCGAGGATCTGACCGCCGCGACGGTCAAGCCCGACGACACGCTGGTGGTGTTCTTCGGTTCGCGCAACGATCAGAACGTCGACCCGACACAGTTGTCGGTGCTGGTCTACGGCACGTTTCTGTTGGCCCGGCGGATCGCGCCGTCCGCGCTCTTCCTCGTGATCGGGCCGCCGTGGCCGACGGCCGACGTTCCCGCCGCGGTCATGCGCATCCGTGACACCCTCAAATATCAGGCGGAACTGGCGGGCGCGACGTTCGTCGACCCGATCGCCGCCCGGTGGTTCGTGGACAGGCCCGAGCTCATCGGCCCCGACGGCGTGCACCCCACCGACGCCGGTCATACCTACATGGCGGAAAAGATTGCGCCATTGATCGGCGCGCAACTGCCGCGACGGGTCTGATCCGTCCTATCGTTGCTGATCGTGCGACTCGGTGGACCCCTGTACCAGCTGCTGACCCGCGTGATGTCACTGCGCATCATCGTGATCGTCGCGGCGCTGTCGGTGGTCGCGTTGGTGATCACGCTGGGCGCGTGGGTGTGGTTCGGCGTCACCAACGACCAGTACAGCCAGCTGGACCGTCGCCTCGACTCGGTGAGCAGCCTCGGCGACATCAGCGAACTGCTGCGCACCGCGCAACAGGCCGACGTCAACCCGCCCATCCCCGACGGCGGCCTGGTCCGCACGGCCCGCGTCGACGAGATCACGGTCTCCATTCCGGAGAACATCGTGTTGCCGCGGTTCGACGTCGGTTACGCCGACACCACCATCGACGGTGTCGAATACCGGGTCCGGACGTTCACCGCCGGCGACGCGTTGATCGCGATCGGCGCACCGCTCGCCGAGACGCAACGCCGCATCGACGAACTGCACCGACGGGTGCTGCTGATCTGCGGGGGCGTGATCGTGGGCACCGTGCTGGTCGGGTGGGTCATGTGGTCGATCATGATCAACCCGTTCCGCTTGCTGGCCCAGCAGGCGCGCGCGATCAACGCCCAGTCCAAACCGGAAGAGGTTCAGGTGCGCGGCGTTCAGGAGGCCGTCGAGATCGCCGAAGCCGTCGAGGGGATGCTCGCCCGGATCGGTGATGAACAGCAGCGCACGCGTGCGGCACTGGAGTCGGCGCGGGATTTCGCCGCGGTGGCCTCGCACGAACTCCGCACACCCCTTACGGCGATGCGCACCAACCTCGAGGTGCTCTCCACGCTTCAGATGCGTGACGAGCAGCGCCAGGAGGTGATCGCCGATGTCATGCGCACCCAGAGCCGGATCGAGGCGACGCTGACGGCGTTGGAGCGACTCGCGCAGGGCGAACTGACCACCGTCGACGACTTCGTCCCCGTCGACATCACCGAATTGCTGGACCGTGCCGCGCACGACGCGATGCGCAACTATCCCGGGCTGAAGGTGTCGCTGTCGTCGTCGACGACGGTGCTCATGGTCGGGCTGCCTGCCGGGCTGCGGCTCGTCGTCGACAACGCGATCACCAACGCGATCAAGCACGGCGACGCCACCGAAATCCAGCTCGGCGCGATCGCTTCCGGTGAAGGCGTGCAGATCACCGTCGACGACAACGGTTCGGGGATCCCCGAGGAGGAGCGCGCCGCGGTGTTCGAGCGGTTCTCCCGCGGCTCGACGGCGGCGCGATCCGGGTCGGGGCTGGGGCTGGCGCTGGTCGCCCAGCAAGCCGAGTTGCACGGCGGCACGGCCGCGATGGAGGCCGGCCCACTCGGAGGGGCCCGGTTGGTGTTGCGCCTGCCCGCGCCGAGCTGAACTGATTACGATCCGAAGATGGCCAAACTCGAGTTGTCACGTCAGCTCACGTTGACTCCGCAAGAGGCATGGGAGCACGTATCGGATCTCAACTCGTTGGGGGAGTGGATGGTCATGCACGAAGGCTGGCGCAGCGAGCTGCCCGACAAGCTGACGGTCGGCACCACGATTGTCGGCGTCGCGGGGGCCAAGGGGTTGCGCAACCGCGTCACGTGGACCATCAAGCAATTCGAACCGCCCAAGCTGATCGAGGTCACCGGAAAAGGTGTCGGCGGCACCAGGTACGGGCTCACGATGACGGTCGCCGAGGTCGACGCCGGTTCGGCGTTCACTCTCACCATGAACCTCGGGGGAGCGCCGCTGTTCGGGCCCATCGGCGCGACGGCGGTCCGCGCGGTCAAAGGCGACATCGAACGTTCGATTCGCAAATTCGAAGAGCTCTACGGCTGATCCCGCAGGGCCGCCACGTCGCGGCGCGTGGAGCGGTTGATGACGATCGCAGCGGGTACCACCACCCTTCGCGTGTCGCAGACCATGGAAATAACCGTTCTGGCCCCCGGTGCGCGTCGTCCCGGACTTCGACACCGCGCTGCGTGAAGCCGCCGACGACCGCTACGGCCTGGCCGCGACCGTGCTGACCGCTGACAGGGGGCACGCTCAAGAGGCGTGGCGAGCTCTACCGGTGGGCACCGTGAAGATCAACGAGGTGTTCGGCGGAGCGCCCGGCGGGGCGTCGCAACCGCGCCGCGCGAGCGGTAACGGCTTCGGCTTCGGCCCGGAACTACTCGACGAGATGACCGTGATAAAGGTCGTAGACATCTCGCCGCCGAACACCTGAGGCACGCTCGCGCGGCCTACCTCACAGCGAAACATTTGCTCCCAGCGCCCAGCTGTCGGCACCACCTTCGATGCCCACCTCACAGCGAAAAATTCGCTCCCAGCGACTTTTTCGCTGATAGGTGGGCGCTGCGCCGACCGAGTCCGCGAGAGGGCAAGGGTCCGCTGCAGGTCGGCGCGAGAGGGCACCGGTCCGCGGCCCCGCGCGAGAGGGCAAGGGTCCGCGGCCCCGCGGGGGTCAGCGGCCCTAATCCTCCTTGCGGATCAACCGGCCCAGCGCTTCGCGATCGGGGGCCAACAGCTCCTCGATCCTCGGCTGGTTGATGTCGGCCACGATGATCTCGCCGACCTCCTGGTACACGTCGGTGAAGATGCCGTGCGACTTCATCTTCTCGGTCTGATAGATGTTGTCCTCGGTCGGCGTGACGTAGTACATGATCTCGGGCTTGAACCGGTGGATCAGCCACAGGTGCACCACGCTCATCAGGCGCTTCTGGCGCAGCTTCTCGGCGAACGTGTTCTGGTCGCGCACCGTCAGGATGCTGCGGCCGTGCCGGTCCTTGATCGGGTCGACGATCACGTTGGCGAGTTTCTCGTCCTCACCGTCACGCTCACCGAAGATGCCCAGTTCCAGCACGTCTGACCCGGGCCGGGTCGGGTGCAACTGCACCCGCAGCCGCTCGTCGAGTTTGTAGTGCTCACCCCACATCGCCAGCCACTCCTCGAGCAGCTTCTTGGGCACCTCGGTCTGCACCAGATGCTGATGTTGGGTCGAACCCTTGCCCATCGCCTTGGTGGTCGCCAGGCGGCCCGACGACGCGGCAAGCGCGGCATCGCTGCGCGGCCCGCCGACGAGCGTCTGCGGTGTGCGGTAAGGCGATTCGACCAGGCGCATCTTGCGCTGCAGCCGCGCAAGCGCGAGCATGCCGTCCTGGCGCAACGCGGTGGCGAACTCCTCGGACGCGACACCGTCGACCTGATGACCGCCGTAGGTGATGAAGTTGAAGACGAACCCCATCTTTCCGAGTTCTTCGGGGAAGGCCCGCATCTCGTCGTCGGTCATGCCGGTCGTGTCCCAGTTGAATGAGGGTGACAGGTTGTAGGCCAACATCTTTTCCGGGAACTCGGCGTGAATCGCCTCGGCGAACTCGCGTGCGTCGGCAAGGTCGGCGGTCTTGGTCTCCATCCACAGGATGTCGGCGAACGGCGCGGCGGCAAGCGATTTCGCGATCGCGTAGGGGATACCGCCGCGAACCTGGTAGTAGCCTTCCGGCGTCTTGGCCAGCTCGCAGTCCCAGCCGACCGCCGCCCCGATCTCCCTGGCCTTCTCGCGCGCGGTGTAGAGAGGGGCGCGCTCGGCGAACGCCCGCCACTCCGCGACGCTCATGTCGAGTTGCTCACCCTCGCTCTCGCGGAACTCGAGCAGCTCGGCGACCGCCTCGCCGTAGGTCATCAAGCCGGCGTCGAGCTGCCAGGCGTCGACGGCCTTGGATTCGACCCGGTCGAAGATCGCGTCGATCTCACCGTCGGGGCGGTCCCGGTACTCCGAGGCGGCCTCGGCCACCGCATCGCCGATGCCGTGGTGGTCGAGCCAGGCGTTGGCGGTGGTGTACTCACCTTCGGGCAGCGCGTAGAGCAGATGGCCGTTGAGTTCGGTGACGCCCGCCTCATAGAAGCGCCGCATCATCGCCAGATAGCACGACTTGTACGACGGCACCTTGAGGTTCGTCACCCCGAGCAGGAACGGCTGGTCGCGCTCGTCGGCGCGGCTGTCGATCAGGTTGGCCGCCTCGGCGTCGGTGCGGGCCACGATGATGCCCGGCACCCGCATGATGTCGAGCTGGAACCGCGCGGTGTTGAGCCGTTTGATCTGCTCGTCGGAGGGCACCAGCACCTTGCCGCCCTGATGGCCGCACTTCTTGGTGCCCGGCCGCTGGTCCTCGATGTGGTAGCCGGGCACCCCCGCCTCCACGAACCGACGAATCAGGTTGCGCACGTGCGGATCTCCGCCGTGGCCGGTGTCGGCGTCGGCGATGATAAACGGGCGGAAGTCGACGGGAGGGGGCGCTGCCGCGAGTTGTTCGCTGGTCATCTGCAGCCGCAGGTACTGCTGGTTGCGGTCGGCGGTGAGCAGCGCTCGGACCAGCCCCGCCGCCTCCTCGGGCACCTGGCTGAGCGGGTAGCTGGCGAGGTCGGGGCCGGGGTCTTCGGTGGTCGACCCCTTCGCCGAGGTCGCCCAGCCGCCGAGGTAGATGCCTTCGATGCCCATCCGCTTCATCGTCACGGCCTGGCCCGGCGAGTACGGGCCGAACGTGGTGATGCTCTTCTTCTGTGCGAACAGTTCGCGCAGGCGCTCGTAGAAGGCCGTGGCGGCCTCGCGCGCCACGATGTAGTCGGAGGGGATCGTGCCGCGCTGCTCGGCGACCTGGCGGGCCGAGTAGAGGCGGATGATGCCGTCAAATCTCGGGCTGTCGAAGTACCGCTGCGTGGCAGCGACCTCCTGGTCGAACGGGGTCTGAGGCGCGGCGTCCGTTTCGATGATGGCCATGCCCCCACAGTACGACCCGGCCTTTGCCGGGGATGGCGTTATCAGCAGGGAGGCGTCACGTCGACGCCTCGAAGGTGTCCACGATGCGCTCGGCGATCGCCAGCGCGGAGGTCGCCGCCGGTGACGGCGCATTTCGGAGCACCACGACGCGGCCGCGCACGCTGATCCGGAAGTCGTCGACCAGACCGCCGTCGGGATCGAGGGCCTGGGCCCGCACGCCAGCGGTGCCGGGCACCACGTCCTCGTCACGCAACGACGGCACGTAGGCCCTGGCGGCGGTGATGAATCGCCGCTTGGACAGCGAACCGGACACCTCGCGGACACCCGTGCGCCAATGCCGCCTGGCGAACCGCCAGAAAGCGGGCGTCGAGGCGATCGCGCTCAGATCGCGCAGCGACACCGTGCCCCAGGTGTAACCCTCACGTGCCAGCGCGAGCACCGCGTTGGGTCCGATGAGCACCTGACCGTCCACGCGCGGGGTGAGGTGCACACCCAGAAACGGATAGCGCGGGTCGGGCACGGGATAGACCAGACCGTTGACGAGATCGCGCCGGTGCGGTTTCAGCGCGTAGTACTCGCCCCGGAACGGCATGATCACCGGATTCGGGCCATCCCCGGCCATTTCGGCGAGCCGGTCGCTCTGCAGGCCACCGCACACGACGGCCTGGTCGAACCGGGCCTGGTCGCCGATTCCCTCCGTACGGGTGCTGACCACCACGTCGGAGTCGCCCACCCGTAGGCCGGTCACCTCGTGTCCGAGAAGGACTTTCGCACCGGCATTCGTGGCGTCGGCGGCAAGCTCCCTGGTCACCTCCGCATAGTCGACGATCGAGGTCGACGGGGAGTGCAGCGCGGCGATGCCACGCACATTGGGTTCGAGCTCAAGCAGTTCCTCAGGTCCGATGATCCGCACCCTGGGTACACCGTTCGCCGACGCCCGCCGTTCGATGTCGGCGAGCCTGTCCTTCTCCTCGTCGGTGAGCGCGACCAGGACCTTGCCGCACGCGATCCGGCGGATGCCACGCTCGGCGCAGAACTCTTCGAGCAGGCTCACCCCGCGACGACAGAGCACGGCCTTCTGCGAACCGGGTTGGTAGTACAGACCCGCGTGCACCACCCCGCTGTTCCGGCCGGTCTGGTGCGACGCGAGACGGTTTTCCTTCTCGAAGAGCGTGACATCGGAGTCGGGACGACGACGCACGATCTCGCGGGCCACCGCGACACCGATGATGCCGCCACCGACCACTGCGATCCGTTCGGTCATCGCCGGGCGCCACAACAAAGGGAGGTAATCACTGTTCGGTTACGGTACTGCATCTCATTGACGCTGAGCCAGGCGCGAATTGGCGTCACGAGCAAACCACGCGTACAAGTGATTACAGCGCCATCGGTATGCGCGCAGACGAAGAAAGAGCAACGAACCATGAGACGCATCTACGCCTTGGTGATCGGTGTCGCCCTGTTGGTGGCCATCCCTGGGGTGGCGGTCGCTGCACCATCCTCCCGGTCCGCGGCGAACCAGCAGGCGGTCGACCTCGTGATCGCGCGCGGTCTCGCGCAGCGCGGCGTCCCCTTCTCCTACGGCGGGGGAGACGCCAACGGGCCGACGAAGGGCAGCGGCACGCCCGAGAACGTCGCCGGACTCGACCGCGAAGGCCACATCGTCGGCCTGGATCCCGCGCTGAGCACCGTCGGTTTCGACGCGTCGGGCCTGATGGTCTATTCGTTCGCCGGTATCGGAGTCAAGCTGCCGCGGTCCTCGGGCGCGCAGTACAACGTCGGGCAGAAGGTGTTGCCGTCCGAGGCGCTGCCCGGTGACATGATCTTCTACGGCCCCAACGGGAATCAGAGCGTCGCGCTGTTCCTCGGCAACGGGCAGATGCTGGAGACGGCGGACACCGGGGTGACGGTCTCCCCGGTGCGCACCAGCGACATGGCGCCGTACCTGGTCCGCATCATCAAGTGAGCGATCGGGCCTGACCGCCGGCGATAGCGCGCAGCTTGTCGGGATTTGCGATGTTGTGGATGGTCGCGATGCGGCCGTCGTCGTCGAGGTCGACGGTGAGCGTGGCGATGATGCGCCCAGCGCCGCTCAGTACGATTCCGGGGCCGCCATTGATCTCCACGACTTCAGCTGTCATATCGGCGATTTCGATGCCTTCATAAGGCCGCTTGGCGGTGCCGGCGAGCCAGCGGGCGACGTTGGCCGCGCCGATGAGCGGTCGCAGCGCCTGGCGGACCTTGCCGCCGCCATCGGTCCACAAGGTCACCTCCGGCGCGAGCATCTCCAACAGCGCGTTGATGTCACCGCCGACGCTCGCGGCGAAGAATCGCTCGGTGACTTGCCGCTTCTTGGTCCGGTCGGCCTCGAACCGCGGTCGGCGGGCCTGGACGTGCTCGCGTGCGCGGTGGGCGGCCTGTCGCACCGCCGACTCGGAACGTTCGATGGCTTCGGCGATTTCGGCGTAGCTGAAGTCGAACGCCTCCTTGAGAACGAACACCGCGCGTTCCAGCGGGCTGAGGGTCTCGAGCACGACGAGCATCGCCAGCGAGACCGAATCGGCGGTGACGGCGTCGTCGGCGGCATCGGACGCGGTCAGGATCGGCTCCGGAAGCCACGGCCCCACATAGGTTTCGCGCTGCCGCTGTGTCGAGCGCAGCCGATCCATCGATAAGTTCGACACGATGCGTGACAGGTAGGCTTTGGGGTCGGATACCTGGGAGCGGTCGTCCGCCGACCACTTGAACCACGCGTCCTGGACCACATCCTCGGCATCGGCGGCCGAGCCGAGTATGCGGTAGGCGATCGCGAACAACAGGTTGCGGTGATCGGCGAACGTCTGCTGGTCATCGGTCACTTTGTCAACCTGCCCCCGCGGCGCCACATGGCGGCGCCGAACGCCGGGATCAGCTTCAGCAGGCGGTAAGTCGTCCAGGGGCTGGAGCTCACCGCCTCTTTATACGCGACGGCGAACCGGCCGGCCAGATAGAACCATCCGGGGCTGTCGTTGGCATGGGTGAACTGGATGACGGCGTCGTCACGTCCCAGGCTGACCGGCTGGTGGATGTAGCCGAAGCGGAATCGCTTGGGGCTCTTGCCCTTCAGCTCACGTGCGATCGACGCTGCGGTGTGCACACCGGTGGGGATGCCGCTCTGGCAGGTGCCGTGAATGATGCCGTATCCCTGCTGCACCGCGGCCGCGTCGCCGACTGCGTAGACGTTCGGGTGGCTGACGGAGCGCAGCGACTCGTCGGTGACGATGCGTCCACGCTCGTCGACCGTCAGCCCCGCCGTCGCAGCCATTGGTGACACCCGCACCCCGGTCGTCCACAGCACAGCCTGCGCCGGGACCACCTCGCCAGCGGCCAGCGCGACGCCGTCGGCCATCACCTTCACGATCTCGACGCCGGTGCGCACCCGGACGCCGAGGCGTTCCAGCCCGGCGTGCAGTCGTGCCCGCGCCTTCTCGCCCATCATTGCGCCGGGAAACTGGCGGCTCAGCAGAACAATGTCGAGCTCGGGATGTTGTTCGGCGATCTCGGCCGCGGACTCGACGCCGGTGAGCCCGGCACCGGCGACCACGACGGGGCCGTCGCCGATCCGCTTCAGGTGCTCGGCGAGCAGTTGGGCGTCCTGGGCGCTGTTGAGGGTGTAGGCGAACTCGTCGACGCCCGGGACGCCGTTGCTGTCGGCGACGGCGCCCAGCGCGTAGACCAGGGTGTCGTAGCGCAAGATCGTGGCGTCATCGATGCGAACGGTCTGCGCGTCGGCGTCGATGCCGGTCACCCAGCCGTGGACGAACTCGATGCCGGTGCCGGTGAGCCGGTCGGGTATCGGCAGGTCATTCAGCTCCTGGCCGGAGGCGACCTGGTGCAGCCGCAGCCGCTCCGTGAAGCGGGTCTGCGCGTTGACCAGCGTGATGTGCACGTCGTCGCGGCGCTTCAACCGGCCCGCCAGCGCCGTGGCCGTCGCCATACCGGTGTAGCCGCCGCCAAGGATCACGATGTTCTTCATGGGTTGCTGCCTTTCTCGTCTGTCCTTACACACCCCAGACGTATGCAGCGACCGGATTTGTGACATCCGATCGCCGACAACTGATAGAGAAGACGGATGACCTCGACATTGGAGACCTCGGCATCGGCCGGTGACATCACGGCGAAAGCGCGCGGGCTACGTGATCTCGTCGCCCGCGAGGCCGTCGAGTCGGAGCGGTTGCGCACGCTGAGCCCGACCGTGGTCGAGGCGATGTGGGACACCGGCCTGATGACGGCGTTCAACCCCGCTCCCGCCGGCGGCAGCGAACCGTCGTTCACCGAGATGATCGAGACCTGGATCGAGATGGCGTGGCAGGACGGATCTTTCGGCTGGATCGGCATCGCCAACCTGCCGTCGTCGTTCGCTGCCGCCGCGTACTTGCCGGACGCAGGGTTCGCCGAGGTGTTCACGGCCCACGACAACCGGGTCACGATGGGCGGGCAGTTCTTCCCGAACGGTCAGGGCGCCGCCGTGCCCGGTGGTTACCGGCTGACCGGGTCGTGGAGCTTCGGTTCGGGGATCGGGCATGCGCAGTATGTCGCCGCGGGGTTCCTGCCGATGGACGGGACCGAGATGCGCTGGGTCAGCGAAGGTGTGCCGGACATGCAGATCGCCATCCTGCCGCGTGAGCAGGTCAGCTTCAACGACGGTTGGCACGTGCAGGGGCTCAAGGGGACGGGCTCCTACGACTACAGCGTCGAGGACGTGTTCGTTCCCGCCGAGCGCACGTTCGCGTTGTTCACTCGTGAGCCGTTGCGCGGATCGTCGCCCGCGACACGGATGGGGATGATGCCCGTCACCGCCGCCGGGCATGCGTCGTGGGCGCTGGGCGTCGCCAAGAGCATGCTCGACGATGTCGAAGAGCTGGCCGCCACGAAGTTCCGGATGAGCGACATGGCGTCGCTGGCGAGCCGGCCGACCTTCCAGAAAGGGCTGGCCCATCACGTCGCGGCGTGGCGGGCGGCGCGGCTGCTGGTGCTCGATGCGTTCGCAACGGCAGAAGCCAGTGTGGCGGCGGGGGAGGACCTCACGCCGACCCTGCGCGCGGACATGAGGGTGGCCGCGGTGTACGCCACCGACGTGGCTCGTCAGTGCGCGGAGTGGGCACATCTGGCCGCGGGCACCAGTGCGATCCGCGAGGGCAGCCGCCTGGAACGTGCGTTCCGCGACATGTACACCGGCACCCAGCACGCGTTCATCAGCGAGAAGGTGGCGATCGACGCGGCTCAGGTGTGGCTCGGCATCATCGACGACCAGTTCGGGCTCTGATCACCCTGTGCGGGCAATGAATTCGGTGATGATACGGCCGAGTTCGTCGCCCCGCTGCTCCTGAATGAAGTGGCCCGCACCCGTGACCGTCGTGTGCGGTTGGTTTTTCGCGCCGGGAACGTGTTCGGCGAAAATTTTGTCCCAACCGCGCGTCGCCGGATCGCCATCGGAGTACGCGGTGAGAAACGGCCGGCGCCACTGGCCGAGCGCGGCCATGGTCTCGCGACCGATCGCGGCCCCGGGGTCGTTGCGCGTCAACGGAATCAACGCGGTCATTTGGCGTAGGCCCGCGGTGTACGAACGGTCGGGGAAGGGTGCGTCGTAGGCGGCTCGCACGTCCGGGCTCAATGGTCCGGCCACCGCGTCGAGGAAGAAGCTCGGAACGAGTTCCGGTGAGCGTTGGTAGTACGCCACGTAGTCGAGGAGGGTCTCCTGAAGAATGACCTGACCGTCGCCGACGGCGTGATGCGGCCATTCGAGCTTGCCCGCCAGGCCTGGGTCGCAGGTGTGCAGGATCGTGTTGGTGGCTAGGACGCGGGCGAAGCGGTCGGGTTCGCGCGCAAGCACGCTGAGCCCGATGGGCCCGCCCCAGTCCTGTACGACCAGGGTGATATCGGTGAGATCCAAGCGGGTGATGGCACTGTGGATCCAGTCGACGTGCCGCTTGAAGGTGTAGGCGGTCGGGTCGGTCGGCTTGTCCGAGCGGCCGTAGCCGATGTTGTCGGGCGCGATCACGCGCAGACCCGCCCCGCACAGCACACCGATGACGTGCCGGTACAGATAGGACCAGGTCGGTTGGCCGTGCAGCAGCACGACGACGGACGCGTCGGACGGCCCCGCATCGACGTAATGCATTCGTAGCGGACCCATTCCACGTGTCTGCACGTCGACATAGCCGGGGGCGAACGGGTAGTCGGGCAGCGCGGCGAAACGGTCGTCCGGTGTTCGCAGGACATCCATCCCAGTCACCGAACAACCGATTCGAGGACGCCGTCGAGGATCATGGTGCTCAGCGTCCTGCGGTCGAACTTTCCGCTGGGCAGGATCGGGATCTGGTCACTGGAGGCCAGCACCCAGCGGGTCGGCACCTTGTATGTCGACAGGTGCGCGCGGGCGTGGGCGGCCAACGCGTCGATGTCGACGCGTGCGGCGGCGGGCACGACGACTGCGCACACCTGCTCCCCGCGCTGTGGGTCGTCGATACCGAGCACGAGACACTGTGCCACGGCAGGGGATTCCTCGATGACCGCCTGGACCTCGAGCGGTGAGACGTTGGCCCCGGCGGCCTTGATCATGTCGGTGGTCCGGCCCACGTAGAACAGCCGCGGATCGCCCGGTCTGCGGTAGACGCGATCGCCCGTGTGGTACCAACCGTCTTCGTCGAAGGTCTCCGACCGTTCGCGTTTGTTGTAGCCGGCCATCACGCCGATGCCGCGGATCAGCAGTTCGCCGACCTGCCCGTCAGGAACCAGTGCGCCGTCGTCGTCGACGATGCACATGTCGGTGTATGCGAACCCGCCCGCGGTCTCGGACATGGTGCGGTGGACCGGATATCCGTCGGGTACGTCGACCATCGCGATGTCGAGCGGTCCGTCGCGCAACATCGGCGCGCAGGCCAGATCGCGGCCGGGAAAGCTCGGATGCTCACGGAGCCGCTGGGTGAACGCGGGCCATCCGACGACTCCAGCTGCCCGTTCGCGTTCGATCAGATCGAGTGCACCCTCGGCGTCCAGTTTCGGCATGACGAGCACCGTGACGGGTTCGTGCAGCGCACCGGTCGCCGCGAGCAGCCCGCCGACCCAGAAGAACGGCATCGCACACAGAATCCGCACTGCACCTTCGCTTTTGGATACCGCGCGGATCGCGTTCGGCCATGTCGATGTCTGTCGCACGAGGGTACCGTGCGTGTGCATGACGCCCTTCGGGTCCGCTGTCGAGCCCGACGTGTGGATGACAACGGCCAGATCGGCGGGGCTCACCTCGGCCTCCGCGGCGGCCAGCAGCTCGTCCGGTAGGCCGTCGGCGTCGCCGTCCCACCGCGTGGCCCAAGGGGGGACCGGGCCGTCGACGAACACGATCCGACGTAGGTACGGAGCGCCCGTCATGGCCAACTTTCCGCCCCGCTGGGTCGTCAACTCCGGCCAGGCCGCTTCGAACCGGTCGGCGACATCGATGCTCAGCACGCGCCTGGGAGCGACGAGCAGCGCAACGTCGGCCAGCCGAGCGACTTTGGCGATCTCGGCCGGGGCGTAGAGCGTGCTCAGCGGCACGACCACCGCGCCGATGCGGGAGGCCGCCAACCACCAGAGCACCCAGTCCACCCCGTTGGGAAAGAACAGGCCGACGCGAGTTCCTTTGCCGACGCCTTGCCCCAGAAGCCACCGCGCAATGCGGGCCGAGCGATCGTGCGCCTCACGGTAGGTGAGTCGGTCCGTCGGGGTGATCAGATAGGTGTGGTCGCCGAATTCGTGGCATGCATGCGCCAGGAGCGCGGGAACGGTCGGTCGCGGCTGCTGCGTCACCCCGTGATTGTCTCCAACGCGCACTGGGCGACCGCACGAGGCGGTCGCCCAGCGGCGTCAGCGAGCTCAGGCGCCCAGCGTGGCCTGGATGTCGCCCTTCATCGCGGCCAGCTGCGAAGCCCAGTAGCCCCATCCGTGGGTGCCGTTGGCGGGGAAGTTGAACGTGCCGTTGCCTCCACCGGCTGCCTGGTAGGCCTGCTGGAAGCTCTTGTTGCTGTCCAGCGTGATGGTTTCGAGGAACTGGCCGGCGATGTCGCCGCCGCCCCCGAGTTCGGACGGGACACCGTTGCCGCAGTACACCCAGATGCGGGTGCCGTTGGCCACCAACTTGCCGACGTTGACCGTCGGGTCGTTGCGCTTCCAGGCCGAGCTGCCCGGCGGGCCCCACATCGCCGTGGCGCTGAATCCGCCCGCATCGCGCATCGCGACGCCGACCAGCAGCGGCCAGATGCCCTCGGAGAGGTTGAGGAAGCCCGACAACGATGCCGCGTAGCGGAACTGGCCGGGGTGGTAGGCCGCCAGGATCAGCGCCGCGCTGCCCGACATGGACAGGCCGACCACCGCGTTGCCGCTGGGCGAGACGCCCTTGTTGGCGGACAGGTACGCCGGGAGTTCAGAGGTCAGGAAGGTCTCCCACTGGTAGGAGTAGCGCCCGCCGTTGCCGACCGCGGGTCCTTGCCAGTTGGTGTAGAAGCTCGACATGCCACCGACCGGCATCACGACCGACAGACCGGATTCGAAGTAGTTCTCGAACGCGGCGGTTTCGATGTCCCAGCCGCTGTTGTCGTCGCGCGCCCGCAAGCCGTCGAGCAAGTAGACCGCGTGCGGGCCACCGCCCTGGAACTTGACCGGGATGTCGCGGCCCATGGCGGCCGACGGGACCATCAGGGTTTCGACGGGAAGGCCCGGTCGTGAGTATGCCGCTGCGGTGGACGTGCCACCCACCGCCGCGACCAGGCCCGGTATGAGCAGGGCCGCTAGCGCGCCGGCCATCATGCGGCGCGCCCAACTGTGTCGCAATGTCATCGCTGTGAACTTCCTGGTCGAGGGATACCGCCGAGCGGTCATCGCGGATGGGCGGACCGGAGCCGGGTCAGGGCTGCCGGTTCAGGCGCTGCTGCTTCACACCTGCCGCGATACGGGACACCCGCCGCGCGTAGCCGCTGCTGACGGTTATGTCGGCACCGGTAGCGGCCCCGTTACCGAAGCGTGGGGTGCGTCACGGTTCCGCTGGCGGGCCGCGGTGGTGCCTATTTGCCGTTGGTCGACAGGCGCTTGCGGACGTAGGTCTTGAGTTCGGCAGACAACGCGTCGGCGGCGAGCAGCTGTGGAAGCAACGACGCGTCGGACATCCTTGCGCGGAACGCCAACTCGACGGTCACCTGGTGGTCGGGGCGGTACTCGACGGAGATCTCGTCGCCGGCGCCCACCGTTCCCGGTGAGACAACACGCAGGTACGCACCGGGTTTGGCGGCTGTGGTGAAGGTTTTCATCCAGCGGTCGATCTGCAGGAAGGCGGCGAAGGTGCGGCACGGTGTGCGCGGCGCCGAAACCTCGAGCAGAAGGCCGTCGGTGCCGACGCGCCAACGCTCACCGATGCGCGCCTGTGTCACGCCGACGTTCGTGGTGGTGAGGTTCTCGCCGAACATGCCGTTGGTCAACCGGCGGTCCAGTCGACTTTCCCAGTCGTCGAGGTCTTCTCGCGCGTATGCGTAGACGGCCTGATCGTCACCGCCGTGCAGCTTCTTATGGCCGATGGTGTCGCCGACGAGTCCGCTGCCCAGGCCGCCGCGCATCGGTCCCGGCGCGCGCACCGCGACCCGGTCCGCCACGGCGACCTTGTCGATGCCCGTCGACCTCGACGGCGCATCGGGATTGACCCGCACTCGCGCAACGTTCACCGACAGCACTTCTGCCACCCGGACAGGTTAGCGACGGAGTGGGCGAGCCGCCTGGCGGGATTTTCACTCGACCCCTTAACAAAGTGCTACTACCGAGCGTAGTATTTGCCGAGGTATCGACAACCAGAAGGGTGTCACCGTGAAGTGGAGTTTCGCCCAGGTCGGCCTGCTGGTCATCGCCGCGTTCCACGTCATACAGGCGGTGATCGGCTTCATTGTGGAGCCGAGCTTCGCGACGGGCCCGGGCGCACCGACTGCGCAGGTACTCGGAATGGACTACAACGGCTGGCACGCCGTCGCCGGTCTCGCCCTGTTCGGACCGGGACTGGTGTTCGCGTTTCGCAAGTCGTGGTCGGTGTTGTATCTGCTCGTCGCGGCGGTGGCGGGCGCGTTGCCGGGCATCTGGGCGTTCTTCTCCCACCAGGTGGCGTACGTGTTCACGTTCCCCAACAACATCACCGACGCGATCGTGCATCTGGTCACCTCAGCGGTAATGCTGGCGGTGGCCGGTATTCAGATCCGCATGGACGGCGGTGTGCAGAACTCGCTTGCTGATCTGCGCAGGGGGTCGTGACTCGGCACCGCCTCCGCTAGTGCGCCGGCGGCGCTAGTTGGCTCCGTCCTTGTCGTCGGCCGAAGGGATTCCCTCGGGCGGCGGCGACGAATACGCGGGAGCCGTCGGCGGGACGCCTTGCTCCGCGCCCTCACCCTGGTTCGCGTCGTCGGAGGCTTGTTCGGGTGAGCTCATCAGTTCTCTCCTAGTCCACGATGGTCTCGCCGAGCGATACCCGAACCCCTTGTCACGGAAACCGCGGAGTTGGGATCGGTAGCCGACCGGATCTCGTGTACTTGCCTCGACGACGGCCATCGAGCGCCGAACCGAGCAAGAGGGCGAAACATGACCACACCTCACACATCGAAGCGAATCCTCGGCGCGGCATTGATGTCGTTCGCGATCACGAGCGCCGGCTTCGGGTCGCTGGCGGGCACGGCCCAAGCGCTGCCCGGCGGGCCGGCGCCGCAGCAAGCGTGGCCCGGATGTCCGGACGAGAATCCGTCGGGGCCCTGCCGGTGGTGCCCGGGTGATCCGCCGGTGCAGACCGGGAATCTGCGGGTGAATCCGGTGGTATGGGACAACAACGTGTGCCACACGTATTGGTACGTCTACCACGGGCAGGGCAACGTGGCGCAGAACATCTTCGAAGGCGAGGCGCCACCACCGCCGCCACCACCACCGCCCGGCTTCACCCCGCCCCTTCCGCCGGGCTGGTGCTGGTCGCTGTTCATCCCCGGGCCGTGCCCGTAAAGCAGGATTCGCCCGGAGCTAGTATCGGCCGATGGGTGAGCCCCAGCTGACCGATGACGGCCACTTCCTCGTCATCAACGGTCGCCGGTGGCGCGCCACCGATCCGGCCATACCCGAGGATCGGCGCGCGGAGTTGACCCGGATACTCATGGCGTGGCGCCGAGAAGTGCGCCGCACCAAGGGAACTGCAGACGAGCAGACCGCGCGGGCCGGTGTGCACGCGGTCAAGGTCGCGTTGGGTGAGCGGGGCTCGCCGCCGTGGTGGGAGCAGACCGACGAGCAGCGACGCCGGCGGTGGCAGGCGAACGTAGCACCGCCAGAAGACGGCTGACACGGTCGTCCGTCAGGCGCGTCGCACCCCGGAGACCGCCGAGCGCGGCAGCCGTCCCGCACGCGAGTGACCGGTCAGGTGGTCGCCGTGCACCTGCACATCGAACTCGAGTTTGAGCCTCATCGGTTTGGTCACCGTCTGCCGCCATGTGACCCGTTGTCCGTCAACGTCTTCGACCAGAGTGATGTCGCTCAGCGGCACGCGTTCTGAGTTGCTCTGCGCGGTGCCGGTGATCGCACCGTTTTGTTCGACGAAGCTGTACACCACTTCCAAGGTTCCGACCGGTGTTTTGATGCGCACATCCCAGTCGCCGACGACGCTCGTCATGCCGAGGCTTTCGGTGCGCGCCCGGTGTCGGTCCAGACGGTGCCCCGCCGCTCGTAGGCGAACAACTCCTCGACGGCCAATGCGATGCGCGGACCGTAGCTTCGGTCGAGCAGATGGAGCGCAAGGTCCAGCCCCGACGTGACGCCGCCTGCGGTGACCAGGTCATCGTCGTCGACGACCCTGGCCGCCACCGGAATTGCGCCTGTCGCGTGGAGCACGTCCACACCGAGATGGTGGGTGGTGGCGTGGCGGCCGTCGAGCAGGCCCGCCATCGCCAGCGCGAGCGACCCACCGCATACGGTCGCGACCGTGATGTCCGGATTGGCGAAGGCTTTACGCATCATCGGCACCGCGGCGGTCTCGCCGAAACGGGCGAGCAGGACGGGGATGGTCGCGACGCCCTCATCGGGGTCGCCGTCGATAGGGCCTGCCGCGCCGGGCACGATCACGAAACCCGGCTTGGCGGGGTCGAGTCGGGCGGTCGCGTTTAACGTCAGCCCCCGCGAACCGCTGACTACCGGCCGCGGACCCTCGGCCGAGACGAACTCGACTTCCAGTTCGCCTGCGACGAAGTCGCTGCCCGCGACGAACACTTCGTACGGGGCGACGGCGTCGAGTGGGTCGAAGCCGTCGAACAACACGATCTGCGCATGCATCGGCGTCATGGGATACCCGCGTCGCCGCGCAAAGGCTGATCGCCCCACCCGGAAGCGCGCACGAAATCGAAGAACGAGAACGACGACCCGTTGATCAATTCGTGCAGGTGCGCGGGAAACGAGAACGGGGGAGCCTTCATCGGGTTGAGGCGCACATCGCGGGCCACGGCGTCGGCGATCGCATACCCCAGGTCGTGACGTGGCCACGCGGCGTGGACCCGGTCGGCGAAGCCGGGGGAGAGCAGGTGTGTGTCCATGCCGTTGATGTCGAGGGCGATTCCGTTGAAGACCACCGCCTGCTCGGGCCCGAACCGGTTCGCCAACCCGGCGCTGGTGTGAAGTGCGATCGCCTGCCACACCGTCGTGATCCGATCGCCCGAAAGCCCGTGTCGGCGAAGGAAGTCCGCCGCCGCATCGGCCCCCTCCACCTCGAATCGCTGATCACCCCTGCCGCCATCCGTGACACCCAGGTCGTGCAGGAGGCAGGCGAGGAAGACGAGTTCGTCGTCGTAGTCGGTACCGCTGCGCATACCCTGGCCCGAGGCGATCTCGCGCGCGAACAGATAACTGCGGACACAGTGGTTGATGAGGAAATCCGGGGAGACGTCGATGACGTATCGCAGTGCTTCCGAGCAGATTTCGGTATCGGGTAGGGCCCAGCTGTCCATGTCGGCTTTCGCGTCGGCCAGCGTGGCCATGTCTTCGGTGCGCATGCCTTTACAGTGCCCGGTTCCCGACATGCCCGACTAGTGGCAAAGTAGCCAAGATTCAACGGAATCTGGCCACTCCTGCCTGGCGGGATGGTCGGTGGTTGCGCACACAATACGGCTGTAGCACAGAGGAATACGCTCAGTTCGCTTCGCCGGCACCATGGGTGGCTATCGTGAGTTGAATGCAGGGCTGGACCGCCGCGGCGGCCTTCGGACGCTCGGACTGCGAGCGCATTGGCGACACGATGCTTGGCCAACCCGTCCTCGCTCTCACCAGCCTGGCGTACGTCGCCGTGGGGATAGCCGTCCTGTGCTGGGCCCTAGGCGGTAGAGCGGTGCTGGCGGGAGCCGCAGGAGTGGCGCTGGTGGCTGTCGGCTTCGGCAGCTTCGTCTTTCACGGACCTCAACCGCACTGGGCGGGACCGGTGCACGACTGGCCGATTGTCGGCCTTGCGGCGGTGTGTGTGATCGGGGTGGTCGGCAGCGCGCGAGGGCGGCGCTCGGTGTGGCTCGCGGCTGCAGCGGTCTTCGCGCTCGGCCTGGCCGCCTATGCCGCCGGGCGCACGGGCTCGCCGCTGTGCCGGCCCGACAGCCTGTGGCAGTACCACGGCCTCTGGCATGTGTTGTCGGGCGCCGCAGCGGGATTAGCCGCCTGGGCCATGATGCCCGCACGTCAGTATCGTTCACGGAGATGCCGATAGATCGAACACCGCGTGGCCGCGTCCGCCGCGGCTTACGCAATGCGCTGCGCGGCCCGCGCGATCCGGCGCCGGTCGCGGGTCAGCGGCGCCGCCGTTCCGACGGGATGGGCGACCTGCACACCCGCAAGGTGCTCGATCTGACGATCCGCCTCGCCGAGGTGATGCTGTCTTCGGGCTCGGGCACCGCCGACGTCGTCGCGACCGCCCAGGACGTCGCCCAGGCATATCGACTGACCGACTGTGTCGTCGACATCTTCGTCACCACCGTCATCGTGTCCGCTCTGCCGACCGCGGACAGCCCACCCGTCACCATCGTTCGGGCAGTGCACGCCCGGTCGACGGACTACACGCGACTGGGAGAACTCGACCGGCTGGTTCAGCGGATCACCTCCGGCGGTGTGACGGTCGATCAAGCTCACGAGGCGATGGACGAGTTGACCGAGCGGCCGCACCCCTACCCACGGTGGCTCGCGACCGCGGGCTGGGCGGGTTTCGCTCTGGGCATCGCCATGCTTCTCGGTGGTGGTTGGTTGACCTGCATCCTGGCCGCAGTCACGTCGGGGGTCATCGACCAGGTGGGGCGGCGGCTGAATCGCTGGGGTACGCCGTTCTTCTTCCAACACGTCGCAGGCGCGGCGATCGCGACCTCGGTCGCTGTGGCGGCCTTTTTGTATGCCGATATCGGACCGACGGTCATGGTGGCCACCGGCATCGTGGTGCTGCTGTCAGGTTTGACGTTCGTCGGCGCGATGCAGGACGCGGTGACCGGCTACATGCTGACCTCGCTCGCCCGGTTGGGCGAAGCGGTGCTGCTGACGTCGGGGATCGTCGTGGGCATCCTCGCCGGCCTGCAGATCGCGGAGATCGCCGGCGTGACCATCTCGCTGCATGTCGATGCGACCGAATCGTTCATCGCGCCGAGCGGGGGGGTACGGATCGCGGTCGCGGTGTTCGGCGCGGCGCTGGCGGGCGCCTGCCTGACCGTGGCGAGCTATGCGCCGCTGCGGGCCATCCTCACCGCAGGGCTTGCAGCCGGACTCGCCGAGGCGGTCCTGATAGCCCTGGGCAATGCGGGGTTCGGTCAGGTGTTCGCGAGTGGTGCCGCGGCGGTGGGTGTCGGTCTGGTCGCCACGTTGATCTCGATCCGTCGGCAAGCACCTGCCTTGGTGACGGCCACCGCGGGGATCATGCCGATGCTGCCGGGCCTGGCGGTGTTTCGCGCGGTGTTCTCCTTTGCCGTCGACGGCAACTTCGACAACGGCCTCCGGCAGATGATGTCGGCGATCGCGATCGCGCTGGCCCTGGGCAGTGGCGTGGTGCTGGGTGAGTTCATCGGCTCGCCGCTGCGCTACCGGGCCGGCCGGATCGGCGACTTCGTCCGCAAGGAAGGGCCACCCGGGCTGCGTCGTGCTGTCGGGCGCGTCGTGCACCTGCTGCCGGCCGAGGATCAGCCGTCGGAGATCATCCCGCGGACGCGCAGTGTCGCGCTGCAACCGAAGCCGACGGGGGACACACAGGAAGAAACCGAGGACAGCGACGCGTCGGACCGCGACGAGAGCCGCGAGCCGTAGTAGGTACAGACACGCCCTGGGTTTGGCCGCAGCAAATGCAGGCTATAAATTCGAAGCATCGGATTCGCGACTACCGCTGGAGGCATGCTCATGAGGTTTTCCAAGACCACGCTGGCTGCCATTGCAGGCGGACTGACAGCAACGACTCTAGGCCTGACCGCTCCGGCAAGCGCCCAGCCGTCTCCACCGCCGCCCCCACCGCCGATGCTGGCCGCGGAGGCCCCCAATCCTTATGCACCGCCTCCGCCCGGTGTGGCTCCGCCGCCGGCGCGGCCGATGGCCGGGGAACCGGTTCCGTCGTGGGCACCGCGGAAGCCCGCTGAGTTCTGGCTCGGCGAGCCCGTCGTGTGGCACTCGGGCTGGGGCGGACGCTGGGGCGTGTGGAAGAACGGCGCCTTCATCCACCTGTCGAAGAACCCGGTCACCGCCGGCGGCTGACCGCTACGGGTCAGCTCGAGGCGTCGAGGATCTTGATGGCGAAGATGAGTGAGTCGCCGGGTTGGATCCCCGCGGCGGGCTGACCTTCGGGGTAGCCGTCGGCAGACGTCATCGCCACGGCGACCGTCGACCCCACCTTCTGTCCGGCGATGGCCTTCTGGAAGCCGGGCACGACCCCGTCGAGCGGGAAGTCGACCGGCATGCCGCGCTCGTAGCTGTTGTCGAACACGGACCCGTCGCGTCCGTTGACGCCCATGTAGCAGACGAAAACGGTGGCCGTCTCGGAGACGACCGGTCCGTCACCGGGCTTCAACGTCTGCACCTGGGTCTCGGACACGCTGAACGGCGGCTGCACGTTGATCAGCGGTGCCGTCGAGTCGGTGGATCCGGTGACGGCGACGCTGCCGGTCTCGCCATTGAGGGTCCACTCGGGAGTGCCGCCGAACTGCGGCGGGGCCGTCGGGCACATCGCGCTGGCGGGATCGCCCGTCTCGACGGGTGGGGGGATGAACTCGTCGGCCAGAGAGGACGTGCTCGTCGAGGACGTCGTAGTGGTCGATGACGCTTCCGTGTCCGAGCCGCACGCCGCAAGAGCCAGAACCATCGATGCGGTGCAGGCGAACAGTCCGACGGGAAGAGACACACGCGAGGATTTCACGGTCGCCACGCTACAGACAGCGGCGCTGACGGTGCTCCGGTGGTGCTTGGGGGTCTGACCGCGGATGTGCGTTCTGATACGGCTGCCACTGCGCGTCGCGGATGAAACGGCACTCTCGGCCGCTCTCTGTGCGACGGTAGGGATACAGCCTGCCGAAGAGGGGCGCGATGGCGACGCGAGCAGCGGTCGTGTGTGGAGCGAGCATCGGGGGACTGCTCGCTGCGAGAGTGCTGGCAGACGCGTACGACTCGGTGACCGTCGTGGAACGCGACAAGCTGCCCGTCGACGTGTCGCATCGGGCAGGCGTGCCTCAGAGTCACCACCTGCACATGATGACCAGTGCGGGTTTGAAGATCCTCGAGGAGATGCTTCCCGGCGCTACGACGGAGTTGAAAGCGGCGGGCGCACCGATCATCGACACGCACACCCTGTCGGCGGTGTACGTCGAGGTCCGTGGGCATGCGCTGTGTCGGACGGCGGCATTGGCCGACCCTGACGCCATGCCTGTGCAGCCGGCCAGCAGGCCGCTGCTGGAATCAGTTGTCCGCGAACGGGTTCACGCACTGCCCAACGTCACGGTGCTCGACGGCCACGACGTCGTCGAGCCCGTGTTGAGCGATCGTGCGGTACGCGGTGTTCGTATCAGCGACCGGGCTGGGTCACGGCGGCAGACGTTGCCCGCCGATCTCGTGGTCGACGCGTCGGGGCGCTCGGCGCGTACACCGGCCTTCCTTGCGGCGCATGGCTTCACACGTCCCGTCGAGCGGTCGTATCGGGTGCAGCTCAGCTACGCCAGTCAGTTGTTTCGCATGACGCCGGGGGCGCTGGACGACAAGGTGGTTTTCGTCAGCCCGACGCTGCAACGCCCAACTGGCGTCGGAATGCTCGCCTACGAGAACGACACGATGATCGTGACGCTGATAGGTGTCGCTGGGCACAGGCTGCCCACCGAGCTGCCGGAGGTGTTGGCCGCTGTGGCCGAATGCGTGCCCCCGCATATCGGCGAAGCGCTTCACGACGCCGAACCGCTGGGGGAGACGCATCATCGCCAGTTTCCGACCAGCGTATGGCGCCGCTACGACAGGGCGTCCTCATTTCCTCAGGGGCTGTTGGTGATTGGGGACGCGGTATGCAGCTTGAACCCGATGTACGGCCAGGGCATGACATCGGCGCTGATGCAGGCTCGCAGCCTTCGACAGACCCTTGCCTCCAACGGTGAACCGTCGAGTCAAGACTATTTTCGC
The DNA here is from genome assembly GCF_001665615.1 of Mycobacterium sp. 852014-52144_SCH5372336. Taxonomy (NCBI): domain Bacteria; kingdom Bacillati; phylum Actinomycetota; class Actinomycetes; order Mycobacteriales; family Mycobacteriaceae; genus Mycobacterium; species Mycobacterium sp. 852014-52144_SCH5372336. The sequence goes on from NZ_LZSW01000055.1 coordinate 57,194, forward strand.
GATGTTGCACGGCGGCTGGCTCCTCTTTGGTGGGCCAACCGGCTCAACGACTTCGGCTTCACCCCGGCGAGCCGATGGAGGTCATGGCCGCAGCGTGGGTTCAACAGCTACACCACCGCCTACATGGCCGCCGCATCGACTGACATGGCGCTCACCGAAACGTTCCTGCGCATGCTGCAAGGCGTGGACCCCGGGACGAGCCTCGTGCGCCCCAGACAAGTCGCGCGGGTCGTCGGTCACGCACGGCGGCGCTCTCGTCAGTAGTCCCACACGGTGGGCACGCACCGGAAGACGTCGCCGGCGGTCGCGACGTGGCAGACCGACGGGAACGGCAGGTGAGTGGCCACCAGGGACTCACCGGTCGCGGCCAGTTCCCGGAGAAGTTCGATCCGTACGCGGGCCGACTCTTCTGGGTCGTGTTCGAAGCCGTTGTGCCACTCCGGGTTATCGAAGCCGGGCGCGAAGACGGCGTCGCCGGCGAACGTCAGCCGGTCACCGCCCGAGTCGAGGCGGACGATGGCATGACCCGGCGTGTGACCTCCCGTGCGGGCGACGAGCACTCCGGGCGCCAATTCGTACTCCGACTCGAAGGTCCGCATGTGACCGCGGTATTCGTCGAGGAACCGCCCGGCGATCGACCGGAGCGCGTCCGGAACGGGAGCGGGCATGTCGGTGTGGGAGAAGTCGGGCGCCTCCCAGAACTCGGCCTCGGCGGCCGCAACGTGGACTTGCAGGTCGGGACGCAACCGTTCCTTCAGGCCCTTCGTGAGCAGCCCGCCCACGTGATCCATATGCAGGTGGGTGAGCACCACGTCGGTCACCGCCGAGGGGTCGATACCGGCGGCTTCCAGACGATGGACGGTCTGCCCGGCCCGCGGAAAGTCCGGGAACTCCACGCCGAGCCCGGCGTCGACCAGGATGGTCCGACCAGCGGTGCGCACCACGACAACGTTGAGGGGCCAGGCGAGGACGTCTCTGGGAAGGAACCGGTCGTCGAGCCAACTCCCGAACTCGGTCGGGTCGGCGTTGGTCGCCATCGTCCTGGCCGTGATCGGGAGCACCCCATCGCTGATCACCAGCACCTCGATGTCGCCGACCTGCACCGCGTACCGCGATGGAACCAACTCGTCGAAGTTCGTCGTGTCCAAATCCGAGATGCTGTCCACGCTCATGGCTGTCCTCCTGATGGCGTTGCCGAATATCACCTGTCGTTTCTGGAGAACGCCTCAACATGACGCGATTTATCCAGCCGGCAACGTTCGCCGTGCCCCCCGAACGGTTCGACTGCCGGTGTAACGGTTACATCTAGGAGCTATGACCTCGAGCAGCGCGTCGCTCCCAGTTGACTCGCGGCGAAGCGCCGTGGCAGGGGTGCTCATCACCGCGATTGTCGGCGTCGTGGGACTGACGTGGGCAAAGTGGGTCCCGTATGTCGGCAAGGCGCTCGACGCGGCCCGCTCTCAACACTGGCCGGGCTCGAACATCCTCGGTGTCGGAGGAGTGAAGGTCGGCGACGCGCCGAGTTGGCATGCGGCGACCACGTTCTTTTCTTCGTACGTCACCGCCATCTGGCCCGCGCTGCTGGTGGCGCTTCTGCTCAGCGCGTGCATCCAAGCCTTCGTCCCGCGGAGTTGGTTGCCGCAGCTGCTGAATCGGCGAAATACGGTCTGGAGCGCTGCGGCCGGTGGGGTCGCCAGCACGCCGTCGATGATGTGCGCGTGCTGCTCGGCCCCCGTCGCCGTGACGCTGCGCCGCTCTGGCGTCAACCAGGCAGCGGCGGTGGCGTACTGGTTGGGCAATCCGCTGCTGAATCCGGCGGTGCTGGTTTTCCTGCTGTGCGTTGCGCCCTGGCAGTGGACGGCGACTCGGCTGGTTGTCGGGGTCGGAGCTGTGGTCGGGGGATCGGCACTGGTGGCGATGGTCTCGCGGCGGGAGACGAACGGGGGACCGCCGAACTTCGACGCCGCACAGATCAAGCCGCCCGGAGACGAAGCGTCCGCGCCAGTTCGCTTCGGCAGAGCGCTTTTTCGGCTTTGCGTCGTGCTCGTTCCGGAGTACCTCGTTCTGGTGCTGGTGATCGGCGCCGGTCGCGGCTGGCTCATGGAGCTGATCGAGCCCGCGAACTACAGCGTTCTGGTCGTCGTGATCGCGGCTGTGCTCGGTACCCTCATCGTCATTCCCACGGCAGGGGAGATCCCGATCCTTCAAGGCCTGGCGCTGCTCGGTGTGTCATCGGGTGTGTTGGGCGCTCTGCTGACCACCTTGCCGGCGGTCAGCTTGCCGGGCATCGCGATGGTGGTGCGCAGCTTCGGATGGCGGACCACCTCGGCAACCGCCGCCATGGTGATGGTCGCGGGGGTCGTCGGAGCGGTATGCCTGAGCGTCCTTTAGGGGACTGTTTCACAGTCGGTGTCAGCGCGGTGCGGTGACGACGAGCTCGTGATCGCCTGCCGCCCAGGCAGATTCGAATACGTCAGTGGTCACATGCTCGCCGCGCGTGTCGTCGCCGCCGCTGTCGCCGAGATAGACGGCGTCGTTGTCGTAATCGATGGCGGCGACGGTGACCAGGTGACCGCATCCCGTCCGGTCACCGTCTCCATCCCAGATGGTGGTGGAGTTCACGCACACAATCGCCTGTCGCCCGTCGCCTAGATAGTCCGCCAACGCGTCCATACCGGTGGCGAGTCCACCCTTGGCGGCCGTGTCGTCGTTGGTGTAGTCGGCTTTGATCCCGTAGTGCTTGAGCAGGAGCAGGAGGTCGGTCGTGCAGGTGCCATGGCCGACACCGCCGTCACTGGGATCGATGCTTTCGTCATACACCGGCTCACCCGGATCGCAATCGCTTGGCGTCTTAGCGGCGAGGTCGATGATCTCCCGCTCGGTGGGCGGCGCCCCGGTCAGCTCGCCGACCACCATGCGGGTGGCCATCAACCCGCAGTCGCTTTCGGTTTGTTCCTCCCAGTAGTGCAGGGCGGCCGCAGGATCTCCGTAGACGCCGCCGGTGATCTCGGGCTGGCCATCGCCGTCCTCGTCTTTGACGATCGGTTGAGCCTGTTGATCTTCTGGATTCGCCTCAGCTTGTCGAGCCGCCGTTGATTCGTCGGCCGTTGCCGCCGGGGTCTCCTCGGGCTCGGTTCCACCACCGCAGCCGGCCCCGGCAACGATGGTCAGACTGGCGATTACGGTTGCGGCGAACGCCTTCCGGCTTCGCGCGCGCTGCTGGCGAAGTTGCACTTCGCGAAGCTAGCAGATGCCTGTGAGTTTCCTGGGCATTATTGACGTGCCTGTTGCGGGGACCTCGAGGTAACCATCCGCAAACTGCAACGTACGTATATCTGGGCGTGTCTCGCGGAAGAGGTGGTCGTCATCAGGCTGTTATCACGAAGACGACGTGCGCCTTCGGGATTCACCGCGTCTGCCCGACGGGGGTGGACGATCGTCCATCGACAGCGCTGTGATTCGTGGATAGAGGATCGCTGGGCCAAGCCATCGAGCTACGAAGCGACGCAGTACGGCACCCTTACGAATCGGCTGCCCAGGATCGGTCAGCATGGACTGCACTGTGCGCAAGGTCATCTCGGCGAGTTCTTCAAGAACGGCGCTGTCAAAGCCGTGAAGCTGCCAGTCCACATCGAGCCGGCGAAAGAATGACAGGCAGAATGCTTTTGCTGTATCGGAGGTCAACGAGGTGACAGCTTCCCCGTCCTGCCGCCTGCTCAGTAGGTTTTCCAGCTGGGGATCGCCGGTGAGGGTTTCGACCGCGAACGACACGCATTCGACGAGTGCCGTGACGGGGTCGTTGACACCGCTGACGTGCTCGACAACCTGATCGATGAATCCGTCGACCGCACGCATCGCGCTGGCGATGAGTAATGCGTCAGCATTGGGGAAGTAGCGGTACACCGTTTGCCGTGTAATCCCGAGCCGGCGAGCGACGTCGGCAAGGCGTATCGCTGGTCCGTGCTCAGCGACCACTTCGTCGACCGCGTCCAGGATTCGGGCAATCGCTTCCTCGTCTGAGCTGGGTGTCGCGCCTGCCCAGCCGCGGCTACGCATGCGCGGTCGCAATCCTTGCGCTGGTGAATTCGATCTGAAGCGTTAGCGGACCAGTCATTCCCAACAAGGATTTCCACGGCGCCGGACCAACGCGGCGGGGTGCGTCGAGACGGCGGGTGAGGACCACAAGTGCCTCCGCCAGCTCACGGCGCGCGAGATTGGCCCCCAGACAATAGTGGGCACCGCCGCCAAAAGTCAGAATTGGCGGGACGTCTCTGCGGGTGATGTCAAACCGCTCAGCATCGCGATAGATCGCTGGGTCACGATTGGCTGCAAAGGTATTCACCAGTATGAAGGTCCCTGCCGGGAACAGGTAGCCGCCAAACTCGACATCCTCGGTCGCGGCCCGCGGCACGATACTGGCCGCCGGTGAGTGGCGCATGCTCTCCTCGACAGCCTGCATCGCAAGCTCCGGTTGCTCACGAAGCGTCATCCACTGATCGGGGTGCTCGCAGAGCACCTGGACCGAGGCGGCCAGTTGATTGCGCGTGGTGTCCGTTCCCGCCATCAGGAAGCCGGCCACCAACATCCGGAGTTCGTCGAGATTCAGCCGGTCTCCGTCGCTTTCGGCGCGGATGAGTTCGGAGAGCAGATCATCGGTGAGGCTGTGTCGCCGGGCGGCGACCATGTCGTCGACGTAAGCGTCTAATTCGCCCCACGCCCGCATGATCGCGGACTCGTCGAAGTTGGCGTCGGGCTGGAAGTTGAGGGCCTTGAAAACCTCTTCAGTCCAATCTGCGAAAAGGTGCCAATCCTCCCGAGGTGCACCGATGAGCGCGCACATGATCGGAGTGGGGTAGGGACGCGCAAGGTCGGTCACGACGTCGCAGTGTCCGGCGTCCGCCACCCGGTCGATCAGCCCGTTCACCACCTCCTGGATGGTGTCTTGAAGCCGCGACGTCGCGCGCGGAGTGAACGCTTTCGACACGAGTTTGCGTAGGCGCATATGAGGTGCGCCGTCCAGTCCCAGGAGGCTGTTCGCCATCTTGTCGAACAAGGGACCCGACGTGATGCCCTGTGAGGCCAGAGTGATGCCGGGCGGAAGCCGAAATCTGCTGTCGCGCAGGATCTCGCGGGAAAATTCATATGACAGGATTTCCGGCCCGAAGGGGCCGATGGCGATGGGTGCTCGTGCCTGCGCCGATCGGACATCGTCGAGGATGTCGTGCGGCGTGGCGGTGAGACCGTAGCTGAAGGTGGGAAGGCCCGCGTCGAAGACATTGGGAGCGCTGGTCACGGTCATCAGAAGCGACTTTCCCGAGTTCTGGACGTTTCGCCCCAAAGCGTATGACCATTAACGGGCCGGTGTCAACGAATGGGAGCAAACTGCAAGGCAGATGGTGACTCTAAAGTAACTAGATCATACGAATTGAACCCAAACGTACGCAGCGCCCAGCGGCGGCAGGCTCTCCAAATGGCCTACAGCCACTGACTCGAAAGACGTGTCGGCAACCTTGCGTAAGCGGTCACGATTTTCGCCCATGGGCGGACAATTGATCCATGTCCACTGCGGTTTGGATCGCGATTGCAATATTCGCGGTCGGGGTTGTCGCCGGCGGGTTGTTGCGGATTCGCGCCTGGCTGCAGAAGCCGGCACCACCCGAGGTGATCGAAGCCGCACACCGTGACGACGACGAAGGCGACTGAAGGTCACGACTCAAGCGAATCGGTCGCGGCTGTCCGAGGCCAGTTCGGTGGAACGCTGCGGCACGAGTGGGACCGGCTCATTTCAGGATCGCCCGCGCTGCGCGCTCTGCGATCAGCATGACCGGCGCGTTGGTGTTCCCGGACGTGATAGTGGGCATCGCCGAAGCATCGGCCACCCGTAGGCCCGCGACGCCACGCACGCGGCAGTCGGTGTCGAGCACCGTGGCGGCAGACCGTGGCATACCGCGTGTATCAAAGGCACCCATCGCGCAGGTGCCTACCGGGTGGAAAATGGTGGTACCCAATTCACGCGCCGCCGCCAGTAGGTCTTCGTCGCTCACCAGTTGCGGGCCGGGAAGCATTTCTTCCGGACAGTAGCGGGCTAGGGGAGGGGCGCCCATGATCTGCCTGGTCATCCGAAGGCCGCGCACGGCGACTTCACGGTCGGCATCAGTGGACAGGTAGTTGCACATGATCTTTGGGTGGGTCAGCGGATCTGCACCGGCCAGGCGCACGTGCCCGCGCGAGGTGGGTCGCAGGTTGCAGACCGAGGGAGTGATGGCGCCGAAGGGGTGCAGGGGTTCCCCGAATTTCGGCAACGACAACGGCTGCACATGCCACTCCATATCCGGGCTGACCAGCGCGGGCTCGCTCTTGGCGAAAGCCCCCAGTGTGGACGGCGGCATCGTCATGGGTCCCGATCGCAGCAGCAGGTACTGAATTCCCATGCCCGCCCGGGTGATCCAATTTCGGTACAGCGTGTTGACGGTTCGTGCGCCCCGAATGCGGTACACCGTTCGAAGCTGTAAATGGTCCTGGAGGTTTCCGCCGACTCCTGGCAGATCAACGACCACCGGCACGTGATGCTGGGTGAGCAACCCGGCCGGGCCCAACCCCGAAACCTGCATCAGATGGGGCGAGCCAATGGCGCCGGCGCTCAGGATCACCTCCCGACGGGCTCGAACGTCGACGATCTGGCCGTCTTTGAGCAGCCGTAGGCCGGTGACGCGGTGCTGCGCCGTGGTCCAGGCGCCGCGACGCTGATCGTTGCTGACCTGATCGTCCATTAGCAGCTGGAGAGCCTGAGTCTGCGTGTAGACGGTGAGATTGGAGCGGTGGGTGACGGGGTGCAGGAAGGCATCGGCCATCGACCAGCGCCGGCCGCGTCGTTGATTGACATGAAAGTAGGCGCTCCCGGAGTTGTCGCCCCGGTTGAACTCTTCGATCGGCGCAATGCCCAGTTCGGCTGCGGCGGCCTGCCAGGCGTCCAGAATTTTCCAGCGCACCCGCGGTCGCTCCACGCGGATCTCACCGCCGGCGCCGTGCCACTCGTCGGCCCCGCCGAAGTAGCCTTCCAACTCCTTATAGATTGCGAGTGTTTCGCCTGGACCGTCTGGGCCGCCCCAAAGCCAGCGCTCGTCTCCGGTGGCTTGCGCCCACAACTCGTAATCGCTTGCCTGCCCGCGCATATGGATCATGGCGTTGATCGACGAGCAGCCGCCTATCACGCGCCCCCGCGCGTAGATGATGCTGCGGCCGGCCAAACCTGGGTCGGGCTCCGTCGTGAAGCACCAGTCGGTACGGGGGTTGCCAATGGTGTACAGATAACCGACCGGCACCTTGATCCAGAACCAGTTGTCCGCGCCGCCGGCCTCGATCAAAAGTACCCGGTGGTCGGGGTTGGCGCTGAGCCGATTGGCGAGCAGGCAGCCCGCGCTGCCCGCTCCTACGATGATGAAGTCGAACTCGGCATCAAGTCGAACTCCTTGACGGCCCCTGGATCTCACCGCTACCACATTAACGGGCAAGGTGATTTTTTCGCCCTCATCGTCGGGCATGGCCGCGTTGTCCTTGCGTAGCGTCAAATTGGTGCGCTGACGGATGGTGCCGCGGCCTTAGCCTTGAGTCACGGGCGAGGGGGCAGTCAACGGTTCATTGCGACGGACCTACGAGGCGGTGGTCTCCGCCGATGTCGGCCCATTCCTGCGTGCACGCGGCTTTGGCATATCGGATCGCAGTTTCAAGCGGGAGCGGGGGCGGCTCTACGACATGATCCACCTTCAGCCTGACTGGCACAACGGCACGATGTCGTGGCACGGGTTCTTCGTCAATGTCGGTATCGGATCATTCGAGGTCGACGCCGCATGTCCTGGATACGAGCGAGTGAGACATCCGCTCAAAGGTTCGCTGCTGCAACGTCGTTGGGAGCACTTGGTACCCGATCTGCCATACGAAGTGCGGTTCGACCGTCGCACCGAGATGCGGCAGTTCGCCGGCGCGCCCTGCGACGGCTTCGACTTGGGACTGGTTGAGATCGAACAGATAAGCACCACAGAGCAATTGGTGCGATATGCCGTCGACAACAACTTGCTCATCGAATATGACAAGACCTGCCGGTACCTGGCTGCGATTGATGACATCGACGCTGACGGACTACGTGACAAGGCTGCACGATTGCTTCGGACATCAAGACCGTTGGTCGATCTTCAGCCGCAACATCAGCGCGGCTGCTGGGCGCTGGGCGGAGGAACTGCGGAAGCGAGGATTGCTGCACCCGATTACCTCCAGCGGCGGGCATGAGCTGTCCTGACGGCGGCGGCCCCTCTGGAACCAGTGGTTGTCTTACAAAGCGTCGTACACTGTGGTTATGGCTGACACGATCACCTTCCGGCCGGACGACGACACAGCCAAGGCGCTGGAGGTTTTAACCAGGGACGGCACGGCTGTGTCCGCAGCCGTTCGATCTGCCCTCATCGATGCCGCACGTCGAAAGGCCAATGCGGCGATTCGCGCCGAGGCGGAAAGGCTCGCCGACGACGAATCCGACCGCGCTGAGGCCACGCAGGTGCTGCGCGACATGGAGACGCTGCGTGCGTGGTGAGGTCTTTCGGTTACACGCCCCGCGGGGGAGTCGCGGTCACGAGCAGTATGGCTCCCGATACGCCGTGGTAGTCCAGTCAGATCACGTGCCGCTGTCGACCTGGCTGGTTGCACCGACGTCCACGTCGGCTCGTGCCGCCAGCTTCCGACCCGAGGTTGAAATCGCCGGCGTGAATACCCGAGTACTTGCTGAGCAGACCGCGGCGGTCGACCCGGGTCGGCTTGGCAAGAGCATCGGATTCCTCAGCTTCGACGAAATGCGCCGCGTTGATGCGGCCCTACGTGTCGTTCTCGGTCTATGAGCTCTGCGCCATCACCCTAATCAAAAAGTAGGCGGCGCAGGGGAAGACGTCGCTGACGAAAAGAAGCATGACGGGCTGCAGGTACGAGATGGCGCCGTCTAACATCTAACTTGACATAGTGTGGCTTATCGGCGTTTTATTAACCAGGCCGATGCTTGCCGGGTCGATTACTCGCTGCGTGTCGTTTTGCAGTTGATCTCCGACTTTTTCACTACTGCGCCGACCGAGCGCACACGGTTTTCAGTCATTCGCCTATCGGCCTGTGCATCTCGTGATGCTTCCGCGCTGGTCGTGTGATCGGACCTCTCGCGCCGAGTCCGCCAATCGAGCTCACTGGACGCACACTTGCCCCGCATGCGCCACCCCGGCACCCCAACCGGTTTTCGTCACTGTGACGTAATAAGGGCGTTGCGGGGCCCTAAGGAACCCAACTGTCGCATGCGTTGAAGTCGAATTAATCTGCTGAATCGGCTTCCCAGACAGCGTTCTCCGCGTCTGTTAGCGGTTCGTCAAAGTCTTCTGGAACATGCAGATCTGGGAGCTGTCCAAATGTTCGCACCGGCAGCTTGGAGGCCGACACTGGCTCATCCATGGCTGCCCCGATCAGTGCAGAGTCGCCGAGATCCCGAGAATGTTCGGCGGCACGGCGCGGATCATCCGTCCTCATCCCTTGGAATTCGGATGGGTCTGAGAATTCATGATTCATTGCCGGCGGTTGGCTGCACATCCGCGAAACCCGAGATTCTTTCCTATTACATCGATGGGCCTTCAGCCTAACCCTTTTGTCACTGTGAGCTTTCGGCTCTGTGGCGTCCCCTCTCGTGGCTCCGACCCGCTTCCTTGATGCGGGTGGCCAGGACGTCGTGCGTTTCCAGGGAAACATGAGCGCCGCGCGTCACCGCGCCCGACGGGATGCAACAGCCCACCGGTGAAGTCTCCGCGACCGGCATCAACGCTGACCGAAGCCAGATACGTCGCCGTGACGGACTAACGAACGTAGCACAGGTGCCAAATATTCAGTGTTACAACGTCTTCCGGTGCGTTCATGGATAATCTTCGTTATCCATGAACTACCCATGTCAGTCTTCGATTCGCCAATACGGGCGAGAACGGACCTCAGCCCGGCGCGCGTGAGCTCTACCGGTCGCTCTTCGCTTGACGCGGGTGTGACCGTTTCGCTAAATCCCCGCCAGTTGCTTCCATGCCTGCCACCTCATGCCTCGCCGAGCGCCGTCTGCCCGGGCATCCCATGCTCGACCTGTCGTGAGTTCGCGAAGTCGTAGGTGACGGTGCGGCTCCCCGCCCACCGCCGGCCAGCTAGCCGTGGCCACGCGGCGGTGACGGTCGGCTTAGATTGCGAGGGATCATGGCGCGCGACGACGCATACGTTTACGGATTCGCCGGGTTCGATTGCCGCGATGGTGTTGCTCCACAGTGGGTATTCGGCCTCGACCGGTTGCCCAGCGTATGGTTTCACGCCAGAATCGCCGATCCACACCCGCGGCCGGCACCGCTGGCCGGTCAGCTTCACATCGTGCGCTATGCCGTCGCCGTGGTTGGTCAGACGAACCCACCCCAGCGGCATCCAGTCCATGCCGGTGAAGTTGCCCTCGTTCTTTCGTGTGACCCGTTCCATGTCTTCGACGAGTGCAGTCGACGAGGACAGTCGCAGGTCCGGCCTGGGCCCGACGACGAAGCGGTTCACAAGCACGGTCACGAGGGCGCCGGCCGCACCGGAGGTCAATATGGTGGCCCAGATCGGCAGCTGCGACATGGCGGGAGCTTATCGGCGCGGACGGACACTAAGGTGAGGGTTGCATCGCCAGGCCGGGGTGTCGGAGCCCGGTCGTAGGCTCCACGGCGTGACCCTGGAGTTCATCGACCTCCGTCGCGGGCCGGCGGACAAGTACTTGTGGGTGCCGCCCTTCGACTGGTCGGTCGGCTACGAGAACGACCAGTGGTGGGACGATGTCCCCTATTACTACGTAGACGAGCCGTGGTTCGTGCAGGTGCTCGAGGACGACGCCGAGGTGGCGCGGGTGGAACTCGATGACCCCGGCGGCATCAACCCGGAATACACAGGTGTGCCCGATCTCGCTGAAGACGAGCGCCTCGAGATCCAGTTGATCGAGCTGGCCACCACCGCGGCCCGCCGCGGGATCGGCACCCGGGTGGTGCAGGGTCTCGCGGAGCGGCACCGCGGGCGCAGGCTGTTCGCCTATAGCGAGGAGGCAGACGAGTTCTGGGCGTCGCTCGGATGGGACCGATTCGATCATCGGGACGGCAAGCCGCAGTTCCACCGGGCGCTGTTCATTCAGCCCCCCCGATGAGCGGCAATCTCGGCGGCGGAATCGAGCGGCCGGTCGACTTCTCCTACGACGCATGCTGGTTCGAGTGTCCGGTGTGCCGCGACCGCGTGGTCATGACGTTCGAGGACCGTGCCAACGGGAAATCCCGTACCTGCTCTTCCGGACACGACGTCTCGGCGCAAGAGGAGTATCCAGCGCTCACTGACCCGTCCGACGTCGCGACGGATCCCGCCGAGATCGAACGCCTGGTCTGGTACCACACCAGCACCCGTGCGGACTGGCCGCCGATCGACGAGTCACCGACAGCGAGTGCGACGCACCTGGGCACCTTCGAGTCGGCGATCGAGAACATGTTCCGCCGCATGCACAACCAGTCGGACGCGGAGAGTCAGTTCTACTTGCACCGGGTCCGCATCGCGTGCCCACCCGCGGAGGTGTCCCCGCTGGGCCAGGAGCTCAGCGACTTCATGGGCAACGTGTGGCTCAGCAACCTGTACGACGCGGGGTTCCCGCTGGTGCGTTACGTCAACGTGCACGAGCACCCTGGGTCGATCTCCCTTGCAGTGGTGCCGTCGGCGATCACGCACCTGCAGACCCTCGCGGTCCCGCTCAGCCTAGACACGGAGGAATCGACGGCGTCACGAGATGCCTTCACCTCCTACATCGCAGACCTCGACCGGGTGGAAGCCCGGCGGCCGTGCACAGACGGGCTCAGCCGCATAGACCTGCTAAAGCGGCGGACCCCGGAGATCACCGCGATCGCCGATGCGGACCACGAGTGCGATCAGGCTCTGTGGGCGGCCCAAGATCGGTACTGGCAAACGATGGAGAAGGAGCACCTGCCGGCGGTCGGCTTCCGAACGCGTTGGAAGCTATTGGATGCGGTCCGCAGCATTCACGGCAGCGCCTCGCACGTGCACGATAAGTTCCGGTCGCTCGCGGAGCTGGTGCGGAACCCTGCCCGGACCCTCGCGGTGCTCCAGGCGCGGCAGGTGCGTGACGTCCGCAGGTCTGCCCCCTAGCGACTAGGGCACCAACCGCGCCAGCGCCTCTCACTCCACCGCCGTCACCCCTATGCCCCACGCACGAACCGTTGCCAGGCTCGCTCCTGGGTGAGGAACGCATCCGCATCACGCGGCGGCGCCGGCCCGGGACATCCTCCGCGTGCTCGTAAACAACCTGGTTGGACGCACCGAGGCCACTATCGGTTCCACTGAGTTTCGTGCGACGCGCAGCGGCTCCTGCACCCTCGCGGTCTAGCGTCTGGCCCATGATGCTGAACATGACGAACCGCCCTCCCGGCGTCCCTGCTGCCGCCTACACGGCTCTGTCCGAAGTGGTCCTCCGATTCGCCGGCGCGGTGGAAAGCCTGATCACGGGCGAACTCCGCCAGCCCTTCTCCCGCATCCCCAGCGAGGCTGTACGCGACCGCGCAGCTGATCGCGAGCACCTCGGCACCCGGACCAAGACAGCCCTGACCAACCTGGCAATGAATCAGGGCTACGCCGCTGCGGCGCAGTGCGACCTCCTCCGCGGGACGGCGGCAGCGCTGCCGGCGGAGAAAGTCTTCTTCTCGCCGTACCCGTTGGCGCGGACCTGCGTGGTGACAGCGGCGAAGGCGTGGTTCATCGTCAGTGGCCCTACCCGTGCGGAGCGCCTGCAGCGCTATCTGAACGAGGAGTTGGGCGCCATTTACGGCGCCGCGTGGGACTTCAACGATCCGGACAGGCTCGCCGACATCGCCGCTCTGACGGATGATCGCCTGGCTGTCGGTGAAAGTGCCGGCCTGCGGGCCGTGCACAGGAAGAAGCTGAAGCCTGGGCTTGCGCCGTACCTCGTCCGTTCCGATCAGCAGGATGGGGACACGCCGCCGTCGGAGACCGTCATCGTCCGGGACATCTTCACGGCGTCCGGTCTTGGAGCAGATCAGGCGGGCAAGCCGTATACGTTGCTCTCCGCCGCGACGCACGGGCGCTTCACCCAGTCCGGTATCTCCGAGTCCATCCTCATTGGCCGAACCGAGTTCGGCGTGCGGATGCGGGCCCTACACTCGTCAGCCGAGACGTCGGCCAAGGTGACGGTGCTCGCCGCGATCGCGGCCCGGACCCATCTCCGAGCGCTGGCCCTGTACGCGAACGAGCCGCAGGAGCTTGTGGATGGCCGCCTGGGTGGCCCGCTCGCAGAGTGGTGCGCGGCAGGGGGAGTTGAGGTGCCGGACTGAGGGGGTGGGCGGATCTACATGTAGTTCCAGCCTCCTTAGGCCCCTAACAGAGGAAGGGCCGCAACATCAGGTGGCCCCGAACCTCTAGGAGGCCACCATGTCGCAGCTGTTCTGGGCGCTGGTAGGTGACAGGAACATCGACAGCGCTGAGTCGATGATCGTCCACGGCTGGGCAGCCAACACCTGTGACGGCGTCACGTACGAGATCTGGCCGTCGCGGCGGCAGGAGCACGTCGACGACGTGGTGACGCTGATCGTGATCCTGGACGACGAGGTGGCCGTCGAGATCGGCCGGTTCGGATCCTATGAGGCCGCGCAGGGGGCCGCCCAGGCATGTTTCGACCAGCACAGGATCGAGTAAGCCGAGCCGAGCCGTTCAGGTCGGGTTGCGATGCGGTTCGAGCCCGCCGGTGGCGGTGGTTAGGTTCCGCCGAGTTTCGGACCGCTCCGCAAGCCAGCCCGACCCTGTCGGGCCGGGTACCTACCCTCAACTGATGACATCCCCGCCGCCCCTCACCGGCCGCCTGACGCCACCAGAGTTCGACTACTTCGCCGACGTGGTGATGCGGTTCGTGGACGCCGCGGAGAGCCTGCTCAAGGCGGAACTGTCGCACCCGTTCAACATCGGCAGCGAGGCCATGCGGGACAGAGCCGCGAGCGACGACCACCCCGGGACGTGGTCCAAACAGACCTTGCTGACCTTGGCGACACAGCAGGGCGCCGTCGGGCTTGAGCAGTGCGACCTGCTCCGCGGGATCGCCGCCATCCTGCGCACCGACCTCGTCACCTTGGCACCATTCCCGCTGGCACGCACGTCAGCCGTCATCGCGGCGAAAGCGTGGTACGTCCTCACCGCGGGGTCCAAAGAGGAGCGGCTGCGGCGCTTCTTGAACGAGGAGCTGGCGGCGCTCTATGGCCTACCGTTCCCGTCAGGCGATGAAGAAGCGGTTGCCGAACGCGACGCCCGCGCCGCCGACTACCGGGCTGTCGGCGCCACGGCGGGACTCGAAGCTACCTACCGCAAGAAGCCCCGCCTGTGGGACGCCCCAATCCTCGCCCGCGCAGGTCGAGGGCTCGCCGACGCGCCGCCGTCGGAGACGCAGCTGGTGAAGGACTTCTACCGGGCGTCGGGGTTACAGGAGGACGAGCTGGCGGGACTGCCGTACTCGTTGCTGTCCGCGGCGACGCACGGGCGCTTCCGGCAGGCTGGGCTCGTCCGCTATGCGTCCGCCAGCCCGTCGGTGGGAGGTGTGTCGACAGCGGCGATGCACGTGACGCTGGGGGTCACAGCGCAGACGACGATGTACGCGGCGATCGCGATGCGTACCTATCTCTGCGCGCTCGCGCGGTACACCGCCGTGTCCGAGACTGTGGTGCTGACCCGCCTGCACGGACCGACCGAGGAGTGGTCGGCGATCGCGCAGCAGGAGACCGAGCAGCCAAAGCACGACGCGTTCCCGGACGCTCGCCGCCCGACCCTGTAGTGGAACCGCGACGAAATTACGTGTCCTAACCTCGGCGGTCGTCTTCCGCTTCGTTAGGCAGCTCATCGAGAGCCCAGAACACGCCGGCACGGAAGGCCTTTAGAAGAGCGTCGTAGTCGTTGCCAAGTTGGTAGTCGTCGGGGATCGGATCGGCCGGGTTCAGCTCAAGTACTTCCCTGACGTACGAATGGGCCTTGGCTTCAGCCGCGGCTGTGTGGTCGATGTAGCTCACCGTGATGCCTCCTATGCATGTGCGATCGCATCACGCATTATTCAACGTGCGAGCAGCTACGTTCGGACGCCGTCAGCGCGACACGTGACATCGGCTCATGGATAACAGCAGTTATCCATGAAAAAGTACGCCGTTTTCATCAGATGAATCACAGGTGCCGCGTCGACGACAGTTGGCGCGCACCGTGGTCTGGTGACGAAACCCGTTGTTGATCTGTGGCTTTGGGCTCAGTGGCGGCAGGTGGCGGAGTGCCCGTTTGTGGTGCCAGGACGACACGCCGTGTTTGAGTCGTGTCAAGGTGATGCACCTACCTGCGCCGATGTGGTAATGATTCAGGGGATGATTCAATGATTTATTGAGTGAGACAGTCTGGAGGCCGTTTTGCCCGTCGATCTGAGCGGTCGCGTGTATGTGGTCGGTTCGGTTCCGGTGCTGCATCCGGAGGCCCAGACGGTCAACGAGATGCTTGAGGGTTGGCGCAATCAGCAACTGTGCCGCAACTTGGATGCTGACACGGTTGCGGGGCGAGCGCGGCTGGTCGAGCGCTTCATCGAGGCGACCAATGAGTTCCCGTGGACGTGGACGCCGAGCATGGTGGAGGAGTTCTTCAGCGATCTGCGCTCGGTGAAGCGGCGAAAGCAGTCGACGGTGCGGGGTTACCAGAATGCGCTGCGGATGTTCTGCTCGTATGTCAGCGATCCCGACTACGGGTGGGACCGGGTCTGCGAACAGCGATTCGGCACCCATCCTGCTCAGGTGTTTTTCGAATGGAACACCGCCAGCCACGTCCAAGACAATGAGCAGTCCCCAGCGAAGCGGGCCTTCACCAAGCAAGAGTTGCAAGACTTCTTTGACCACGCCGACGACCGAGTCGCGCTGGTCGCGGCCTCGGCGCGGAAGGGTTGGCTGCCCGCTTACCGGGACGCGACTATGTTCAAAGTGGCCTACTCCTACGGGCTTCGGTTCAACGAATTGCGCCATCTGCAAACGGTGGATTTCTCCCGCAACGCCCATGCCGGCGAGTTCGGCCGCTATGGCGTTGTGCAGGTGCGCTACGGCAAGGCCAAGAAGGGATCCCCGCCTAAGCGGCGCGGCGTCCTGACAGTGTTCAACTGGACTGCCGAGGTGATCACCGACTGGCTCGCCCACGGACAAGCGTGTATGTCCGACGGGCTTGATCTGTTCCCCAGTGAACGAGGCGCGTTGGTCGCCGAGAACACACTGTTGCGCCGATTCCGTCGCTACTGTAGGGATCTTGAGTTGCCTGACGGATTGGATCTGCACTCGCTGCGCCGCTCGTATGCTACCCACCTCATAGAAGACGGCTGGGACGCGAAGTTCGTCCAGGACCAGATGGGCCACGACCATGCCAGCACGACGTCGCTGTATACCTGCGTGTCCAGTGATTACCGGGTCAGCACATTGCGCCGGGCGTTGGATAGCACCATCACGAACGCCCTTGCGTTCGGCGAGGAGAGTTCATGAAACGCCAAGTTGACTACACCTGGAGGCTGGCCGAGCTGATGGCCGCCCGCGGAATGCACAACAGTACCCAACTCATCCCGCTGCTTGCCGAGCGGGGGATTCAACTGTCACGACCGCAGGTGTATCGCGTGGTTTATCAACGCCCCGAACGGATTTCCCTACAGATGATGGCAGCACTGTGCGACATCTTGGGCTGCGGGGTGGAGGACCTGGTGACCGTGACCGCCACCGATGTCCGTCGACGCAAAGCGTCGTCGGGCTCGCAGACCGCAGCCAAGCCCAACGTCGTCGAACTCAACAAGGCGGTGCGGCCTCGCCGAGCCAGGGTGCTCAGCGATGACGATTAGCCCCAACAGGCGCTCAACCAAACGGGGCCGCCCGCTAGTCACTGACGGTGAGTTTCAATGCAGCCGATGCCAACGAATGGCCAACCAGCGCAGAGCGTCCTGGCCCGGAGAACAACTGTGCAACAGCTGCTTCTACGCAGCGATGCACACTCGCGGTGTCTGCCCCCAGTGCGGCCACGACGGCATCCTCGCCGGCCTTGCCGCGGACCCAAGCAAGCGGCCGATCTGCTTGTCGTGCGCAAGAATTCCCGGCGACTTCACCTGTCGACGCTGCGGAACCGAAGCCGACTTCTACCGGCGCGGAACCTGTACCCGGTGCGCCCTTCGCGAGGATCTGACCTCGTTGATGATCGACGGCGCTCAACAGCGGGAAGCTATTGCCCCGATCGTCGAGGCGTTGTGCCGGGTCGACCGGCCCGCCAGCATCCTGACCTGGAAACGCTCGCCCCGAGTCCAAGAACTGCTGAGGGGCCTGGCCAACGGGAAGATCCCGTTGACACATGACGGCCTCGACGAAGCCGGTACTGACAAAGCGATCAACCATCTGCGCAGCCTGCTCGAACACACCGGTGTGCTGGCTGCCCGTGATGAATCGCTGGCCCGGTTCGAGCGATGGCTCTCGGTGAAGCTTGCGGTGGTAACCGAGCCGACTGTGCGCGGGCCCGTCGAACAATTCGCCACATGGCATCACCTTCGCCGGTTACGTCAAGCATCGGTCCCCGGGCAAGGCTCTGCAGCCGCCGTGCGATACGCCAAACAAGAAATCACTGAGGCGATCAAGTTTCTGACCTGGCTGCACAGCACCCATCACCGCACCCTGGCCACCTGCCTGCAACAGGACGTCGAGGAGTGGCTGGCATCCGGTCCGACTACGCGATCAAAGATCCGAAACCTCCTCGCCTGGGCGAAGAAAGCTCGGCTGAACAGATCAGTGCACATCACTCATCAGCAGGCTCCACCCAGCCGCTCGCTCACCCAGCAGCAGCGTCTGGCATGGCTTCGAGAACTGCTTACCGGAGATTCCGAAACACTGCCTTACCGCGTCGCCGGAACCCTCCTGCTGCTGTTCGCTCAGCCCTTAACCAGGATCGCGGCGCTGCCGACGTCGGCGATCGCCACCACCGACAATGACGTGCGGATCTCACTGGGGCGAGAGCCGATCCCGGTACCGCAGCCGTTCGCAGACATGCTCATCAACCACGCCGGCAGCCGGCCCAATCTCAGGGCCGCCGGTGGGATCGCAACCAGCCCGTGGCTGTTTCCCAGCGTCCAGGCCGGCCGGCACGTGGCCCCACAAGTGATCAGGGAAAGGCTCGAACGGCTGGGCATCGATCTGCTGGGCGCACGAAACACCACCTTGCAAAGTCTCGTCGTCGCGGCACCGCCGCCCGTAGTCGCCGAACTCCTCGGCTACAGCTACACCACAACCCAGCTCCACGCTGAGATCGCAGCCCAGCCCTGGGCCCGATATGTCACCAAACCCTCACCAACGACCTCTTGAAACTTCCACGTCGACGGGGTCTTGCGCTCTCTTCCACTGCCGTTTGCGAAAGGCCTTGAGCCCCGGCTTAACTCCCGGGGTCCGTCGCGAGAGCCGTCAGCCAGATGCGAGGGCTGCGATCGCACGAAGTACAGCCCAGCAAATTGCCAACCCCGCCGCCCTTACGCTCATCACCGCGCTTCACTTCGGCCAGAACTTCTCACCGCCTGGACCATCCGCCGCGTCCGGTGGCCACTGCGAGCCGATCACTGCCGACTCGAATACGGCCGAGTCGAATATGGAGCTTTACCGGTACCGACGTGGGCACTGCTGGCGATCCTCTCTGGTGGGCGGATAAATACCGTCTCGGTAGCACGGACCGTGGTCGAAGTTGGCCGCGCTGTTCGATCGGCCATGGCCTACTTCTCCAGCTTCACTGGCTTCCTCTTCTTCGGCGACACCTTCGGCGGTGTTGTCGGCCTGCGCAGCGGTACGCATCCCGATCCGACTCAGCGGGCACGGAGTCGACGCCGCGGTCAACGACGGGCCGCGACCTTTCGGCCGTGGTTGAAGTAGGCCATCTCCACAGCGTCCGCGCGCACACCCTCGGCGGCTGCGACGCGGTGTGCGTGGTCGATCCACTTCGCATAGGTTGATGGGTCCCACGGGCCGTACCGCGAGATGCCCCAACCGTTAACAGCTTTCAGTGCCACGGCCACGAACTGGTCCAGGATCAGAGCTCGTCCGGGTTGACGGTCACAGGCGTCTGCAGCATAGAGGAACTTGGTGAAGAACGACGGTCCGAGGTGTTTGAGGTAGTGCTGGTGCCCCCGCAGCATCGCGGTGTAGGCCTCGACGGTGTGGCCACGCTGCAGCATATCGGCGACCGCGCGCAGGGCCTCGTCCACACGCCGCGAGTCGTTGTCCCGGAACACCCGTGCGCGGCGCCCGACGAGGAACGCCGAGCCACCGGTCCCCCAGACGTAACCAGCGAGCAGTGACTGTGGCAGACCGTGACGGGTCGCGGTGTCGAGCAGATCAGCCCTTGTGATTGTGCGGTAGCCGCGGTCGCCGGCAGGCAGCTGTTCGAGGAAGGTACCCCACCCCTCCGCGACCCTCGGAACCCACCATGTCGGCCGGAACTGGAAGCCGTGAGCGAGGACGTCATCATCGGCGGGGAATTTCACGTCGCCTATTCGGCTTCCTCGCGAGCGCCACCGAAGCTCCACCGGATGGCCGCGGCCAGATTGGACACGTACTCGTCTTCCAGTTCGTCGTCGTGCTGGCGCTGTATCCACGACGGGTGCTTCGCGTTGACGATGTACGGCACACCCTTAGGAAGCCGTCCAGTAGGAGCCTCGAAGGGCGGCACCGACACCCGCGCCCGCGGATAGAAGAACCTCAGCACGCGTTCGGCGTCCCGGCCCAGCGTGATCACCAGCCGCGGCCGGACGATCTCAAGTTCGCGGTGCACGTACGAAGAGCAGTTGACGATCTCGTGCTGATGGGACGCGCGGTTCTTCGGCGGGTGGCAGTGCACCGCGTTGCTGATGAAGAGGTTTCTCTTCTCGCGGCCCGCGCGCTTAATGCCCTCGTCGACCAGGTCGCCACTGCCCTCGGTGAACGGAATCTGGGTTCCCATGCACTTCTCGCAGAGGCTCTGCCCGACCAGCGCCACCGGTGAGGTCAAGCAGCCGTAGCCGGGCGCCGACGCGGTGACGCCGTCGGTATTCATCCCGTCGCAACGCCTACAACTTTTGATTTCGTCGTCGAGGGCGAGCTTGAGAAGCTGCCGCGAAGCGACGGTGTCGTGCTCTACGGTGTTCGAACCCACCGACGGAGTGTATTGGCCGGGGCTCGCGGCGTCGGGATCACGGGCCATTTCATCGGTCCCCGACGCAGACCTAATCGCGCCCACGGCCGAGGTGTCGGTAGACAGCCTCAAAGGCGTTGGTGGCATGATCCGGCGGCCCATGTTGCGCATACCAAGGTCGGACAACAAACGACAGAACACAGCCGCTCAAAGAGGTCACACCCATGGTGGCGCGGTTTTCCTTCTTCGCGTCGTTGCCAATGAGAGGGTGCTCGACTAGGCGCGACCGGGCGTGTCCAGCAGGGCCATCCCGGACAGCGGCCATACGATGAACAACGTGCCCCCTCACGGGCGCGCGGCGGCGCAGATTCGTAACAGCGAGCTGATTGACTACCGGCCCGCTGAAGGCGAACTTGTCGCTCAAATTCCGGTCGATGAGCTGTGGTCAGTGCCGCTGGAGAAATGTGCACCTGTCCGCAAAGCGCCGTCGTACAAGGGCCAGAAGAACTTCACGGGCGAGTGGTGGTGCCTTACCACCCAATCGCACCTTCCCTTTGAATCGTGGGTCGAACGTGATTTCCTAATCGCCGCCGACTTCGATCCTCGAATCGAAGGAATATCAGTGCAGCCCCTCACTTTTCGCTTCCTGTCAGCCGAGGGCAGGCACCGCGAGCACACTCCCGACGTATTCCTCCGGACCAGATCCGGCGACGGCGTCCTCGTGGATGTTCGGCCGGACCGACTCCTCGATGATGATTCACGCGAGGCATTTGAGGCGACCGCTGAGCTATGCAGGCAAGTTGGCTGGTCTTTCTACCACGCTGCGGAGCAGCCTCCGATCCGGGCCGCGAATCTCCGCTGGCTTGCGGGCTATCGGAACGAACGAAACCGAAGGCAGGATTTCGCGACCGAAGTCACCGCACAATTGGCTTGCAAGTCGATGACGATCAGCGAGGCGGCCACAGCGGTCGGCGACCCAATCTTGGTCCTACCAACTCTCTATCACCTTTTGTGGACGCACGAGATCGACGTCGATATCGACTCGGCAACGATCAGCGAACGCACTCTAGTCCGGTTGGCCGAACGATGAACTCTGAACCCGCCAAGATCGTCATCGGCGACTTCTGCCGCTACGACGGCAGGTTCTGCGAGCTGGTGGCGATCGACGGAGTGGTGGCGAAGCTACGGCGCGAGGATGGTCAGCTCGCCGCTGTGAAGATTGCGGACCTGTTCGCGGACAGTTCATTCGACGTCTTCTCCCCTAGTGTTCGTCGTCGCCCGATTCCGCCAGACTACTTTTCTACGCTGCCGAACCAGATCCAAGAGCGTGTCCTCTGGCTCGAGCATCACATCTCTGAAGTGATCGACGGGACACCGATCGGCTCTCCGCCGCAAACAATGCCGCGCAACGGGTACGACGTCCGAGCGACATCACTTGGGCAGCGCGAGCGAAACAAGTGCCTCGAACTCGAATCTGCTGGAACGCCATTGGGACTGAAATACGTTCAGGAACTTCGCCGGCGCTACGAAAGGTCCGGTGTCGCCGGGCTCATCGACGGCCGTCTTCATCGCCGACGCTCGCCAACCCGACGCGTCGATGATCGATACGTGGGCGTGCTCTTGGAGGTCCTGAACGAGAACGAACTGCAATCGACCCGGACCGAAATTGCCTTGAAATGGCATGTGGACCGGCGAGTGGTCGAGAAGTTCAACAACCAAGTGAAACTCCCCTCTCACACCACTTTCCATCGACTGATGAAGCAACTCCCCCAGGCGCGCCACGCGACCGGATCCGCTCGAACCCGGCAGACGAGGAACCATCAGCCGGAAGGCATGTTCAGCAAGGTCGTCGCAAGCCGTCCAGGTGAGTGGATGCAGATCGACACGACACCCTTCGACGTCGGCATCCGACTCGACGAGTCCGTTAAGGGCCGAGTGGAGCTGACCGGACTCGTTGACGCTGCGACGCGAACCATCGTCGCGGCGGTGCTACGACCAACAACGAAGGCCGTGGACGCATCACTTCTTCTCGCGAAATCGATGACACCGGAACCAATGCGCCCCGGCTGGGTCGATGCCGTCCGGATGTCGAACTCCGTCCTGCCCTACCACGCCATGCGGTCTGTCGACGACAGGCTTGACCACGCCGCTGCGCGCCCCATCATCATTCCCGAGAACATCGTCTACGACAGCGGCGCGGTGTATCTCTCGACCACCTTCCGTTCGGCATGTAGGTCGTTCGGGATCAGCATGCAGCCCGCTCACAAGGATGAGCCCACCGACAAGCCGATTATCGAACGTACCCTTGGATCGGTCAAAACGCTTTTCGCACAGTACGTCACCGGCTACCTCGGGTCCTCGGTTGAGAACCGAGGTAAGAACGCAGACCAGAATGCCGTCTTCTCCCTGCAAGAGCTTCAGGACCTCCTTGATGAATGGATCGTCGTCGCTTGGCAAAATCGACCCCACGACGGACTGCGCGACCCGCTGAATCCGCAACGAAAGCTGACACCGAACGAGAAATACGCGTCGATGCTCGCCGTCAGCGGCTATATCCCGGCGCCCCTGAGTTCCGACCAGTACGTCGCCCTACTCCCCAGCCTGTACCGAACGGTGACGGCCGCGGGCATCACCATCGACTACCGGGTATACGACAGCGACGCCTTAGATCCGGCGCGCGGCGAAATCTCCGGGGTGCCAGGCAAGGGCGTCCAGTGGCAGGTTCACTACGACCCGTACGACGTCAGCCGCGTCTGGGTCCGCAACCATCACGGCGAGGGCTACCTGATGGCCAACTGGACGCAGCTACAGACCGCACCACAACCGTTCGGATCGGCATTGTGGGACCATGCACGCCAACTCGAAACAAGTCGAGGTGAGCGACGAACGTCCCAAGAGGCGATCTTCGCAGCAGTCGAGGACCTTCTGGGACGCGCGTCCGTCGCGCCTGAGTCTCCACGTCGGCGTCGCAAGACTGCGAAGGACCGCCGTGTTGTCGCGCACACGCGGGCTGCAGCGGAGTTGCCACCGACTGTCCCCCCGACAGAAGAATCGACTGCGCCTTTCTTGCCCTCAGAAGAGGACGTCGACGATATCGCTGATGTCATTCCACTCCCTGTATTCGACGCCGAGAAAGAGTCCAACACATGGTGATTCGAAGATGACAGTTGATGATCAGTGCGCCGAACCTGACCTCGACCCACGCCAGCTGCCGTCAGTCACACTTGATGGCTGGCGTAGATTCGTCGACGCGAAACCAGCAATGTTTGACTTGCTCAATCACGACACCTACAGCACGCTCACCGGCGCGGAGAAGCTCGCCTTCGATGACCGCCGAATGGCCTATCACTCCGAGTTGGTCATCATCGAGACCTCTACGGTCCGCCACATCACCCGCCAAGGACGCCTGCTGACCCTGCTCAATCAACGCGAATGCGGCGCTCGGCGGTCCATGATCGTGTCAGGGCCTTGGGCCAGTGGGAAGACCACCACCATCAAGCTGCTCGGGAAGATCCACGAGCAGAACGTACGTCGCCGGTATCCCGGCCAGGATCGCATACCTGTTGTCTACATCACGACGCCGCCGAAAGGGTCCCCTCGCAAGCTCGCATCGGAGTTCGCCAACTTCCTCGGGCTGACGACGCGTCAACGCCACAACACAACCGACATCGCAGACGCCGTCTGCCATGTGCTCACCGAAGCCCGCACAGAACTCGTCATCGTCGACGAGATACACAACCTCAACCTTGCCAGCGCCGCCGGCGAGGACATGTCCGACCATTTGAAGTACTTCAGCGAGCACATGCCGGCCACTTTCGTCTACGCGGGCATCAACGTGGAGCGTTCCGGCCTGTTCACCGGAGTCCGCGGCCGACAGATTTCGGGGCGCTCGGTCCTCATAAAGACAGGCAACTTTCCATTCAACGATGAATGGAAATCCCTTGTCGCGTCGATGGAATCAGCACTGCGCCTCTACAAGCACAGGGACGGGACGCTGACGCGCAACTCCAAGTACCTGCATCAAAGAACGGGCGGGTCGATCAGCAGCCTGAGCCACCTTATTCGCGTAGCCGCGATCACGGCAATCCTCAGCGGAGAAGATGCGGTCAGCCGGGAGTCGCTCGACGCAGCCATCATCGACCATGCGGCAGAGTCCGCAACCAGTCACCCAAGCGCGCCGAAAGCCGGCTAGGCCGAATCATGCAGACGTTTACGACGAGCAGTCGCAATCAGACACTTCCGCGCCCCGTGAAGCCGCTCCCCAACGAGGTACTTGCCGAATATCTCGCTCGCCTAGCGAAAGCGAACGGCATCAGTAGGTCTCGCCTCGAAGCGCTGCTGACCCGCCGTGGACCAACGATGCGGGCTGCTTTGTGCAAGAGCGTGTCGATGAGTGACCGCGCTGTAGCCTTCGCACTGCCCGAATTGCGGGTCCCTGCCGATTGGACAATCTACCCGCAGCTGCACCGGCGCGAAGTTGAGTCCATCGGCCCAGGCTGTCCACACTGCGCGTCGAGGCATGGAGAACGAATCACATTCCCACAAGTCTGGTCCACACACGACCACGTGTTCTGCGGCGTACATAGTTTGTGGCTCAACGGAACTGCGTTCCGTGTGGACGCTACGCGGCCGGTCACGAAAGTCATAGGTGCTTCACGTGCGGACATACTGCTTGCACACCGACGTCACCAAAGGCTTATTCACAGCCATGGCCGGGCGTCGATTCGTCAAGCGATCTCCGATGCCTACGAGGTAGTGGAGCACTGGAATTACTGGCAGCCGTTGGGGGCCGTCAGCTTCCGCTTGGCCGAGCTTGAACCCGACGAGACCCAGCGGGGTTCCGGCACCGCTTGTCGCAACGCAGCCATGTACCCGGAGATCGTGCGCCTAGCAACTGCGCTGTCCGACCCTTCCTGGAAGTCTCGACTGCTTGCGGAGAGCAGAGCTGAGCGTGGCAAATCCCTGCTCGACCTGTTCGAGCTCGTCATCGACGGCCATGTGCCGTACCGCGCCGCGGATCCCCTCTACGAGTGGAGGCTTCGTCAGCTGGCCGCGATGGATACCGATAGCCGAAGGGATGCAACTACCAAAGGAGAGGGAGGACCACGATGACGACCAATGATTGTGTGCCGGCGCTGCCGTGGGGCGCAGCGGGTTGCACTGAATGGGAGTTGGATGGTGATGAGCTGTACAGGATTGTTTACACCGACGAGCAGCGCGTGGACGGCTGCGAACATGGGGTGCATCTGTCTGCTCTCCAGCATCCGGATGGGACGCTCAGCCGAAAAAATCCGACAGAAATCTACGTGTATATCGCTGGTGACGGCCCCTTGTCCGGTGCACAATCCCGTGCGCTGGCTCAGATGCTGCTCGACGCCGCCGAGCAAGCCGACGGATGGGCGGCGCTGGAATCGAGTGAGTAAGTGCAAGCGGTCATGCGCACTCACCTGCATGGACTGTAAAGCACGAGGGACAGACGCTTTCTGATCTCTGGGAAGCTTGACCGTTTGATCCTAAAGCCGACGCACGCGCGGGGCTCGTGACACGTTGTTCGCTGGCCTTCGCATCCCGGCGCAGCGCCGCGATAACGGCGTTCCGGAGCTCAGTTGGTACTTGCCTGGTACGGAGCAGCTTGCCCACCCGGTCAACCAATTCGATTTCAGTCAGCGTTTTACCGGCTGACGCATTCCGACAGTACTGCAGCACCTCGCTTGGGGGCACGATGTCAATGGTCCGGGGACCGAGTTCGCGTGCGACTGCTGAGGACTGGCTCGGCAGCCTGAAAGTCCTTGGCTTATTGCCGGTTTGGTTGAACGGATTCTCCGAAACGATCCTCTGCCGGCGCTCAGCCGCTGAGATAGCCCTGTTGATTAGTCGAGAAAATTCGTCGTGAGACTCACCGCTCCCCGCGCTCTTTCTGTACACCTGGTGTATCCGCCAGCCGGTCACGGGACCTTCGACTCCGACAATGCGAACAATGTTGTCGATGATGCGGTTGGCCGGTGTCTGCGAGATCGGTGGCAACGCTTCGGAAAAAACAGGATAGGTCTTCAGTGCCGGAAGCCCAGGGCTGGTCGCCTGCGGCATAGCGCTCAACGACGCGGGTGACTCTTTTTGTTGCGGAGCGACGCGGCGCGGCCGGTCAGCGAACGTACCCTCCCTAGTGCGGGCGGACTCCTGGTTCGAAGGCCCAGGCTCGGCCGCCGGGCTACGGGGCGTTGGCGGCGGATGAATGACAGGTACCGGTGTCGACGGCCCCTGCGAAGCTGGCGGACGCTCGCGACGGGGTTGCTCGGAAACGGCCGTGCTGTCGCCGATCTTCGTCTCGGCTGGGGCTCGGGCGGGCGCGGCCTGTGCCGGTTGACCAAAGAGCCTTTCGCGCTCGGAGGCAATGATGTCGCGTGCGAGTTCAGCCTCGGTGACGTCATAGGCTTCCGGAGCGCTTGCGGCCAAGTCGCTCTCGCGCGCGAAACTTTCGAATAGCGCTTTCTTCGTTGCGAGGATCTCCCGGAGCCTTTGATCCACACCTTCTTCGGAAAGCAGTCGATGAACCTGCACGGATTCCAGCTGTCCCATGCGGTGTGCACGGGCGATGGCTTGCCACTCGGTGGTGGGCTTGAGTTGTGGTTCGCAGATCACGACGACAGATGCCGCTTGAATATTCAGACCCACGCCGCCAGCGACGATCTGGGCGACCAGCACCGCACCCTTCTTGGCAGCGGAGAAGTCGTCCACCAGTACCTGCCGCTGGCTGGCTGCGACTGAACCGGTTAAAGGGCCGAAGACCCTTCCGGGCATCTGCCGTGCAATGTCGCTCAGAACGTCGAGGAAGTGTGAGAAGACGACAACACGGCGCCCATTTGCTTCCGCCTCCTGAACGATCTCGACCAGGCGCTGCATTTTGGTCGACTTGAGTCCCTGCTTCATCGTGGCTTGCCGCATCGCCATGAAGTTCCGCTGCTCCACGGCAGCGCGGTAGGCGGCGACGTCCTCGCCCGACATCGGCATCCACTCGTCGACCTCGACGAGTTCAGGCAGCTCCGTGAGGACATCTTCTTGGTTGCGGCGCAGGTACGCTGGCGCCACCTGGCGACGAAACTTCTTCGGAGCGAACTCGTTTGCATCCAGCAAAAGGTCTGGGCGCAGATAACCGACGAGATTGCGGAACTCGTCCAACCGATTCTCCAGCGGTGTGCCGGTCAGGAGAATCGCTCGTTCACAGGAGCCAATGAGCTGCGACGTACGCTGCGTACGAAGCGCGTCGGGGTTCTTGATGTAGTGCGCTTCGTCGACGACCACGCAGTTGAGTGTCGGTGTGGAGACCTCGTCGTTGAGCCAACGCAGGGTCTCGAAGGTGGTGACGCCGACGCCGCCGTTGCGCTCCCAGTTCTTGGCCGCCCATTGTCGGTCGGGCCCATGTAGGCGGTGCGCGGGCAGTTTCGATTTGGCGGTGACTTCGCGGACCCAGTTCGTCACTACTGCGGCGGGGCACACGACGAGGAAGTTGTGCTCGCCTTTCGCGCGAAGGTGCGCCAAAGCTGCGATGGCTTCGACGGTCTTGCCCAGGCCCATCTCGTCGCCGATAATGACTTTCCGCTGGACCAGAGCGAAGCGTGCAGCGAAGCTTTGGTATCCGCGTAGCGACGCTGTGAGGTAGTCGCCTTTCAGCTCGAAATCACGCACCGCTTCAATGATTTCGGTGGGCAGATCACCGTGGGTCTTCTCGTCATCCTCGGTGATGAATCCCAGTTCGGCTAGCAGCGCGAAATAGTCTGCAGGTCGGGTGACGAAGTCCTCCCACGGGTCCCCGCTTGTTGCCGCGTCTTGCGCGTCGGCGATCGCACGCGCGGACCGGGCCACAACCTGGATGGCGTCGCGGAAATCCGCGACGGTCGACAATGCGGTCGGGATGACGATGGCATGGGTGACCGTGTTATCGATGGCTGCCGCAACGGGCGCCAGTTCCTCGACGATCGCCATGTCCGCCGACGACGTGGAAGCACGACGTGCCGCATCCCAGGCGCGGAGGCGGCGCAGGAATTGAGTGTGTTCTGGGGTGCGGTTCTTAATGTCGATGCGCATCGGCATCTCATCGAAGGTGTTCTGTCTCAGTGTCCGAGCGGCAGCGCGGATGCGGGTGGCGGAGGTCTCCCCGATGCCGTCGAAGTACTCGAGTATGCCCTCGTTGTTCAGGACGGCGAGCACGTTGGTGATGCCGTTGTCCGTCAGAGCCCCGACGCGGATCTTGTCGCGGGTGGCTTCCCGGAGCCGTTCGACGGACATGTCTGCCAGCATCCGGTCGGTCTCTTTGTTTCGGACCTTGTTGCCGGCCTCGACTGCAGACCTGCGCAGCTTGGACTCTTCGGCGGCTGCGCGCCGGATGACAGCTGTGGCGTTCGGGAGGATCGCGAAGGTCGTCGAGTCTTCAAGCGTCGCGGTTTGGCCGTGGTCGGGTAGCTGCTGTTTGAACCCCACCCAGTCGGCCAGCGCGTCGTTCACGGTCAGGGCCCGAATCCGCGGATCGTCAACAGGCCTGGCCTGGTCGATAGCCTGGCCGATACCGCTGGTGTGGAACCAGCGGCGGTAGTCAGTGAGGAACTGTGCAGCCTGGTTGGCTTTGTCTCGTGTGCCGCCGAACATCAACAGGCGGCCGAACCCCGTGACCTTTCTCAAGTCCGTGGTCGCCGCAGCGACCTCGGTGGTGAGCCGGTCGAGTTCTCGTTGAACGTCGGGGTGTATAGGCGGGAGGCAGGCCGAACGCGCCGCGGCTTGAAAGACGGCTTGGTCGGTGGAGCGCAACGGGATGACGTGCCAGAGGTAGCGGTTGTTTCGTCGGGCCTTCACAGTCCGCGCTCGCAGTGCTGCGGACTGTGCGACGGCCGCTTTAGCAATCTCGTGGCGGGCCGCGGTCACTGCTGTGGCGGCGTCGACCCAGCCTCGTATTTCGTCACCAATTGCCGATGTTGACGGCTGTTCGTCGCTGCCCATGGTCCCCGTTGATCGACTCGCTCCCTTGCGGGAGATTAGCGGACCTAGCGACGATTCGCGGACTACCCCCGATACTGTCGGAGGGGTCGACTAGCGTGGGCCGGCTATCGACGGGGAGGACAAACAGTGCTGCTGGAAGAGCTGAAGCCTGGCTTGCGCATCGACGGGCTGATCCCGTCCCAGGTAATCACGGTGATCTTTGCCCAATGGCACGGCACCGACGCGCTGGAGCTGACTTACAAGACCAACGACGGCGCACTCGGTCAGCAGGTCGTGTTCCGCCAGGACCAGGACATCCTCACCGTCGCCCAGACCGGCAGCCGCGCGTTCGATGCCAACGCCACCGACTTCAAGATGGTTGCGGAGGCGCAGCGGATCACGCTGGCGGGCCTGTTTGACCCCATGCTGGCCGTGGCGACCAGCGATGTCCGGCCGCTCCCCCATCAGATCCGTGCGGTCTACGGCGAGCTTCTCCCCCGCACTCCGCTGCGCTTCCTGCTCGCCGATGACCCCGGCGCCGGCAAGACCATCATGGCCGGCCTCTACATCAAAGAGCTGCTGCTGCGCGACGACGTGCGTCAATGCCTCATCGTCGCCCCCGGCGGCTTGGTCGAGCAGTGGCAAGACGAGCTGTTCTTCAAGTTCGGGCTGCGGTTCGACCTGCTGACCAACCAGCTCATC
This sequence comes from Mycobacterium sp. 852014-52144_SCH5372336, assembly GCF_001665615.1. Classification (NCBI taxonomy): domain Bacteria; kingdom Bacillati; phylum Actinomycetota; class Actinomycetes; order Mycobacteriales; family Mycobacteriaceae; genus Mycobacterium; species Mycobacterium sp. 852014-52144_SCH5372336. The sequence goes on from NZ_LZSW01000055.1 coordinate 87,119, forward strand.
GACGCCAACGTCAACTTGAACGTCTTCGAGACCAACCCGCTATTGATAGCACGGATGGATCAGCTTTCGCGCAACGAGGAGCTACAGGCCCAGCTCGCAGAAACCGAGTGGGATCTGATCATCGTCGACGAGGCCCACCGCATGGGTGCCCACTACTTCGGCGGCAAGCTGGAGAAGACGAAACGGTTCCTGCTCGGTGAAATGCTCGGGCGCATCACACGGCACCTGCTGCTGATGACCGCGACGCCGCACTCCGGCAAAGAAGAAGACTTCCAGCTCTTCCTCACGTTGCTCGACCGCGACCGCTTCGAGGGTAAGAACACCAAGACCGCCAACACCGACGGCATCATGCGCCGCATGGTCAAGGAAGACCTTCTGACGTTCGAGGGCAAAAAGCTGTTTCCCGAACGCCGCGCCGAAACCGTGCCCTACGAGCTCACCGAGCTGGAGTACTCGCTGTATGCAGAGGTCACCGACTACGTGCGCGAAGGCATGAACCGCGCCGACCGGGTGGGCGGCAAACGAAAGAACACCGTCGGGTTCGCATTGACCGTGCTGCAGCGTCGCCTGGCATCCAGCCCCGAAGCCATCTATAGGAGCCTCGTTCGGCGCACCGAGCGCCTGGAGCGCAAAAAGCTGGAAATCCTCAACGGCACCTACACCGATAGAGAACCCACCATCGACTTCGAGGGCCTGGACGCCGACGACTACAACTCCGAACAGATCGAGGAACTCGAAGAGGAACTGCTCGACGCTGCCACCGCTGCTCAAACCGTCGAGGAACTCGACGCCGAACTCCTCGAACTCGCAGAGCTGACGACCGTTGCCAAGCAGGTCCGCGACTCCGGCACCGACCGCAAGTGGACGGAGCTCAGCCGCATCTTGCAAGACGAAGCGCTGACCGTCGACGCCAACGGGTGGCCTCGCAAGCTCATCATCTTCACTGAACACCGCGACACTCTTGATTACCTCGCTGGCCGCATCCGGGCCTTGATCGGCAAGCCCAACGCCGTGCAAGCCATCCACGGCGGGGTGCGCCGCAAGGAACGGCGCATGATCACCGAAGAGTTCACCAAGAACCGCGACTGCCAGATCCTGCTGGCCACTGATGCCGCCGGCGAAGGTCTCAACCTGCAAGCCGCCCACCTGATGGTCAACTACGACCTACCGTGGAACCCCAACCGCATCGAACAACGCTTCGGCCGAATCCACCGTATCGGCCAAGAAGAAGTCTGCCGGCTGTGGAATCTTGTTGCCAGCAACACCCGCGAAGGCGCAGTCTTCGAACGCCTGCTGGAAAAGATCGAAGAACAGCGGAAGGCGTACGGCGGCAAGGTCTTCGATGTTCTCGGTGAAGCTTTTGCCGATACTCCTTTGCGTGACCTGCTAATGGATGCGATCCGCTACGGCGACTTGCCCGAAGTGAGGGCGAAGATGCACGAGGTGATCGACCACAAGGTGGCCGATGGACTGAAAGAGTTGCTCGACGAACGAGCGCTGGCCTCGGATCACCTCGCCGACGCGGATCTCGCCAAGCTTCGCGCCGCCATGGACGAAGCACGTGCCCGCCGTCTACAACCGCACTACATCGAGCTCGCATTCAAGGCCGCGTTCACCCGGCTTGGTGGCCGCATCGCCAAACGCGAACGCGGCCGCTACGAGATCGCCAACGTCCCAGCACAAATCAGGGCCAGTAAGTACCAGCCCATCGCGACCAAGTACGACCGAGTCGCCTTCGATCTGGAACACGTGCACTCCGAGGAACTGACACGCGCCGACCTGCTCGCACCAGGACACCCGCTTCATGACGCGGTGATGGACGAAGCAATCCGGCATTTCGGCGGCACTCTCCACAGCGGCACGGTGCTCGTATCGGCAACCCTGGACGAACCCCATCTACTTGTCGGAGTCGTCGAAGAGGTCGCCGACGCCACCGGTGCCGCAGTGTCCCGCCGATTCGGCTACGCCTTCGTCGATAGCCTCGGCACCGTGACGTCCGCCGGCCCGGCGCCGTACCTAGATTGCGTCGCTGCGCCCGACATCCCGGCCGTAGCCGAGGCACGACGGTCTCCTTGGCTTGCCGAAGCCGAGGATCGCGCAACCAGCTGGATCATCACCACCCAGCTGCCTGAGTACCTCGCCGAGGTGCAACCACGCCGTGCGGCCGAACTCGCCAAGGCTCGAGAGCTTGTCGTTAAACGGCTTGAAGGAGAACGTGATCGGCTTCTCTTGAACGCTGCCGTTGCAGCCGAGAAAGAACGTGCTGGCGAGAAGCCGAAAGAGTCTGCCGAGAGCCTCAACCGGAAAGCGGTCGAGCTTGACGCTCGTCTGCGCAAACGCCTTGAGCTGCTCGACAAGCAGGCCTTGATGTCGACCAAGCCGCCGCGCATCATGACCGCCGCACTGGTACTTCCCGTTTCCATGGTGGACGGCGAGTTGCCGGCGTCTGCACCTATCCACGCCAAAGAGACCAAAGAGGTCGAGCGCCGAGGTGTCGATCTGGTGATGGCAACGGAACGAGGACTTGGCCGTACACCGGTCGAACAGGCGTTTAATAACAAGGGATTCGACATTCTGTCCTCGGATGCCGGCGGTGACACCTACCGCATCGAGGTCAAAGCCCGACTCGACGGTGCAACCGACTTCTTCGTCACGCACAACGAAGTCATGGTCGGCAAGAACGCAGTACCGCGCTACCGGCTCGCTTTGGTCAAGGTTGACCCCCGAGGGTCAACCCATGACGAAGTTCATTACCTCGGCAACCCATTCGCATCGACCGACCTCGGTGATTTCGACGCCACTGGTGTCCGCGGTGATTGGAACAAGATGTGGAACAAAGGAACTGAACCATTCTGATGACTTCTGACAATCACCCGCCGAAGCGCAAGCTGATCGAAGTGGCTCTTCCTTTGGAAGCGATTAATCGCGCGGCAGCAGACGAGAAGGCTGTTCCCCGCAGAGGACACCCAGCAACACTTCACCTCTGGTGGGCCCGACGCCCACTGGCAGCGGCTCGGGCTGTTCTGTTCGCACAGCTCGTAGACGACCCCAGCGCACGACCAGACGAATTCCCCACTGAGGAAACTCAGCGGATAGAACGTGAACGGCTGCACGGAATCATCAAGCGGCTCGTTAACTGGAGCAACACCGGCGATACCAAGCTGTTCGCAGAAGCCCACCGGGAAATCCTGAAGTCGGCATGCGGAAATCCACCGTCCGTCCTAGATCCATTCGCCGGCGGCGGGACCATTCCACTAGAGGCGCAGCGCCTAGGCCTCAAAGTGATCGCCTCCGACCTCAACCCAGTACCCGTTCTCATCAACAAAGCGCTCATCGAAATTCCGCCCAAATTCCATAACCAACCGCCGGTCGCTCCCGGCCTCGCTGATTCCGAGATCCAAGACTGGAGCGGCACAAGTGGTCTTGCTGCTGACGTAGCCGAGTATGGAACCTGGATGCGCAATGAGGCTTCGGCGCGAATCGGTCATCTCTATCCAAAAATCGAGGGACGCACCGTCGTTGGTTGGATTTGGACACGAACTGTCACGTGCCCCAACCCAGCGTGTCAGATTGAATTGCCACTTGTGCGGTCATGGTGGCTGGGCAAGAAGAAGGGCAAAGAGACCTACGTGCTGCCCGTCATCATTAACGACCCTTCGCACCCATCCGGGATGCGAGTCAAGTTCGAGATTGGCATGGGGCTAGACGGGGCCCCTACCAGCGCCTCCGACGGAACAGTTACTCGCACAGGCGCCGTTTGCGTGGCATGCCAGTCGCCCGTGAATCTCAAATATGTACGAGCAGAGGGCGCCGCAGGCCGGATGGGCCAGCGGATGATGGCAGTGGTTGCTGAGGGAGTTCGATCCCGGCTATACCTCGCACCTGACGACTTGCAGATCGATGCGGCCCAGGCAGCAGAACCGACGAATGTGCCAGACGCGCAGATCCCTGATCAAGCTTTAGGTTTCCGAGTCCAAGCCTATGGCATGACAAAGTGGTCTGACCTGTTCACTCGTCGACAACTTGTCGCGCTCACCACATTCAGCGACCTAGTAGGCGAAGCTCGTAGTCGCGTTATCGCAGATGGAGGAAGCGACGAGTACGCCGACGCAGTTGCGACCTATCTAGGGTTTCTGATGTCGAAGTTGGCCGACTGGTTGTCAGCATTCTGTTCATGGATGGCGCCAGTAGAGAAAGTCCGAGACACGTTCGCACGCCAAGCGATCCCTATGGTTTGGGACTTTATGGAGATCAATCCGTTCTCCCATTCTGTTGGCAACGCGTCTGCTCACTTCGAGTGGATCGTGGCAGCGATCAAAGCTCTCCCCAGCACTTCGAACGACGCCACCATTCGGCAGGGTGACGCGAAGGACCTCATCACACAAAACGCCGTGATCTCGACCGATCCGCCCTACTACGACAACATCGGGTACTCCGACCTGTCTGACTACTTTTATGTTTGGCTGCGACGAACCCTGAGGGATGTCCACCCTGACGTCTTCGGGACACTGCTTGTACCGAAATCGCAGGAATTGGTCGCAAATCCCTTCCGTCACAATGGTAAAGACGGAGCGAAGCGATTCTTCGAGGACGGGTTCAGGGACGTCTTTGCATCGGCACGGGTGTCGGCCAACCCGGATTACCCAATGACCGTCTACTACGCGTTCCGCCAATCAGAAATCAACGCTGAGGGCGCATCCTCAAGCGGATGGGAGACGCTTCTCGAAGGAATGATTCGCTCAGGTTGGGAGATCACTTCCACGTGGCCAATGCGAAGCGAACGCGGAGGACGCATGATCAGCGTAGGCACGAACGCGCTCGCCTCGTCAATTGTGCTTTCGCTACGGCCGCGTTCTGAGAATGCAGCCACCATTGATCGTCGCGGCTTCATTGGGGCGCTGGAGGCTGAGTTGCCCGGGGCGTTGCGCAGGCTTCAGCAGGGTCAAATAGCTCCAGTCGACCTGCCCCAGGCGGCGATTGGGCCGGGTATGGCGGTATTCAGCCGTTACAGCGCCGTCCTGGAGCCTGACGGCAAGAAAATGACCGTTCGATCGGCACTCTCGCGAATTAACGAGATCCTCGATCGCGTTCTCAACGAACAGGAGGGCGACTTCGATTCGACATCTCGGTTCGCGATTGCGTGGTACCGCCAACACGGGTACGGCCTGGGGAAGTTTGGCGACGCCGACAACCTAGCTCGCGCACGGAACACCAGCGTTGACACCTTGGACCGTGACGAGATCCTGACCTCGCGCGCGGGCAATGTCCAACTCACCAAGCCCGCGAGCCTTAATTGGGACTATGACGTGATTGCCGACCAACACACCAGTACCTGGGAAGGCCTCCATCATCTGATCAAAATTCTCGAGCGCGACGGCATCGCGCCAGCCGGCGGGTTTCTGAGGCAGGCCTTGAGCCGAGCGGACGGCGCAGTTGATGCCGACCTAGTGAAGGAGTTGGCCCACTTGTTGTTCCGTATCGCTGAGTCCAACGGGTGGGTAAAGGACGCTTTGAGCTTTAACAGCTTAGTAACGATATGGCCCGAGATTCTCGATGTTGCACGGAACGAGAGTCGGCCGGTAGACGCCCAAGGCTCACTCGACTTCGAGGAGGACTGACATGGCGCTAAGCAACCGTGACCGCATCGACCGCATGTTCCAGACGATGGCACCCCCGCTCGATGACTTCATCGCGTCGGTTATCGGCCAGGGGGATCCAGCTCTCGGAGCGGCCTGGACGAAGCTGGTTCAACTCAAGGACGGGAAGAAGGGCGCGCCGTCGGACAAGACCTACAACCCGCTCGACCCTCAGGTCCAGTTCCGCATCCTCACCGAAACGAACATCACCAACGGTTTCAAGCCGGGTTGGTACCCGTTCAGCAAGACACTGGGCAAAGCCGGGGAGTCCTTCGCGATCGAACTCCGCGAAGTCCGCAACACGTGGGCCCACAACGGCACCTTCAGCGATGACGACGCCTACCGCGCGTTGGACACCGGCGAGCGACTGCTCAAGCTCATCGGTGCGGCCAAGGAAGCCGACGATGTTCACGCCATCCGCCTCAACTTGCGCCGCGTGGCCGCCGACAAGGACGACAAGAAAACGCTCAAAGCCGCCGTCGACAACCCCGAGGCCGCCGGTCTCAAACCCTGGCGTGAAGTGCTGCCGCCCCACCACGACGTCGCGACCGGAAACTTCGCCGCCTCCGAGTTCGCCGCTGACCTCTATAAGGTCGCCTTCGGCGGTGAACAAGATTCCGGCTACGCCGATGCGGTCGAGTTCTTCCGCCGCACTTACCTCACTGAAGGATTGACCGACCTCGTCGGCCGCGCAGTCCGCCGGCTTTCCGGCGACGACAACGCACCGCCTGTTATCAACCTGCAGACCAACTTCGGTGGCGGCAAGACACATTCGATGCTCGCACTGTGGCACGTCGCCGCAGGGCTACCCGTCGGGCAGTTCCCCCAGGAAACCCAGGAACTGCTGACCAAGAACGGCTACACCGGTGCCAAGGTCAACCGGGTCGCCATCGTCGGCAACCACTTCAGCCCGGCCGGCACGGCCAAGGACGACGGCACCCACGTCAACACCATCTGGGGCGAGCTCGCCTGGCAACTCGGAGGCGCCGAGGCCTACGCCCTGGTCGCCAAGGCCGACGGAGACCGCACCACACCCGGGGAGGCGCTCCACGACCTGCTCGCGGAGTACTCCCCCGCGGTCATCCTGATCGACGAATGGGTCGCCTACGCCCGCTCGCTCGTCGGCCGCGACGATCTGGCCGGCGGTACCTTCGATGACCAGTTCACCTTCGCGCAATCCCTCACCGAGGCGGCAAAGGGCACTTCAGGTGTTCTGCTGGTCATCTCCATCCCCGCGTCGGAAACTGGGGACGATTCCGACAAGATCGTGGCCGGCAATGCCGAAGAAGTCGGTGGCGCGCACGGCCTCGAAGCGCTCAAACGACTGCAGAACGTCGTGCGTCGCGTCGCTGAACAATGGCGACCGGCCTCATCAGCCGAGGCCTATCAGATTGTCCGACAGCGCCTCTTCGTCCAACCTGACGGTGCTGCACTCGCCTCCATCGGCGCCACCGCACGGGCGTACGTCGACATGTACCGCAAGTACGCCGACGATTTTCCGCGCGAATCCCGCGACAGCGCATATGAAGACCGCATCAAGAGGACCTACCCAATTCATCCGGAGTTGTTCGACCGGCTTTACGAAGAGTGGTCTTCGCTGGAGCGCTTTCAGCGCACCCGCGGCGTCCTGCGGTTGATGAGCACCGTTATTCACGCGTTGTGGACCGGTGAGGACGCGTCGCCGTTGATCATGCCCGGGTCCATCCCGCTGGCCACAGCCAATGTGAACGCCGAACTCACCCAGTACTTGCAGGATTCCTGGAAAGCCATCATCGACGCGGATGTCGATGGGCCAACCTCCGAACCTACGCGGATCGACAAGGAGAAGCCCGTCTTCGGTCAGCGGTCGCTGACCAAGCGGCTGGCCCGCACGGTGTTCTTCGGCGCCGCACCCACCATCGGGTCGGCTCACAAGGGCCTCGAAACCCAGCGGGTTTTCCTAGGCACAGCTGTCCCGGGTGATGTGCCTGGGAACTTCCATTCCGCGCTCACCCAGCTTGGCGACCGAGCCACCTACTTCTACTCCGGGTCTGGCAAGTACTGGTATGACCTGCAGGCCAACATCACCCGAACCGCCAAGGATCAGGCGGAGCGACTGCACAAGGAAGATGTCTGGGCCGAGATCGCCCGTCGCCTGCAAGGGCAGGCGAAGACTCGTGGCGACTTCGCGGGTGTGCACGTGTGTCCCGAATCGAACGCGGATATCCCTGACACCGACGAAGCCCGACTGGTCGTCCTGCATCCGAAGGTTGCACACAGGCGCGGATCGGACTCAGCTGCTAAGGCGTTCACCCAGAAGGCAACCGAGCAGCGAGGCACCGCCAATCGGATCAACCGCAACATGCTGGTGTTCTTGGCCGCCGACGAAGCGCGACTGGACGAACTCGATGTCGCTACGCGGGACTACCTCGGCTGGTCGCACGTGTTGGCCAATGAGGCCGACCTGGATCTCACCCAAAATCAAAAGAATCAAGCGTCCACCCGGCAAGCGCAGGCCGACCAGACGGTTAAGTCTCGTCTGCTGCAGACGTTCACGTGGGCACTGGTCCCGTCACAGCCTGATGCGAGCGCTCCATTCGTTGTGCGCGAAACAAAGGTCGAAGGCCAAGCCGAGTCGCTGGCTGAGCGGGTCTCTCGCCGGCTCGGCAACGACGGTGATCTGTCGGTTCGCCAAGCCGCGGTGACGATTCGCCTCGCCATCAATAAGGTGCCACAGATCTGGAAGGACGGGCACGTCACCCTCGGCTCGCTGTGGGGGCTGTATTGCCAGTACCCGTACATGCCGCGGCTGCGGGATCGGCGCGTTCTGGAGGAGGGCGTCCTCGACCTTCCGATGATTTGGGAGACCGACGCGTTTGCCCTGGCGTCGGGGATCGACGCTGCCACAGGACGGTTTGTCGGACTCTGGATCCCAGGAGACAGCAATTCAGCTCCTCCTCCGGCGGACACGCTGCTCTTGGTGCGTCCCGACGTCGCGACCCATCAACGACAGCACGAGAAACCAGCAGAAACGGGTCACGACGACACCGACACTGAAACCAGCAGGGACACCGGGACGGCAACTGGGACTGGGACGAGCATCGGAACGGGAACCGGCCCCGGCCCAATCGATATCGCGTTCACGCGGTTCTATGGAGTCAAGACGCTCAGCTCGGACAGGATCGCGATGGACTTCAAGAACATTGCCGATGAGGTGATCGCCAACCTTCGGGAACAGGGCATCAACCTGGTCGTAAAGATCGAGATCGAGGCCGTCGATTCAACCGGCTTTGACGAGAACAAGATCCGCACGGTGTCGGAGAACGCGAAGACGCTGAAGTTCGACCAGTCGGGGTTCGAGAAGGAGTGAGGCAATCGCCCAGAAGGATACAAGAGGGGAAATAGTGGGCCTTCAAGAGCAAATCGAAACAAGAGCAAAAGAGATCCACACCGACGGGTACGGGATGTCTATCGGCGAAGTCTTATCGATGTATAAGGACGGTGACCTGGACATCCACCCAGAGTTCCAGCGGATATTCCGGTGGAGCATGGAACAAAAGTCTCGGCTGATCGAGTCCATCCTACTTGGAATACCGATCCCACCAATATTCGTCTCGCAGCGAGACGACGGGGTCTGGGATGTGATCGATGGTGTTCAACGATTATCGACGATTCTTCAGTTCGTAGGTTCGTATCGTGACCACGAAGATAAGCTCGTCAAGCCGGAGCCGCTTCTCGCCACAGAGTATCTTCCAGACCTCGAGGGCTACCGCTGGCAAAGCGAGTCCGAAGGTGACAGGGCTTTCACCGCATCAATGCAGCGCGATTTCAAGCGGTCGAAGTTGGAGTTTCGGATAATCCGAAAGGAATCCGATAAAAATGCGAAATATGATCTCTTCCAACGATTAAATTCGGGTTCACAGCTCTCACCACAAGAGGCAAGAAACTGTTTGCTCGTGATGCTAAACCCTGAGATGTATTCGGAGTTGGATCGTCTATCTCAATCCGATACCTTTACAAATTCCGTGCCACTCTCTGATCAGAAAGAAAATCAAGCTTACAGGCAAGAATTGGTCCTTCGCTTCTTCCTGCAACGATCCTACCAAGGCAAAGACTCGGAGCTGCGGATTGAGTACGGCGAATACCTGACCGACTGGCTGAGGCACATAGCGGTTCGAGCAGATTGGGGCACCGAGATCGACGCTTCCGTGTTTAAGGCCTGCTTTGGAGCGATCGAACATGCGCTCGGCGAAGACGCTTTCCGCCGATTCGACGGAGATCGACACTTAGGGCCGTTCTCAATCTCGGGCTACGAGTTCATAACGTCGGGATTAGCGGCCAACATTGATCGTTGGCAAGGTAGGCCCCAAGCTCTCCGCGCAAAGATAGAAGCGGTATGGAGTGCGCCAGAATTTCGTGAGAATTCGGGCACGGGAGTGAGCCCGAGACGTCGGGTTCCCCGCCTTATATTGCGTGCCCGAACCTTCTTCGCTCAGGACTAGCGTCGTGGGGACTTGACCCCGTGTGTTGGACACGCTCAATCCCAGGAATGTGCTGGGGGAAGCGAGATGATCCAACCCGATGGCAAGGAAAAATTACCCCGATGAGTTCAAGCGTGACGCGGTCGCGCTCTACCGGGACACCGAGGGCGCGACGATCGCCCAGATCGCTGCCGAGCTCGGTGTCAGCGAGGCCACGCTCTCGGCGTGGTGCAAGTCGGCCGGGGTGCCGATTCGGCACCGCCGCGGTGTCGTAGTGGCCGAGCCTGTGCCAGGGGCCGAGAGCCCTGAGCAGGAGCTGGCCCGCCTCCGCAGTGAGGTCAAGGCGTTACGCGCCACCGAGGCGCGGTTGTCCACCGAGCGTGACATCTTGCGGTCGGCGGCCAAATATTTCGCCGGGGAGACGAACTGGTGAGCCGCTTTCAGTTTGTCGCCGACCACCTGCACGCCTTCGAGGTGAAGTGGCTCTGCGCAGTCGTCGAGGTTGCGCGTTCGTCGTTCTACGCGTGGTTGGCCGGTGCTGACGGACGAGCGGCCCGTCGGGCTGCTGACGAGGCGCTGGCCGAGCGTATCCGCGCCGTCCACGACGAGGACAACACCTACGGGGCGCCGCGGATCACCGCCGAGCTCAACGACGGTGCGCCCGAGGGGCAGCGGGTCAACCACAAGCGGGTGGCTCGGGTGATGCGCGGCGCCGGGATCGCCGGTTATCGACGCCGACGTCGGGTCAAGACGACCGTGGCGGACCCGGCGAACCAGAAGGTCCCCGACCTGCTCAAACGCGATTTCACCGCCGCGCAGGTCAACACCCGTTACGTCGGCGACATCACCTACTTGCCATTGGCGACCGGCGCCAACCTGTACCTGGCCACCGTGATCGACTGCTGTTCACGGCGGGTCGCCGGGTGGGCGATCGCCGATCACATGCGCACCGAACTGGTCATCGATGCGCTCAAAGCCGCTGCTGCACTGCGGGGTTCACTGGCTGGTGCAATATTCCATGCAGATCATGGAAGTCAGTACACCTCACGGGATTTCGCGAATCTCTGCCGCGATCTGGGGGTCGTCCAGTCGATGGGTGCGGTGGGGTCAAGTGCCGATAACGCGTTGGCCGAATCGTTCAACGCCGCCCTCAAGCGCGAGATTCTGCAAGACCGTGCCTGCTGGCCGGACGCGGCGATCTGCCGCCGTGAGGTCTTTCGGTGGCTGGCCCGCTACAACACCACACGACGGCACTCCTACTGCCGTCATTCCAGCCCCGCGACCTACGAAAGGAACCTGACACCGGCTACGCTGCCCGAAGCCGCATAACCACAAATCCCGTGTCCACTACATGGGGGCAAGGCCCGTGGCCGTTCGGACCATCAACGAATTGCAGGATGCACTCGATTCCACGCTCTCATGGCGGCGAGTCGAACTCAGTGCACTCAAGGGGATGATTGAGCAGCACGAATCTAGGTCCCAAAGCCTACCTGCAGGAAGGAGTTTGCGCCGTGCGGGCATCGCGATGCTCTACGCCCACTGGGAGGGATTTACGAAGGAGAGCCTCCAGGCGTACGTCGATTTCCTAGTGCGGCGGCGCCCCAAACTAGCGGAGTTAAACGATGGCTTGCTTCAAACTGCACTATTGCACGCCCTCCGTCGGGCTGACTCAGGTGATGACGCCGCCAAGCAGGCACTTATTGACGCTGTGAGGAAAGGTGGTGAAGTCCGCTCCCAACTCCCGAAAGCGCACATGGTGAACACTCAGTCGAATCTTAGATCGGCAGTTCTGATGCGTTTGCTTGAGGATTTCGGTCTGGACGCCGCAGCATTCGAACTTCGTGAGCAGCTGATCGACCGACGCCTTTGTGATATACGTAACTCCATCGCGCACGGACGCGATGCGTGTCCAGCCATCGGCGAATTTACAGAGTTGCACGCGGAGGTAATCGGCATGATGGAGGAGATACGCGACCTGGTACTTTCCGCAGCTCGGACGGGTTCCTACAAGACCGTCAGTGCCGCCGCAAACGACCCAGCATTCGGCAGTACCAATCAGTAATCTTACTGTTGCTTAGAAGCGATGGCCTCATCGGCTTCGTCGCGATTCGCTGCAAAATCACGACGTCGCGCATTTCAACCAAGCGCTGCACTGCAGTTTAATTGCACATGTTGGCAGCGTTCGTCTGCAAAGCGACACTGCGACCGGCGTCCAGGAGCGCTCCCGGCGGACCGCTCCGTCCCGGCCAACACGCCGCCCGGCGACCCCTTAATTGGTTGATTCCGCGTACCAGGTGCGTGCGATCAACCCGTTAGCGAGGTCGGCATCGGCCCGGTGAACCGTGGTCGCTTCGTGGCGTCGTCAGATAGGCCGGCTCGGGCCTCCATCGGTGTCTCCCGGCTTCCCCGCCGCGCGATGTTATTTCGTCACTGTGACGATTTCATGCCGCCTAGCCGGACCTGGAAAGCACTCGCTCCGAGGCGATTTCGAGCAGGCGACCCGCCAGACTGATAGCAACCAAAAAGTCGGCCATCGGCACACATCCAGAAGGGCGCGCGTCATCAGGCTCGTGCTATCGCCGGCGCCACCAAAACAGCGACCTCGCCCCCTGGGCCCTCCCCGCCTCTCCCCGCGGAACGACCATCGTTATGTCACGTGACGATTTGCGCACTCCCCGCCTGTCCATCGCGCGAATCGTTCGTGGCAAATACCGGACAATGCGGTCACCGTGCGGGATCGTTGTCACATGAGCCCCAAGGTTCCCACCCCTAAAGAAATCAGAGAAGCGGCGCAGGCGGCCGCCGAGACCGCCCAGACGGTCGCCACTGAGGCGATGCGCATCCCACCCGCATCGCTACAGATGATGGCCCAAGTGCCGGACCTCATCGAGAACATGGCCGCGGCGACGGAGCGCCTCAACGCGGCGATCGACCGTGCGGAACGCTATCTCGCACTGGCCGATCCGATGATCCGGACCATGGACGCGATCGTGCCCCAACTTGAGGCGCTGATCGCCACCGGCAACGACGTCTACAACGCCGTAGGCCGAATCCCCGGCGTTGCGACGGTGGGCCGGTTCGCGTCTCGGACCTCGAACCCGCCGGCAGACAAGAAGCCCTCCGGTGGACGCACCCGCAAGAAACCCTGACGCAAGCCGCCGAGTGATCACTCGTAGTTGACTTCACCGCGCGGGAACGGCCGCCCTCGGAAGTCGATCTGCGCGGCTGGGTTCGCCACCGCGGTCACCATGCCGGACCCGAAGGCGCCCCGCCGGTCGAACAGCGTCGCTGTACCGACCGAGATTCCGTCAGCCACCCAGTGCGAGTCCCCCTGCACGAGAATCCACTCGTCGAGCGGCAAGCGCGACAACGCTACCGTGAGGTCACCGTTGATATAGCCGATCCCCTCGGTGCCCAAATTGGTCACCAAGCTCGTCGACTCTGCTACGTTGACGGCTCTGACGAAGGGTGAGACCGGCTCTCCTGCAATGATATTCGGGCTCGTATAGAAGAACTGTTTGCGGGAAGTGTTTTGATGAGCCTCCGGCGACCGCGTCCAACCGCCATCATCGCTGCCGATGAACGGTACGAGATCCCCATCTGGGGTCGGCAACTGCGGCGCATCGACCGGCGCGATCCACTCCTCACCGGGCGGCGCAGCCGATCGTCGGTACTGCACCAGCGTGGCACGTGCGACCGGCCGACCATCCTGTACCACTTCGCATTCCGCATTGTGTACGCGCCGACCGTCACGGATCACCCGCACCTCAACGGTCGTCGGCAGGTTGCGCGCCGCCCGGAACAAGTCGACGGTGATCCGCGTCGGCATGAAGTCCGGCGAACCGCACTCCTTTTCGAGCGCCTGCGCCGCCAACCCGACGATGGCCGGTCCGTTGAGATGATCATCACCCCAATGGCTCTGGGCAAAGATCGACGGCATGAATGCGCCGTCCGCCGTCGGAGTGAAATACGCGGGGTCAGTGCTCATCTGCGGATCTTCGCACAGGACGCCAATGGCGCTTCGGCTAGGTGTTGCGACCGCCGTTGACGCCGATGATCTGACCGGTGATGTAGCCGGCTTCCTCCGAGACGAGAAACGCGCACGTGGCCGCGATGTCCTCGGGCTTACCCATGCGGCGCACAGGGGTCGCGTCGATGGTGGCCTGAACGTCGCCGAGGTAGCCCCGCGCCTCTGCCGCTCGCAGCATCGGCGTGTCGATGAAGCCCGGCGGCACGGCGTTCACGGTGATGCCTGCCGGACCGTATTCGAGCGCCAGCGTCTTCGTCAGCCCGTTCACCGCCGATTTCGCCGCCACGTAGTGCCCCATGTACGGCGCGCCGGAATGCGTGCTCGACGACGAGATGTTGACGATCCGACCCCAACCCGCGTCCACCATGTCGGGCAGTACCGCCTGCACGCAGTGAAAGACGCCGTTGAGGTTGACGTCGACCACGCGCTGCCACTGCTCGAATGTGATGTCACCGAACCTCGAGAACCCGTCCAGGCCCGCAGCATTGACCAGAATCGCCACCGGCCCGAGCTGGCTACGGGCGGCCGAAAGCGCGGCATCGACCTGACCGCGATCAGTGACGTCGGCGGTGAAGGTGAACTCCTCGTCGCTCGGCGCCAAGTCGACGCTCGCGACGCGGTAGCCGTCGGCACGCAACCGATCCACGACCGCGCGTCCGATCCCCGAGCCGCCGCCGGTGACGACCGCTGTCTTCATTCACTTGTCCTTTCGTGATCCCTTGTCAGAGAACGCGTTATGCCGATCAGTGAAGCATCCGCAAACCAAGGAGTGCTGACGCGCGTCCTTCAGGTGTAGCAGATCGCACACTCGACGCCGGAGATCGGCACCGAAAGTTACCGGCGAACGGCCAAGACCGCCCACACGTCGCGCCGTCCCGCCTTGTGCGCGCCGACCGTCACGTCCGCGAAACCCGAAGACCGACACAGCTCCGCGAACGCGTCAGCCTGCTGGCGCGTCCACCCGTGGCTGGCCAGGCCCGTCGCACCCGGTTTCGTCTGTCGCTCGACAGCGAGCATGCGGCCACCGGGGACCAGCAGTCGGGCCGCCTCGTTCAGCCCCGCATCCACGTCTTGCCAGTGGTGCACGGTCGCCAGCGACCACACCACGGTCGCCGACTGGTCCGAGAGTGGCACGCGCTCGGCGGTGCCTGTCGTCCACGCAACGGAACCGTCGGGGGTGAACATGCGGGCGAGCCGCAGCATCACGGGCGCCGGATCAACGCCGGTCGCGGCCGCACCGCGACGGACGGCCTCCCGGACCGCGGACCCGGGCCCACACCCGACGTCGACGACGGTGTCCGCGGCCGACACACCAGTGAGGTCCGCGGCCAGCCGGGCGGTCGGCCGCCCCATGAGCATCAAGACCAGCCCGACCAGCGCGCCCATCGGGCCTGCGAAGCCGGGATGGTCGGCGTGGTGGTTGACGGGCAGATTCTCGGCGGCGCTCACGACCACTAGCTTGCCGCTTCAAGTCGGCTTGAAGTCAAATGGCGGCATGGACGCGATTCCCATCGGCGAAGCGGCCGCCCGGTTGCAGATGGCCTCGTCGACGTTGCGCTACTACGACGAGCGCGGTCTGGTTCGTCCTCAGAAGCGGCTGGCCGGTCGGCGCATGTACGGCAACGACGAACTGCGCCGCTTGGCGCTGCTGAAGATCTTCAACAAACTGGGGCTGCCGCTGGACACCGCTGCGGCGGTCCTCGACGCGCCCAGCCCCCAGTGGCGCGAACTCGTGCGTCAGCAGATCGGCCAGCTCGACGAGGTGATCGCCCAGGCGCGCGGGGCTCAGCAGTTCCTCACGCATGCGCTGCTCTGCCCCACCGACCACCCCGCCCGCCAATGCCCGACGATGACCGGGGCGTTGGACCGGCTGGTCGACGGCGCGTCGGTCGAGCAACTTGCCGCCGAACACGCCGATCCCTGACCGTGCGAGCAATACGAGCGGCTCGATCCGGGTATATGAGGCCGTACCGGGGAGGGACCACGCTCATGACTGAGATGAACTATCTGGAGTTGCACGGCGACCGCGTCGCGTACCGAGACGTCGGCAGCGGTGAAGAAGCGCTGCTGCTGATCCACGGGATGGCCGGAAGCTCCGAAACGTGGCGGGCGGTGATCCCCCAGCTGTCGCGGCGATATCGCGTCATCGCGCCCGACCTGTTGGGGCACGGCCAATCCGACAAACCCCGCGGCGACTACTCGCTGGGCGCGTTCGCGGTGTGGCTGCGCGACCTGCTCGATGAACTCGGCGTGTCCAAGGCCACCGTCGTCGGCCAATCGCTGGGCGGCGGGGTGGCCATGCAGTTCGTCTACCAGCATCCCGACTACTGCCAGCGCCTCGTGCTGATCAGCAGCGGCGGGCTGGGACCCGACGTCGGCTGGACGCTTCGCCTGCTCTCGGCGCCGGGTTC
This sequence comes from Mycobacterium sp. 852014-52144_SCH5372336, assembly GCF_001665615.1. NCBI lineage: Bacteria > Bacillati > Actinomycetota > Actinomycetes > Mycobacteriales > Mycobacteriaceae > Mycobacterium > Mycobacterium sp. 852014-52144_SCH5372336. The sequence goes on from NZ_LZSW01000055.1 coordinate 103,656, forward strand.
GGAATTCCTGCTCCCGCTCATCGCACCCCGAGCCGTCTTGGCCGCGGGTAACCGGCTGCGCAACTGGTTCTCCACCGCGGGCATCCAATCGCCACGCGGCGCGGAGATGTGGAGTGCTTATTCCTCGCTGGCCGACGCCCAGACACGCCACGCCTTCCTTCGGACGCTGCGCTCGGTCGTCGACTATCGCGGCCAAGCCGTCAGCGCCCTGAACCGGCTGCACGTCGCATCGGAGATGCCCATCATGGCCATCTGGGGTGACCAGGATCGCATCATTCCGGTCGGTCACGCGTACGTGGCGCAAGAGGCACGGCCCGAATGCCGGCTGGAAGTGCTGGAAGGCGTCGGGCACTTTGCGCATGTGGAACGCCCCAGTGAGGTGGTGGACCTGCTCGACGATTTCATTACCACGACCGCGCAGCCGACTGGGCAACCCGTCACCCACAGCGAGTCGTAGCCGCGTCCCCTGCACCGCCCGGTACAGGTACCTCCGGAACGCGCAGACATAATCGACGAAACGGAAGGTCATCTAAGGATCGGAGCGGGCTGTGGTCGGGACCGGCACGGCGCAGTCGCCAGCGATCGGTCGCGAACGCTCCCCTCGCCTCCTGGTCGCCGGGCTGTCCATCGTCGTGCTGACCGTCGCGGTACTGCAGACGGCCGTCGTCCCGGTTCTGGGCATCATCGCTGACCAACTCGACGCATCCATCGTCGGCGTGAGCTGGGCGGTCACCGCGAACCTGCTGGCCGCCGTCGCGGCCACGCCGCTGCTCGGCCGGCTTGCCGACCTTCACAGCAAGCATCGCGTCCTGCTCGGCGTGCTCGTCGTCGTGCTGGCCGGATCACTGCTCGCTGCCGTCACGTCGTCCCTCGAACTGCTCATCGTCGCCCGCGTGCTCCAGGCCGCCTCCTTCGCCCTCTACCCGATCAGCATCGCGATCCTGCGCGAGGAACTGCCCCCCGACCGTCTGATGTCGGCGATGGCGGTGTTGTCCGGGACGTTGGGCTTCGGCGGCGGAACCGGCCTCGTCGTGGTGGGCCTGCTGATGACCGGTGACGCGGGCTATCACCGGGTGTTCTGGTTGACGACCGCGTTCACGGTCGTGGTGATCGCGATCGTGCTCCTGGTGGTGCCACGACGGCCGCGCCACGTCGCCGGATCGATCGACTGGCTGGGAGCAGCCGGTTTGGCGGTGGGGTTGTCGGCGCTGCTGTTGGCGATCAGCCAGGGCCAGACGTGGGGGTGGGCATCGCCTGCCACCGTCGGCTGCGTCCTCGGTGCAGTGGCGGTGCTGGCGGGCTGGTGGTGGTGGGAGCGTCACATCAACCGCCCGCTGGTATCGACGGCGATGCTCACCCGGCGCCCGATCCTGCTCACCAACGTCGCCACGATCTTCGTCGGCATGGGCCTGTACTTCGCGTTCCTCGGGTTGACGCTCTTCGTTCAAATACCGCGTGAGGCAGCGGGTTACGGCTTCGGCGCGACGGTACTCGAGGCCAGCGTCGTCTATCTGCTGCCGGGTGCGTTCACCGGGTTCATCGTCGCGTTGGTCAGCGGTAGGTTCATCGACCGCTTCGGCGCTCGGCCGGTGCTCCTCGTGGCGGCGGTCGCCGGTATCGCCGGCTTCCTGTTCGTCGCGTTGGTGCACTCGCACACGTGGCAGATCATCGTCGCGAGCATCCTCGCCAACGCCTACATCAGCCTCGGCTACGGCGCGCTGCCCGCGTTGGTCGTCAGCGAGGTGGACGCCGGTGAGACGGGCGTGGCCACGAGCATGAACGCGATAGCCCGCACCATCGGCAGTTCGATCGCGTCCGCGATCGTCGCCATGCTGCTCAGCCGGTCGGTCCCGGGAACGGGCATGCCGATGGAGAACAGCTTCTTCGCGATCTTCCTGGGCGGCGCGATCACATCGATGCTCGCGCTGGTGCTGATCGCCATGTCGCGTCCGTCGTCACGGCCGATGGATTCGGTGGAGGCCCGCTACGAAACGCGTGCCATGAACCACGAATGGGGCTGACGCCGCCCAGCCAGCGACGTCCGTTGGTCAGTGCAGCGCGGCCAGATTGCTGACCGACTTGCGCACGTCGGATTCGATCACCTTGGCGACCAGATTGCCGATGCGCGTGTTCAACAGCCCGCCAGACAGGTCGGCGACCACCTGAAACGTCGACCCCGGATTGTCGGCGCGGACGCACAGCGTCAACCCGATGCGAATGCCCGGGCGGCCCCGGCCGACCATCTCGACGACCTTTGGCTCGTCGTAGCGCGTGACTTGCCAATGGATGGTGTTGCGAAATCCCTTGACCTTGATCAGCGACGAGACGCATGTCCCGACCTCGATGTTGGCGGGCACCTCGCTGCGCCACCCGCCGAAGATCGTCAGCCACTCGTCGAACCGGCTCAGGTCCGAGGCCAACTCCCACGCCTTGTGCGGGGTCAGGTCCGACGACACCGCAACGTCCACTGCTGCCATGACTAGTGCCGTACCCCCCGAACCGGGGCAGGTAAACGGCGTTTCGCCCGATCATGGCGGCGCCGACTGCGAAACTGATCACGACACCGGTTCAGCGTCGGCGCCGCCTGCGGTCCGCCGGCCAGGCCGACGACTGCACCGGTGACGCGAATCTGGTGCCCGGCATCACATCAGACGAAGGATTCCATTGTGAATATGTAAATTCCCTGCGGAATCGCTTGCGAACGACCGCTCGATCCGCGATTGTTTTACCCACAGCTCAGGGGGCTGCCCGTAGGAGGATCCGCACTGACCGGCACACACACCACCGCCGTCGACCGATCATCGGGACACAGCGAGGCGGCCCGCCCGTCGGGCGCCCCGGTCATCGAGATCGACCACGTCACCAAACGCTTCGGCGACGACGTCGCCGTGGCCGACGCGGACTTCTCCATCGCCTCGGGCGAATTCTTTTCGATGCTGGGACCGTCGGGGTGCGGCAAGACCACCACCCTGCGCATGATCGCCGGGTTCGAAAGTCCCACCGACGGTGCGATCCGGCTCGAAGGTGTCGACGTTTCGAAAGTTCCACCTCACAAGCGCAACGTCAACACGGTGTTCCAGCACTATGCGCTGTTCCCGCACATGTCGGTGTGGGACAACGTCGCATACGGTCCCCGAAGCAAGAAGCTGGCCAAAGGTGTGATCCGTAAGCGGGTCGACGAGCTCCTCGAGATCGTCCGGTTGACCGATTTCGCCGATCGCCGTCCGGGCCAGCTCTCGGGCGGGCAGCAACAGCGCGTCGCGCTGGCGCGGGCTCTGGTGAACTATCCGAGCGCGCTGCTGCTCGACGAACCGCTCGGCGCGCTGGATCTCAAGCTGCGTCAGGTGATGCAGTTCGAGCTCAAACGCATTCAGCGCGAAGTGGGGATCACGTTCATCTACGTGACCCACGACCAGGAGGAAGCGCTGACCATGAGCGACCGCATCGCGGTCATGAACGCCGGCAACGTCGACCAGATCGGTACGCCGACGGAGATCTACGACCGACCCGCCACCGTGTTCGTCGCGAGCTTCATCGGGCAGGCCAACCTGTGGGCGGGCCGCCAGACCGGAAGGGCCAACCGGGATTACGTCGAGATCGAGGTGCTGGGCTCGACGCTGAAAGCGCGGCCGGGCGAGACGACGATCGAACCCGGAGGCCACGCGACGCTGATGGTGCGGCCCGAACGGATCCGCGTGTGCATGGATGCTCCCACCGGTGATCTCGTCGGCGTGCGCGCGACGGTCACCGATCTGACCTTCCAGGGTCCGGTGGTTCGGCTGTCGTTGGCTGCGCCGGATGACTCGGCGATGATCGCCCACATCGGCCCCGAGGAGGATCTGCCGCTGCTGCGCCCCGGCGACGAGGTCCACGTCTGCTGGACACCGGACGCCTCACTCGTGTTGCCTGCAGCCGACATTCCCACCGCCGAGGATCTCGAGGAGATGCTCGACGATTCCTGATCGTCCCCGTGGCGATCCGGCACCGCCCCGAGCGGCGACTCGGAAGTTGTCGGCCCCTCCCCTCCCTCCGACGAAAGGCACAGCCGCCCATGCCCTACGAGATGGATCCCCGCCTCTCCCGCTTCGCCGCCAACCGCACGTCGCGCCGCCGCTTCATCGGTGGAGGCGCCGCTGCGGCCGCCGCCGTGGTGCTCGGCCCGTCGTTCCTCGCGGCGTGTGGATCAGACAGCGGCACTTCCGGCACCACCACCCAAGAGGGCGGACCGGCGAGCGGCACGCTGCGGATCTCGAACTGGCCGCTGTACATGGCCGAGGGGTTCATCGCCGCCTTCCAGCAGGGCTCGGGTATCACCGTCGACTACAAGGAAGACTTCAACGACAACGAGGAATGGTTCGCCAAGGTCAAGGAACCGTTGTCGCGCAAGCAGGACATCGGCACCGACCTCGTGGTGCCCACCTCCTTCATGGCGTCACAGATCCGGAAGCTGAACTGGGTCAACGACTTCAGCGAAGACGGCATTCCGAACAAGAAGAATCTGCGACCAGACCTGCTCGACGCGCAGATGGATCCGGGCCGCAAGTGGAGCGCGCCCTACATGACCGGCATGGTCGGCCTGGCCTACAACCGCGCCGCCACCGGACGCGACATCACCACGATCGACGATCTGTGGGATCCGGCGTTCAAGGGCCGCGTCAGTATGCTTTCCGACTTCCAGGACGGCCTGGGCATGATCATGCAGTCCCAGGGCGGAGACCCCGCATCGCCCAACACCGAATCGGTGCAGAATGCGGTGAACCTCGTCCGCGACCAGAACGACCGCGGCCAGATCCGCCGGTTCACCGGCAACGACTACGCCGACGACCTGGCTGCGGGCAATGTCGTGGTCGCGCAAGCCTATTCGGGCGATGTGGTACAGCTACAGGCCGACAACCCCGACCTGCAGTTCGTGGTACCGGAGACCGGTGGCACCGACTTCCTCGACACGATGGTCATCCCCTACACCACGCAGAACCAGAAGGCCGCCGAGGCGTGGATCGACTTCGTCTACGACCGGGCCAACTACGCCAAACTCATCGCCTTCACGCAGTTCGTTCCGGTGCTCACGGACATGACGGCAGAACTCGACCGGATCGACCCGAATCTGGGCAAGAACGAGCTGATCAATCCCCCGCGATCCACCCTCGACCGAATCAAGGCCTGGGCTCCGCTCGAGGATGAGCAGAAGCAGCAGTACGCCACGATGTACGCCGAAGTCACCGGCGGTTGATGGATGGCGGGAGTCGCCAGTAGCGGCCGACAGCGCAGCAGGCTCGCACCGTATCTGATGATCCTGCCGGCGATGGCGTACTTGGCGGTGTTCTTCGTCATTCCGTTCATCTCCCTGGCGCGGATGTCTCTGTCGAAGGCCAGCGGCTCGATTTTCCTTCCGACACTGACGTTCTCATGGGACTTCGGGAACTACGCCGAGGCGTTCAGCAAGTATCAGGAGCAGATACTGCGGTCGTTCGGCTACGCGACCACCGCGACGGCGCTGTGCGTGCTGCTCTCGTTCCCCTTGGCGTATGTGATCGCTTTCAAGGCCGGGCGTTTCAAGAACCTCATCCTCGGACTGGTGATCCTGCCGTTCTTCGTGACGTTCCTGATCCGCACCATCGCGTGGAAAACCATTCTGGCCGACAACGGTTGGGTGGTCGGCGCGCTGGACGCGATCGGGCTGCTGCCCGCCGACGGGCGGCTGTTGTCGACGAGTTGGGCCGTCATCGGGGGCCTCACCTACAACTGGATCATCTTCATGATCCTGCCGCTGTACGTCAGCTTGGAGAAGATCGATCCCCGACTCATCGAGGCCTCCAAGGACCTGTACTCGTCGAACACCCGCAGCTTCACCAAAGTCATCCTGCCGCTGTCGCTTCCCGGACTGCTGGCCGGCAGCCTGCTCGTCTTCATCCCGGCCGCGGGTGACTTCATCAACGCCGAGTATCTGGGCAGCACCCAAACGACGATGATCGGCAACGTGATTCAGCAGCAGTTCCTGGTCGTCAAGGACTACCCGGCCGCGGCGGCGCTGAGCATGGTGCTGATGGGCATCATCCTCGTCGGTGTCCTCCTTTACACCCGGGCATTGGGCACGGAGGAACTCGTATGACCGTCCAGGCGATGGACGCCGCGACGAGCCTCACGCCGGCCAAGAAAGTCAAGGGATCGCCGCGATGGGGTGATTGGCTGCTACGGGCCGTCGCGGGACTGGTGCTGCTGTACCTGTTCCTGCCCATCTTCGTGATCGTGCTCTTCTCGTTCAACGATCCGAAGGGCAAGTTCAACTACAGCTGGCAGGGTTTCACCCTGGACAACTGGGCCGATCCGTTCAAGTATCCCGCGCTGACCGAGGCGCTGAAGCTGAGCATCAACGTCGCCGCTGTCTCCACCGCCGTTGCTTTGGTGCTGGGCTCGCTGGTGGCGATAGCCCTTGTGCGCCAACGGTGGCGGGGCCAGCGTGCGGTCGACACATTTCTCGTGCTGCCGCTGACGGCACCCGAGGTGGTCATGGGCGCCGCGCTGCTGGTGCTGTTCCTCGACCTTGGCTGGGCCACCGGTTATGTGACGATCGTGCTGGCGCACATCGCGTTCGAGGTCAGCTTCATCGCGATGACAGTGCGTGCGCGGGTGCGCGGATTCGACTGGACGCTCGAGGACGCGTCGATGGACCTCGGCGCCAGTCCGACGCGGACCTTCTTTCGGGTGACGCTGCCGCTGATCGTCCCCGGCATCGTTGCCGCGGGGATGCTGTCGTTCGCGTTGTCGCTCGACGACTTCATCATCACCTACTTCGTCAGCGGTTCGACGGTGACGTATCCGCTGTATGTCAATGCCGCGGTGAAGGCCGCGGTGCCGCCGCAGATCAATGTTCTCGCCACGGCGATCCTGGTGGTCAGCCTCATCCTGCTGGCAGCGGGAACCCTGTACCGGCGCAAGCGGATCGACGTCTAGCGCACGCTACGCGCCCGGGTGCGTCGAGTTCTGCACCAGGGCTGCGAATCCGCCGAAATCACGACCCCCGTGCAGAACTCGGCGCGAACTCACGCGCCGACCTCGGCGGGCAGCGGGGGCTCGCGAGCCCCGGCGCGGGCGGCGCCCATGCCGGCGGCCACGACGAAGCACATCCCGAGCACTCCGAGTGGCCCGGGCACCTGATGCAGGATGATGAGGCCGATGGCCATTGCGAAGCCGGGTTCGAGAGCCATCAGCGTGCCGAACGCCGCGGTCGTGAGTCTGCGCAACGCCAGGAGTTCCAACGCGAACGGCACGACCGGCAGCAGGATCGCCAGTCCGATACCGATCAGCAGGATCTCAGGAGACATTCGAGGCAGCACCAGATGTCCGACGGCGAGCGTGGCCACCAAACCAGCGACCGGCATCGACACCGCCAAACCGGACATGCCCACCACCTCGTCACCGACCCGCTGGGTCAACAGGATGTAAGCCGCCCAGCAGGCGGCCGACGCCAGCGCGTAAAGGACGCCGACCGGATCGATCTCGCCGGCCCACGGTTGTGTGAGCAGCACGACCCCCGCCGCGGCCAACCCCGGCCACAGGAGGCGGGTCCTTCCGGTTCCGTGCGCGACCGCCACGCCCAAGGGACCGAGGAACTCGATCGCGCTGGCAGTGCCCAAGGGAATGCGGGCGAGCGCCGCCATGAACAATAAGGTGATGGCGGCAGTGACGACCCCGAGCAGCACGCACATCCGAAAAGTCGCCCAGGTGAACGCGCTTGGTCGCGGCCGCACGATGACGAGCATCAGCACACCTGCCCATGCCAGCCGCAGCCAGGCCGCGCCTTCGGCGCCGATATCGTCGATCAGCGTCACCGCGACCGCCGCGCCGGTCTGCACGGACAGCATCGCCGCAACCGCCATCAGCACCCCGCTGCGGGTACGGCTCACCATTCCTGCATTGAACGGGATGTGGAGCGGTCGCGTCCACGGTATTTCGTTCGGCAGCCAGCCGTGGCTCTGCTACAGGCGAGCGAGGTTGAACGGGTAGGTGATGGTCCCGCCCGGCGCACCGTCACAGCCGGTCGCGAACGAGGACTCGAGGATGCCCGATCGGGTCACGGCGTCCCATGAGTAGACGTCGCGGGTCGGGATCACCGGACCGTAGTAGACGTTGCCGCAGCGCAGCCCGTCGGGAACATCGACGGTAAGGGTGTACCGGCCGGCTGCCAACTGGGCGTCCCCGCTGTACGCGAACGCCTTCGCGATGGGTTGCGGGATGGCCTGTACGTGCACACATTCGCCGGGGCAACGCGACACTGCCCACAGCCAGGTGTGGAAGTCGTAGCGCCCGTCTATCACCAGATGGAAGTTTCCGTACACGGTCTCGGCACGACCGACTCCGGGGACGGTCAGCAGCGGGATGGCCAGCATCACCACCACCAACGCGGCGCGAACGCTGACCCCGGAGCGACGTTGCGCAGGCACGTCTCCTTGATACGTGATGTCGGCGACGGCGGGCCGCGGCAGTGCCACTCAGCGGGATCGCCTGTTCCACTGAGCGGGCGTTACCCGATCTCGGTGCCAGAACCGATTTAGGTTGACCTCGCCACGATCGTGAAGGGAGTCGGCGATGCGGATACCCGGTGTCGCGGGATGTGTCGTCATTGTCGCTGTGACAGGGATCGGGTGCGCCGGTGACGCCAACGCCACCGAGGACCAGTGGGGACTCAACGGCAGCTATACCGCCACCTCGAACGGTGAATACGCCAAGACCAACGAGGTGTTTCGCGACGAAGCCAGCCTGCGCAGCACGTGGACCATATCGACGACGTGCAGCTATCCGACCGAGTGCACGGGCACCGTCGTCAGCGACTTCGGCTGGACGGCGCCGATCTACAAGACCGGTGGCGTCTGGTACGTCAAACACACGGTCCATGACTGGATTCCGTGTCCTGACGGCACCACGGCCCCGGGTCTCCAGGTATTCCGGTTCGTCCCCGTCAACGAGGACGGCAGCATGACCGACCCCGCGTCGACAACACTGGCGGGTGAAGACCAGACCACCGGCCCGAGCGGCGCGTGCGGCGTCAGCAAACCGGTCTTCATCACCATGCCGTTCAAGCTCGCCAAGAACGGCGGCTGACCGAATCACCCACTCGGGACTAGGAGGTCCTGCCACTTCCGCGCGCCGGCGGGCGCCACCAGATCGGCTTGCCGGAACACCTGCCCGTCGGGTGTCGCGTACTGACCCGTCTGCGGGTCGTAGGGGGCGAAGGCGACGGACGGCCCGCCACCGGAGCTCGAGGAACTCGGGGCCGCGGCGGGACCTGGACCGCCGGACAGCGGCGGCGCAGCTTCGCCTGGTTGGGTGGGCGGCATCGGCGTGCCCTGCACCGGACCGTAGATCCGCTCGTCGAAGTCGACGCGGTCGTCGGGCGCGACGCCCTGGGCGATCAGGCCCGGATCGATCGGGTACGGGCCCAGCGGATGCTGGCGCATCGCCAACGGCGCGAACGGCTTGTCGCTCTGGCACATTTCGACGGTCGGCGCTCGCTTGCCCGGTTGCGCCAAGCACGGATAGTTACGCGCACCGCGCACCCCGATCGGCGAATCCTGCGGCAGTTTGCAGTACAGGCCGTCGGGTGTGTCGACGATCGTCTCGTCCTCTGGTGAGCGCCACTGGTTCGGCGGTAGGAATCCGACCGTACACGCGGGCGGGTCGCTGATCACCAGCGTGAAATCCCCCAGCGCCATGCCGGTGGGGTTGTTGCGCGCCACGCCGACGGTCTGCGTGGCCGCCACGTACGGGGGAAACAGCACCAGAAGTTGTTCCAGCGCAGCATGATACGTCACACCGACCTCGCCGACCGATGTCAGGTTGGCCAACAGCACGGGCAATGTGGCCTTAACGTCGTTGAACAACCGCGAGGCCTCGTCCGCCGCGCCGGGACCGGTCTCTAGGATCGTGCGCATCTGCGCGTCATCGGCCTCCAGTTGACCGGTGATACCCGCCACGCTGCGCGCCCAACTGCGGATGGCGTCGGCCGATTGCGCCTGACCGTCGAGCAGCGGGCGGCTGTCGTCGATCAACGCCCGCGTCCTGTCGGCGATCGCGTTGCCGTCACCGACGATTTTCGCCGACGAGTCCATCAGCGAACCGAAGTCGTATCCGGCCCCGTCCAACGCCTTGAACGACTCGTCGAGCAGACCGCTGATCTTGTCCTTCGGAATGCTGTCGACCAGTGCGCTGACCTGATCGAGCATCGGGCCGACGGCTTGCGGTACCGAAGCCTTCTCTCGGGAAATCACCGAGCCGTCTTGCAGGAACGGTCCGTTCGTGTCATCGGGAACCAGGTCGACGTACTGTTCTCCGACCGCGGACACGCTGCGTACCGCCGCCCGGGTATCGGCAGGAACCTTCGGCGCGGTGTTCAGAGACAGCGTCGCGACGGCGCCCTCGCGGGTGGCGCGCACGTCGAGGACCTTGCCCATCTGGACACCGCGGTAGGTCACGTTCGAGAACCGGTACAGACCTCCGGTGCCGGGCAGTTCGAGCTGCACTGTGATGCGGCCGATGCCCAACAGCGTCGGCACCTGCATGTAGCCGAACACCATCAACGCGATGCCGATCACCGAGGCGATGGTGAAGATGATGAGCTGATTACGAACGACGCGCGTCAACATCAGTTGCCGCCTCCGCCGGCGACCGCTGCGCCGTCCGTCGCGAGACCTGATCCGTGTTCGACGGTTTGGTCGGAATCGTCTTGCCCGTCAACACTTTCGAACAGCAGCGGTGGCTCGGCGACCTCGGTGGGCGCCGGCGTGATCGGCGCGTTCAACGGGTCCAGAGTGTAGGTCAGATACCAGGGATCGCCCGGGGCGGGCACCATCGGCGCGCCCTCCTGCCCCCATCGGGTGCCGAGGAACAACCCCCGCTTGAGCCGCGGAATGGTGAAGTCGAAAATGATGAACTGGTTCATGTAATCGCCGCGGATCGCACGGTCGATGAAGCTCTGCGTGTAGGGGAACGTCGGCGCGTAGGCGAGGACGGTGCCCAGATTCGGGCCGACGTCGGCGAGCGCGCGCAACGTAGGTTCGAGGTTGGCGAGGTTGCGCACGATGTCGTCTTTCGTGTCGTTGATCAGCCCGGTCGCCGTGTCACTGAACCGTCCCAGGCGCTCCAGTGCCTCGGTGATGCGCGGCCGTTCCTTGATCAGGACATCGAGAGCGGGCGGAATGCGTTGCAGTGCATTGGTGATGATGTCGCGTTCGGCGGCGAACGTGCCGGACATGCGATCCATCGCGGTGATGGAGGCGTTGATGTCGTCGCGTTGGGTGTCGAGCATCCCGATGAAATCGTTCAGGCGGACCAGCAGGTCCCTGATCTGGTCTTCGCGTCCGTTGAGTGCGGCGTTGAACTCGCGGACGATGTCACCCATCTGCCCGAGGCCGCCGCCGTTGACCACGACCGACAACGAGGACAGCGTCTGCTCGGTGGACGGGTACGTCGACGACCTGTCGAGTCCGATGGTCGATCCGGGTTTCAGTGTGCCGCTGGGCGCCTGTCCCAGAGGGGGATCCAGCGCCAGGTGCATCGACCCGAGGAGGCTGGTCTGCCCCACAGTCGCCACCGCATTCGCCGGTATCACGACGTCGGGCCGCACCGACACCTCGATGTCAGCGTGCCAGTTCGTCACCTTCATCTTGCCGATGCTGCCGACGACGACGTCGCCGAGCATGACCGGTGAATTGGGTTCCAGGGATCCGACATTGGCGATCTGGACGTGATACACGGCGGCGCCCTCACCCCGTCCCACCGTGCCCGGGAGCGGCAGCGAGTTCACGCCTTCGAACGTGCATCCGGTCATCGCGAGGGCGACGCAACACGCCACGACGAGGCGACGGATCGAGCGGCGCGTCATGACGGCCCCATCGGGGTCGCCGGCGGCGCCGGTGCCTCGGCGGGCATCAACATCTCCTCGAGAGTCGTCGGCTGCGAGGCCGTCGTCGGTGGGCCCGGAGGAACCGGCGCACCCGGGAACAGGGCGGGTTGCGGCGCGGCCGGCAGTCCGTGCGGTGCGTAGGCGCCGGGCAGGCCCGGCGGAGTGGCCCACCCCGCCGGCGGCGGCACGTCACCGGCACCGGTGTACGCCGATACCGCCGGCGCGGCTTCTGGGGGTACCGGAGCGCCGCCGGCTCCCCCGGGTGCCAGCGCGGGATCCGAATAGATCAGGTTGTCCGGGCTCGGCGACTTCTGCAGGTAGGCGTTGAAGGGCATCGGCAGATAGTTGAAATTGAGCAATCGCAGTGCGGGCCCGAGGTATTCCGCGCATGCCTTCGACGCCTCGGGCGCCGTGGCGTTCTTGACCGCCCCGATCGCCGAGCACACCAGTTGCACCGGGTTGGCGAAGTTCGCCAACGCGAAGCCGCCGATCATGGTGCCGGTGTCGGGGTTGTAGATGTTGTATCCGTTGCCGATCGCGTTGGGCGCGACATGGAGCACGTTCTCCAGGGCCAGCCGATTGTCGGCGAGATTCTGTGTGACGGCGCCGAGGCGCTGGATCTGTTCGGCGGTCTGATCTCTGCTGCCCGCGATGAACCGCTGCACCTCGCCGACGGCTTCGGCGAGATAGGTGAGAGCGGCGTCGAGATCGGACCTGCTCGAATCGACGACGCTGCTCACCGTGGCGAGGCGGTCCTGGAACTGCACGATCTGCGCGTTGCTGTCGCGCAGTGCGTTGACGAAGGTCTGGAGGTTCACGATCACATCGACGATGTCGCCGCTGCCATCGGCGAGGATCCGGCCGACCTGTGCCAGCTGGGTGATGGTCTCGCGGAGCTTGTCGCCGTTGCCGTCCATAGCGTTGGCCGCGCTGTCGATGAAGCGGCTGACCGAGGTCGTCGAGATGTCGCCGCTGGGGCCGAGATCCGTTGCAAGCCGCGTCAGTTGCTCCTTGACCTCGTCCCACTCGACGGGCACCGCGGTCCGGTCGACGCCGATGACGGCGTCATCGGGGAGCGTCGGGCCGCTGGTCTCGTAGGCGGGGGCGAGCTGAACGTAGCGCGCCGACACCAGGTTCTGCGCGACTATCACCGCCTTGGCCTCGGCCGGGATCGGCACGTCACGGTCGACGGACAGCCGCATACGGGCTTGTGCTCCGTCGGGCTCGATCGACTCGATGGTGCCCACCCGCACCCCCGCGACGCGTACCTCGTCACCCGGATAGATCGCGGTCGCGGAGGCGAAGTACGCGGTGATGGTCCTGGGACCGAAATACGACTGCCGAACCACCACACCGGTTCCGGCGACGAGCAGGCCGACCAGGACCACCAGCAGCGTAGTGGTCAGGGGTTTGCGACCGATCATCGCGACCCTCCCGGAATACCGTTGTACGGGAACGGGAATTCGGCTCGTGGCCCCGCATTGTCCGGCGGCTGACCGGCGTTCACCCCGCGGCGATAGCCGAGCGCATAGTCGAGGAACGGTTGCAGCGACTGCGCGGGCAGGAGGTTGCCGACAAACGCGTTGTAGTAGAACCCGTTGTTGACGGCCTCACCCTGAGTCACCTGGTACTTGGCCAAGCCGGACAGGGCTTTGGCGATGTTGTCGCGGTTGCGCTCGAGCATGTCATAGACCGCGTTGAGCTTCTCCAACGTCGGCGCCAGTTCCTGCTCGTTGTCGTGCACCAGACCGGTCAACTGCTGGGCGACGGCCGAGGTGTTGGCGAGCAGGCTGACGATCGCGTACCGACGGTTCTCGAGAACACCCATCAGGTCGTTGGCGTTGAGGATCAAGGTGTTCAGCTGCTCGCTGCGCTCGGACAGCACAGCCGTGACGTCGGCGGCGCTCTTGAGTAGCCGGCCCAGCGACTCGTCGCGTCCGTTCAGTGAGCGTGACAGCCGGCTCAGCCCGTCGAAGGTTGGTCCGAGTTGCGGCGCGATCCGGTCGATCGTGTCGGCCAGCGTGTCGAGGGCCTGGTTCACCGACGCGGTGTCGGTGTCGGTCGTGTTCGCGGTGAACTCGCTGACCGCCTCGGTCAGCGAGTACGGCGAAGAGGTCCTCGACAGCGGGATGACGTACAGCGGCTTCACCCGGTCATCGCCCGCCGGTTCCAGGGCCAGCGTGCGCTCCCCCAGCAGAGTGCCGGTGCGGATGTGCGCGGTGGTCTGGGATCCGACGCGGATCTTTCCGTCGACGGTGAACGTCACGAGCGCCTTGCCCTTGTCCAGGGACACATCGGACACCGAGCCGACCGTCATACCGGAGACCTTCACGTCGTTGCCCGGTGTCAGACCGCCGGCCTCGGTGAACAGCGCCTGATATCTGACGGCGGTGGCCCACGACCACAGCCGCTCCGGTTGCAGCCCCACGGCGATGATCAGGACGATAAGCACAACGCCGATGAATCCGGCTCGAATCAGCGAGGGGGCACGGTATTTCAGCATCAGGGCTCCCCGCATCTTCCGTTGTTCTGCAGGATCCACGGGAAGTGCGCGGTGCGGCCCTGGAGGTCGGTGACCCTTACCGATATTCCGCACAGGTATTGGTTCAGGAAGCTTCCGTATGCGCCGAGACGCACGAGCTTCTTGTAGTTCTGCGGCGTCTTCTGCAGGGAGACATCCAGGAGCGGTATGTCCTTCTCGAGCAGCGGAGCGACGCGGTTGAGCTGATCGACGCTGCCGGCAAGTGGTGGCCGGGCCTGGCTCATCAGATCGGCGAGCGATGCGGTCCCGCTGTCCAGTGCGGTGATCGCCTCCCCGATCGGGTCGCGGTCGGCGGCCAGGCCGGTGATCAGCTTCTCGAGACGGTCCACCGCGCCGGAGAACTTGTTTCCGTCCTTGGCGATGGTGGCCAGTACCGCGTTGAGGTTGTCAATCAGGTTCCGCACGGTCTGGCCGTTGTCGGCGATCGAGTTCGTGAAGGATGCGGTCTTGGCGAACAGCGATTCGAGGTTTCCGCCCTGCCCCTGCAGGATCTGGATCAGCGAGCGGGTCAACGCGTTGACGTCGTCGGGGTTCAGGCCGCGGATCACGGGCTTCAGCCCGCCGAGAAGGAGGTCCAGATCCAGGGCCGGCTCGGTGCGGTCGGCGGGGATCTGCGAGCCGGGGCCGGCGACCCTCGTAGAGCCGGGCCCGTCGAGGAGTTCGAGGTACCGATCGCCGACCAGGTTGAGGTAGCGCACCGCGGCTTTGGTCCCGGTGGTGAGCACGATGTCGGACGCGGCGTCGAAGGTGACCACGACGGTGTTGTCCGGTTGCAGGGAGACGTCGTGGACGGTGCCGATGCGGATACCCGAAACCCGCACCGAATCCCCGGGTTTGAGGTCGGAGACATCGGTGAACACCGCGGAGTAGTCGTGTGCGGACCCGGTGCGGTACTGGCCGAAGATCGCGAACAGCGCTCCGGTCAACAGCAGCATCACCGCGCCGAAGACGCTCAGTTTGATGGCTGTTCTGCCGCCGCTCATCCCGGTTGTCCGATCTGCGAGGTGTTGCGGGGCGGACCGTCGATCGGGCCGAACAGCGCCTGCTTGAGCGCATCGGAGTTCAGTAGGATGCCCTGGTTGCCGTACTGCGCGCGGCTGGCGTCGATGTCGCTGACGACATAGGGCGCCCGCGTTTCGTAGCCGACGTCGGGCAGTCCCGCGCACTGGGGTCCTCCCTTGGCCGCGACCTTGGGCAGGTTCTGCGGATAGCGGTAGCGTTCGGAGCCCAACACGAAGGAGTCGAGCAGCAGCACTCCGGGGACCGGCGAGGGTGCAGCGGTGGCCAGCGGGACCATACCTGCCAGAACGCAATTCAGTGCCGGGTGGTACTGGTTGGTCAGGTCGGTCGTGGGCACCAGAAGGTGGACGACGTCGGTGATCGCCTTGCGGTTGCCGGTGAGCACTTCGTCGCCGATGTCGGCCAACCCGATCGTGCTGAGCAGCAGGGTGTCGAGGTCCTGCTGTTTGTCGACGATCGTGTCGCTGATGCTGGTGGCGTTGTCGACGATGGCCAGCAGGTCGGGGCTGGCGTCGGCGTAGGCCTCGAGAACCTGTGGCATGACCGCGATGTCGTGACTCAGATTCCCCAGGCTGGGATCGATCTTCGCGAGCATTGCGTCCAGATCGGACAGCGTCTGCCCGAACTTCTCGCCCCGCCCGCTCAGACCCGAGGCCAGCGTCCCGAGCGTCTCGTTGAGCTTGGCGGGCTCGATGCGGTTCAACACCGAGACGAGTTGTTCGAAGATGGTGTTGATCTCGACGGTGACGTGGTCGGCGTCGAGCACCTGACCCGCACGGAGCCCCTGCGGGGACGGGTCCGCGGGCGGCACCAGTGCAACGGATTTCGCGCCGAACACCGTCGACGACGAGATGTCGACACGCACGTTGGCCGGTATCAGCTCCATCGCGGAGGGGTCCATGGCGAGGTGGATCGCGGCACGGCCGTCGGGCAGAGGCTCTACCGACGCGACGGTGCCCACTTGAGCGCCGTGCAGCTTGACCCTGGCGTCGGGGTTCATCACCAGGCCGGCGCGGTCGGTGACGACGGTGACCGGTTCGGTTTTGGTGAAGTCGCCGCGGAAGAGCGCGACGGCGATGGCGACGACCGCGACGACCGCGAGGACAGCGATGAGTCCCGCTGCCGGTCTTGCGTATTCACGTGGCTGCGCGGGCGCCGACGTCTGCTGGTTGGTCGTCAAGGTGCCACTACCCGGACAGGTTGAAGTTGCCGTTGGAACCGTAGACGGCCAGGGATACCAGCAGGGTGACCGACACGACGATCACCAGCGAGGTGCGCACCGCGTTACCGACCGCAACCCCCACACCCGAAGGTCCACCGGAGGCGAAGTAGCCGAAATAGGTGTGTACCAACAGGATCGTGATGGCCATCAGCACCGCCTGCAAAAATGACCACAACAGGTCGATCGGATTCAAAAACGTGTCGAAGTAATGGTCATACAGCCCGCCGGACTGGCCGAACAACACCACGGTGGTGAACTGGCTGGCAACAAACGACAAGATCACCGCGATCGAGTACAGCGGGGTGATCGCCACCATCCCCGCGATCAGCCGGGTCGACACCAGATACTCGATCGGCCGGATCGCCATCGACTCCAACGCATCGATCTCCTCGTTGATGCGCATCGCGCCCAACTGCGCGGTCACCCCCGCCCCAAACGTGGCCGCCAACCCGATCCCGGCCACCGTCGGCGCCGCGATACGCACGTTGATAAATGCCGCCAAAAACCCGGTCAGCGCCTCGATACCGATGTCGCCCAACGACGAATACCCCTGCACCGCCAAGGTGCCACCGGCCGCCAGCGTCAAGAAGCCCACGATCGCGACCGTGCCGCCGATCATCGCCAACGTCCCCGCACCCATCGAGATCTCGGCGATCAACCGCACGATCTCCTTGCGGAAGTGCACCGACGCGTGCGGCACCCCCGCCAGAGCACGCAGATAAAACAACATGTGATCGCCGATGCGACCCAGAAAGTCGACCGGCTTGCGCGCCGCCCGGGTCAGTCGCGGGAAGTTATTCTGAAGTGCTGTTCGTGTCCCCATCGCTCAGTCCTGCGTCATCTGGATACCAATGGCCGTCACGACCACATTGATCACGAACAGTGCCATGAACGCATACACCACAGTCTCGTTGACGGCGTTGCCCACCGCTTTCGCGCCACCACCGGAAACGTTGAGTCCGCGGTAGCAGGCCACCAATCCCGCTATCAACCCGAACAGCAAGGCCTTCACACACGAGATGATCACCTCGGGCACCCCGGTCAACAGCGTGATCCCCGCCGCGAACGCGCCGGGGTTCACATCCTGGATGAACACCGAAAACGTGTAGCCGCCGAGGATTCCGATGATCACCACCAGACTGTTGAGCAACAGCGCCACCAACCCCGAGGCCAACATGCGCGGGGTCACCAAACGCTGGACCGGGTTGATGCCCAGCACCTCCATCGCATCGATCTCCTCGCGGATCGTGCGCGACCCCAGATCAGCACACATCGCCGTCGCACCGGCACCGGCCACGATCAACACCGTCACGATCGGACCCACCTGGGTCACCGCACCAAACGCCGCACCCGCACCCGACAGATCAGCCGCACCCAACTCCCGCAACAAGATGTTCAATGTGAACGACACCAACACCGTGAACGGAATCGCCACCAACAACGTCGGCGCCAACGACACCCGAGCAATGAACCAACACTGCTCCAAAAACTCCCGCCACTGAAACGGCCGACGAAACACAAACCGCACCGCATCAGCCGACATCGCAAACAACGCCCCGACCGCCTGCATCGGCCCAGCCAGATTCCGCAACGGCGGCAGACCCGCAGACCACCGCTCGGGCGCCTTAGTCGTCATGGCCAGCAACCTCGTTCGTCGACGTCACTGCGAAGCACCATCGGCATCGCGGGACATCACGCCTCCTGATTGCGTCATCTGACAGCGGGCGGCAAGGGCGCCATGTCTCGACGGGAAAGCGTCGCAGTGAAACGCGCACCGGCACAGTGAGCGTCCCGCTTACCGGGACGACCGATGAACGGAACACCCGCCCGCGGCGCGACGAGCGCGTGGCAGGCTGTGGGCGTGATCGATACCGCAGCCTTCATCGCCCGCGTCGAGAGCGACCTCCGTGAGACACCCACCCCCTCCGGTGTGCTGCGCTACTACGACGTCGGTGACGGTCCCGTTCTGCTCTTTCTTCACGGCTCCGGGCCCGGCGTCACGGGCTGGCGCAACTTCCGCGGTGTGCTGCCCACCTTCGCCGAGCATTTCCGTTGCGTGATCCTGGAATTCCCGGGTTTCGGGGTCAGCGACGACTTCGGCGGCCATCCGATGATCACCGCGCAGGGCGCTGTCGTCCCCTTCATCGACGCGCTGGGCATCGATCGCGTCAACATCGTCGGCAACTCGATGGGCGGCGGCGTGGGGATCAACTTCGCAATCAGCAACCCGGACCGCATCGGCCGGCTGGTCACGATCGGCGGCATCGGCACCAACATCTTCAGTCCCGGCCCGAGTGAGGGGATTCGGCTGCTCCAGGAGTTCACCGAGGACCCCACCCGTCAGCGGTTGGTCGACTGGCTCAACTCGATGGTGTACGACCAGTCGCTCGTCACCGAACAACTGATCGAGGAACGCTGGCAGTTGGCGACCGATCCGGAGACGCTGGAGTCCGCCCGGCGCATGTACGGCAAGAAGGCCTTCACGCAGATGATGGCGTTCATGCGCGGCAGCGATGCGCCGCTGCCGTGGGCGCAGATGCACAAGGTCGCCGCACCCACGCTGTTGACGTGGGGGCGCGACGACCGGGTCAGCCCGCTGGACATGGCGCTGATCCCGATGCGCACCATCCCCAATGCCGAGCTGCACGTCTTTCCGAACTGCGGGCACTGGGCGATGATCGAGGCTAAGTCGGCGTTCGAGAGTACCGTGTTGGCGTTCCTCACCCGCGACGCCTAGGACGCAGCGAGTAGGCGGAAGCCCTTGTAACCGGCTGCGGCCACCTCGGCACAGACATCCAGGTAAACGCCGAAACCGCCGATGAACAACATGAATCCGCGCGGTTTACCCGGGACGTTGGCGCCCATGTACCACGAGTTGGCCTTCGGGAACAACGTCGCGTCTGCACGTCGATTGCACTCCGCGATCCAGTTCTCGACGGCGTCACCGGTGGCTTCGATTGCGGTGTAGCCGTGTTCGTCGAGGTGGGAGATCGCGTCGGCGATCCAGTTCACGTTCGCCTCGGCGTGCAACACCATGTTGGCGAGCACCGCGGGCGCACCGGGGCCCGAGACCAGAAACAGGTTCGGAAAGCCGTCCACGCCGAGACCGAGGTAGGTGCGCGGTCCGTGCGCCCAGTCGTCGCGCAGCTTCTGCCCGCCGCGGCCGACGATGTCGATCTTGCTCAGCGCACCGGTCATCGCGTCGAACCCGGTGGCGAGCACGATCGCGTCGACGTCGTAATGGGCGTCGGTGGTGTTGATGCCGTCGGCGTCGACCGACACGATCGGCGTCTTGCGCACGCTCACCAACTTCACATGCGGTTTGTTGAACGTCTGAAAGTAATTGGTGTCGGTGCAGATTCGCTTCGTGCCGATGGGATGATCGTTCGGGATGAGAAGTTCGGCGATCTCGGGGTCGTCGATCACCGCGCGGATCTTCTCCTCGTAGAACTTGCGCGCCTCCTCGTTGGCGGCCATGTCGATCATCTGATCGCGGAACGTTTTCGAGAACAGGACTCCCCCGAGCTCCCAGCGCTTCTCGAACGCCTCCCGGCGCTCCTCGGCCGTGGCCTCCATCGTCAGCTTCGGATGCGCGATATGCGGTGTTCCGCCGCCGCTGCGCCACGACAACCGGCGGCGTTCGGCGTACGTCGCCTTGATCTGGGCCCGGTCCTCATCGGTCAATGGCCGATTACCAGCGGGCACACTGTAATTCGGCGTCCGTTGGAACACGTAGAGCCGATCGGCCTGGTCGGCGATCACCGGGATAGACTGGATACCCGAAGAACCCGTCCCGATCACCGCGACCCGCTTACCGGTGAAATCGACAGACTCGTGCGGCCAGTGCGCGGTGTGGTACAGCTCCCCCGCGTAACCGTCCAGGCCGGGAAAGTCGGGCGTCAGGGCCGCCGACAACGGACCGGTCGCCATCACGCAGAAGCGGGCGGTCACCACTTCACCCGCATCGGTCGACACGGTCCATTTCAGGTCGCTCTCGTCGAGTACCGCCGAGGTGACCCGGGTGTTGAACGTGATGCCGTCACGCAGGTCGAGCCGGTCGGCCACCCAGTTCAGGTAGCGCAGAATCTCGGCCTGGGTGGCGTACTTCTCCGACCAGTCCCACTCCTGCTCGAGCTGCGGATCGAACGAGTAGCAGTAGTCGACGCTCTCGACGTCGCAACGCGCTCCTGGGTAGCGGTTGTAGTACCAGGTCCCCCCGATCTCGGGCGCCGCCTCGAACACGCGGACCGACAAGCCCTGCGAGCGCAGCTTGTGCAAGGCGTACAGCCCCGCGAAGCCGGCGCCGACGACGACCGCGTCCACCGTTGAGCGTTCCTCGGAGATCCCCACGACGTCACGGTAGGGCGTCGCGGTCCCGGTGCCCCCGGAGTTTCCCGATGACCGGGCAATCGAGCGAACGCCGTACCGCCCATCGGACGGGTCGCTCGACCCGGCCTGTTCGAACCGTCACGATCGGCGCATGCCACCGACAAAAGCCCGGGTTGATGCCACCGTCTGTGTCGATCTGGGCGGAACCCGGCACAACCTGCGCTGGCCTCGCGACAAGTCGCTGGTCGACGCGATGCTCGACGCCGGGATCGATGCTCCCCACTCGTGCCGCGAAGGCCATTGCGGTTCTTGCGTCGCGACCGTGGTGTCCGGCGAGGTCGACATGGCTGCCTGCGACATCCTCGAATCGGCCGACCTGGTTGAGGGCCTCATCCTGGGATGCCAGGCCCGACCGATCAGCGACGAGCTCCACATCGAGTACTGAGCCGGAAACGCCGCCCGCTGACCGGGATTCCGTCCCGTTCGCGGCTTCGGTGCGGTAGACCATCAAGTGCAGCCACATAGTGAGGACACCAGCATGAGCGAGCGCGTACTCGACCGGGTGATGGAACTGGCCGAGCAGTTCAAGGAGCAGGGCGCCGAAGCCGAGAAGGTCGGGCGATTGACCGATGCGACGGTCAAGTCGATGAAGGCCGTCGGCTCCATTCGCCTGCTGCAGCCCAAGAGACACGGCGGCTACGAGGCGCATCCGCGCGAGTTCGCCGAGACCGTGATGGCCACGGCGGCCCTGGACCCCGCGGCGGGCTGGATCAACGGTGTGGTCGGCGTGCACCCGTACCAGCTCGCCTACGCCGATCCGCGGGTCGGCGAGGAAGTATGGGGCGACGACATCGACACGTGGATGGCGTCGCCGTACGCGCCCCAAGGCGTGGCCAAGCCGGTCGACGGCGGCTACATCTTCAACGGCCGGTGGCAGTTCAGTTCCGGTACCGACGCGTGCGACTGGATCATCCTCGGCGCGATGCTCGGGGACGCCCACGGCAAACCGCTGATGCCACCGCAGATGCTGCACATGATCTTGCCGCGGTCCGACTACGAGATCGTGGAGGACTCCTGGGACGTGGTCGGGCTGCGCGGCACCGGTTCCAAGGACGTCATCGTCAAAGACGCGTTCGTCCCGGAGTACCGGACGATGGACGCGACGAAGGTGATGGACGGAACCGCCCAGCGCGAAGCCGGCATGACCGAACCGCTTTACCTGATGCCGTGGTCGACGATGTTCCCGCTCGGCATCTCGGCAGCGACAATCGGCATCGCCGAGGGCGCGCTGGCCGCACACCTCGACTACCAACGCGAGCGGGTGGGCGCTACCGGGACGGCGATCAAGGACGACCCGTACGTCATGTACGCCATCGGCGAGGCGGCCGCCGACATCAACGCCGCGCGTCAAGAACTGCTGGCCAATGCCGATCGCATCTACGACATGGTCGCCGCGGGCAAGGAGGTCAGCTTCGAGGACCGGGCCGCGGGTCGTCGCACGCAGATCCGCGCGGTGTGGCGCGCCGTGTCCGCCGTGGACGAGATCTTCGCCCGCTCGGGCGGTAACGCCGCCCGCATGGACAAGCCGCTGCAGCGGTATTGGCGCGACGTGCATGTCGGCCAGCTACACGCGATCCATGTGCCGGGCACGGTGTTTCACGCCTCAGCGCTGAGCTCGTTGGGTGTGGACCCGCAGGGTCCGCTGCGGGCGATGATCTGATGAGCGATCTGAAGAGCCTCGGCTACGTCAAGATCCAGGCCACCGACATCGACCGGTGGCGCCACTTCGCGTTCGGGGTGCTCGGCTTCGCCGAAGGCTCCGGCCCCGATGGCGATACGCTGTATCTGCGCATGGACGAGCGCGCCGCACGCATCATCGTGGTGCCCGGCGACGTCGACAAGATCGTCACCGTCGGCTGGGAAGTCCGTGACCATGCGGCGCTGACGCGGGTGAAGGCGGCCCTCGACGGTGCGGGCGTGGCGGTCAAGGAACTCTCGCTCCAGGAGGCAGACGCCCGCCGCGTCGAGGAGGTCATCGCCTTCGACGACCCGGCGGGCACCTCGACCGAAGTCTTCCACGGCGCAGTGCTCGACCACAGTCCGGTGGTGACGCCGTTCGGCGCCCGATTCGTCACCGGCGATCAGGGGCTGGGCCATGTGGTGCTGCCGGCCCTCGATGTGCCCGGACTGTTTCAGTTCTACACCGAGGTACTGGGATTCAAGTCGCGCGGAGCGTTTCGAGTTCCGACGCCGCCGGAGTTCGGGCCGCTGCGCGTCCGGTTCCTCGGCATCAACGCACGCCACCACAGCCTGGCGATCTGCCCCGCGATGACGTTGCGTGACCCGGGCCTGATTCATTTGATGGTGGAGGTCGACAGCCTCGACGCCGTCGGACAGGCGCTCGACCGGGTCAACAAGGACGGTTTCCAGTTGTCCTCGACGCTTGGCAGGCACACCAACGACAAGATGGTGTCGTTCTACGTTCGGGCGCCCGGCGACTGGGACATCGAGTTCGGCACCGACGGTATGCGGGTCGACGAAACCTACTACACCGCAGAGGAAATCACCGCCGACAGCTACTGGGGTCACGAGTGGGTCTCCGACCTTCCAGCGGCGATGCGCCCGTGAGTGGTGACGTCACTCCCCTTCCCGCGGCGGGTGTCGCGCGGTGGGATGAGGAGGCCGACGTCGTCATAGCCGGTTTCGGCATCGCAGGCGCCGCCGCCGCCGTGGAGGCCGCACGCACCGGCGCCGACGTCCTGGTCCTGGAGCGCACCGGCTCGTGGGGCGGTGCGGCGTCCATGGCCGGCGGCTTCATCTACCTCGGTGGGGGCACACCGATCCAAAAGGCCTGCGGCTTCGACGATTCCGTCGCCAACATGGCTGTGTACCTGAACGCCGCGATGGGTCCCGGTGCCGACGAGAAGCGCATCGCCGACTACTGCGACGGCAGCCTCGAGCACTTCGACTGGCTCGTCGGCTGCGGTGTGGTTTTCAAGCCGGAGTTCTTCGGCGAACCCGGCTGGGAGCCGATGGGCGATCAGGGACTGATGTTCAGCGGCGGGGAGAACTCGTATCCGTTCAACACTATCGCCGCACCCGCTCCCCGCGGGCACGTCCCGCAGATGTCGGACAAGAAGCAGGGCGAGTCGAGCGCCGGCTACATGCTGATGAAGCCGCTCGTGGAGACGGCTACCGCGGCCGGAGCCCGCGCGATCTACGACGTTCGGGTGCAGCGGTTGATCGTCGATACCGACGGCCGGGTGGTCGGTGTGCATGCGCGTCGGTACGGCGAGGAGATCGCCGTGCGTGCGCGTCGCGGTGTGGTGCTGGCGATGGGCAGCTTCGCCTACAACGAGGCGATGGTGGCCCAGTACGCGCCCCGCATCGCGGGCCGGCCCGCCGCCGCCATCGAGCAGCACGACGGTCAGGCGATCCGGATGGCGCAGGCGCTGGGCGCCGACCTCGCCCACATGGACGCCACCGAAGTCGCCATCTTCATCGATCCGCAGCAACTGGTGCGGGGCATCCTGGTCAACGGCCGCGGCCAGCGCTACGTCGCCGAGGACACCTATCCGGGCAGGGTCGGGCAGTTGACGCTGTATCACCAGGACAACACGGCGTTCCTGATCATCGACGAGAAGGCGCAGGACGAGGCGATGGCATCGCCGTCGCCGCAGTTGATGATGCGCCCGCCGACCTGGGTGTGTGAGACGGTCGCCGAACTCGAATCCGAGATGGGCTTGGCGCAGGGCTCTCTTCAGGCGACCGTGTCGGCGTACAACGCCGGGGCCGCCGTGGGAGAGGATCGGCTGCTACACAAGAAGTCTCAGTGGCTGCGGCCGATCGGCACCCCGGTAGGCGCCATCGATCTGCGCGAGAGCACCGGCGGTTTCACCCTGGGCGGGCTGTTGACGTCATTGGATGCCGAGGTGTTGCACGTCAGCGGCGAACCCATCCCCGGCTTGTTCGCCGCGGGGCGCTGCACCGCGGGTCTCGCGGCGTGGGGGTACGCAAGCGGTATCTCGTTGGGCGACGGGAGCTTCTACGGCCGGCGCGCCGGACGCAACGCGGCGCGCGCTTAGCCCCGGCCTGCCTGGTGGCGGGCCGTCCCTGCCCGGTGGTACAGGATGGACCGCATGAAGGCCGTCAGCTGTGAACGAGGCACTCTGTCCGTCGTCGATCTTCCGATGCCCACCCCGGCGCGCGGACAGCTCCTGCTCGAGGTGCGTCGCTGCGGTATCTGCGGATCGGACCTGCACGCGAAGGACCACGCCGATGAACTGACCGACGTAATGGACGAAGTGGGTTATCCGGACTTCATGCGCCAGGACACTCCCGTGGTGTTGGGCCACGAGTTCGTCGGTGAAGTCGCCGAGCGTGGCCGAGGGACGGCCAAGGAGTTCAAGGTCGGGTCTCCCGTGGTGTCGTTCCCCATGGTGCGTGCGGCAGGCGGAGTGCACATGACCGGCCTGTCGCCGCTGGCGCCGGGCGCGTACGCCGAGCACGTCCTCGCCGAAGCCGCGATGAGTTTCGTCGTCCCGAACGGGCTGGACCTCGATACCGCAGCGTTGACCGAGCCGATGGCAGTGGCCCTGCATGCGGTGCGCCGCAGCGAGATTCGCAGGCGTGACGTGGCGATCGTCATCGGTTGCGGCCCGGTCGGGCTCGCGGTGATCTGCCATCTGAAGTCGCTCGGCGTACACACGATCGTCGCGAGCGACTTCTCAACGACTCGGCGCGAGATGGCGTCGCGGTGCGGCGCCGACGTCGTCATCGACCCCGCCGTCGATTCGCCGTATACGACTGCCGGGCAGGCCGGGGCCATCTCCGAGGCGCAACAGTTGTTCGAACTCGCCGTCGGGTCGATGGAGAAGTTGCGCCGCCTGCCGGGCTGGTCGCATCTGTACCGGCTCGCCGACACGCTCGGTGCCGCGGGTCCCAAGCGACCGGTGGTCTTTGAATGCGTCGGTGTGCCCGGAATCATCGACGGGATCATCCGTGCGGCGCCTGTGCAGTCGCGGGTTGTCGTCGTGGGTGTGTGCATGGGCACCGACCATTTCCGCCCGGCGGTGGCCAACGGCAAGGACATCGACCTGCGGTTCGTCTTCGGTTACACGCCGCTGGAATTCCGCGACACCCTGCATCTGCTCGCCGAGGGCAAGGTGGATGCCTCGGCGCTCATCACGGGCACGGTGGGCTTGGCGGGGGTAGACCGCGCCTTCGAGATCCTGGGCACCGCCGAAGCGCACGCCAAGATCCTCATCGACCCGCACAGCGGCGCCACCGAACCGTAAATGGGTTGATCCCACGGACTGGCTGCACGAAATCACCCCGCTAGGCGACACACGCCGCTGCGCCGAAACCTCTCAACCGCAGGTCGCAGACGTGACCGACGCCCAATCGCGGGGATTGTGTGACACCCTGCACATCTCCGTGCTACAAATAGGCATATTCCTATTAGAAATATGTCTGCGTGTTGCAGCTCGTGCTCCGGAGGCCACATGACAACGCCCGTCGAAACACCCAGCGCAGTCCTTGACCGCGTATCGCTGGTTCTTGACGCCTTCGATGGGCCGGGCCGGCTGACACTCGCGCAGATCGTGCGCCGCACCGGACTCCCCCGCTCCTCCGCGCACCGCATGCTCGAGCGCCTCGTCCAACTGCGGTGGCTGCGACGCAACGGCCGCGACTACGAGCTGGGCATGCGGCTGGTCGAGTTGGGTTCGCTCGCGGTGCACCAGGACCGCCTGCACCGCGCGGCGGTGCCTCTGCTGCACGATCTGCACCGCGCCACCGGTCTGGTCGTTCACCTCGCGGTCCTCGACGGCACCGATGTCCTGTATTTGGAGAAGATCGGCGACGGGCTTGCCGCGGCCATCCCCAGTCGAGTCGGTGGCCGTCACCCCGGGCATTGTTCGGCGCTGGGCAAGGCGATGCTGGCCGCCGTGACTGACCTCGACTACGGCACGATCGACCTGACGAACCGCCGCACAAAGTACTCCATCGGATCACCCGCACAGCTGCACACCGAGCTCGCCAAGGCACGCGAGCACGGAATCGCGTTCGACCGCGAGGAGGCGCTGAGCGGATTCGGTTGCGTCGCAGCACCGATCGGTGGTCAGGGTGAGGCGGTCGCGGCCGTGTCTGTCTGCGGTCCGATGAGTCGCATGATGTTCGACCAGCGTCTCGTCGCACCGGTGCGGATGACGGCCATGGCGATCTGGCGCAACGCCGAGGACGGCCCGCGCCGGGTGGCGCCGACGCTGCAGCAGGCTCGGCCGCTGCGGAATGTGCCTGCGCCGCGGCCCACATCGCCGCGCGAGCCGGTGCTGCAGTACGCGTGAGCCTCGATCCGCAGATCGCCGACCTGATCGAGGCGCTGGACTCGGGCTTTCCACCGGTGCACACGATGAGCGGTTCACAGGCACGTGCCACGATCCGATCGCGGTTCGTGCCGCCCGCTGAGCCCGAAGCCGTCGAATCCGTCGGTGATGTCAGCATCCCCGGAGGCGACGGGCCCATCACCGTGCGGGTTTATCGGCCGGCTTCGGAGGCGCCGTTGCCCGTCGTGGTGTATGCGCACGGCGGTGGATTCGTGTTCTGCGACCTCGACAGCCATGACGGTCTGTGCCGCAATCTGGCCAACCTGCTTCCCGCCGTGGTCGTTTCGGTGGGTTACCGGCTCGCACCCGAGAATCGGTGGCCCGCTGCGGCTGAGGATGTGTACGCCGCGACGTGCTGGGCCGCCGAGCACTGGGCGGACTTCGGTGGCGACCCGACCCGTCTGACGGTGGCCGGCGACAGCGCCGGCGGCAATCTCGCGGCTGTGACCGCTCTGATGGCGCGCGACCGCGGCGGGCCGGCATTGTCTGCCCAGATGCTGATCTACCCGATGATCGCCGCGGATTTCGATACCGAGTCGTACCGTCTGTACGGCAAGGGTTTCTACAATCCGCGCCCGGCGCTGCAGTGGTACTGGGACCAGTATGTGCCCTCCCCCGCTGACCGCGCCCACCCGTATGCGTCGCCGCTGCAGGCGCGCCTCGACGGCCTACCACGGGCCGTGGTGGTGATCGCGGGTCACGATCCGCTGCGAGACGAGGGCGTCGCGTATGCCGAGGCGTTGGAAGCCGCGGGTGTTTCCGTGACGCGGTGCGTTTTCGACGGTGGGATCCACGGTTTCATGACGATGCCGATGCTCTACATCGCCCACGAGGCGCGGCGGCAGGTTACGCGACAGCTCGCAGCGTTGTTGTGAGGCTTCGCGTTCAGGCCCTCGCCACCGGCCCATAGCGCTGATGCGGGTCGAGAACACAGTGAGTCCGGCCGAACACCGTGACCATGCACTTGTTGTTGTGGTTGCATCGACTGCGGGTGCTGTGATCGGCGATCATCGCGTTGACCAGATCGGGCTCACGCAACAACGCCCGGCCCATCGCCATGAAGTCGAACCCCTCGCGCAGACCCGTCTGAAGATGGTCGTGATTCGTGATGCCGCCCAACAGAATAAGCTTGGTGTGACGCACCACCGGCACGAACTGACGCGCCGCATCCAGCATGTAGAGATCCCGATACGGGTAACTGCCCATGACGCGCTTGCCGGCCAGCCGGACGCCGGGCCGCAGCGCCGCCGGCATCACCTCGGCGAACTCCTTGACCGGGACGTCGCCCCGGAAGAGGTACATCGGCTTGTACACCGACGAGCCCTGCGTCAGCTCGATCGCATCCAGGGTCTCGTCGGCGTCGAGTAGTTGCGCGGTCCGTAGCGCCTCGTCGATCCAGATGCTGCCGGGCAGACCGTCGTCCATGTCCAGCTTGGCGATGACCGCGATCTGATCTCCCACGACTTCCCGGACGCGACCGGCGATCTCCCGCACGAACCGCGACCGGTTGTCGATGGAGCCGCCGTAGGCATCCTTGCGCCGGTTGATGCGCGGGCTCAGGAACGAGCTCGGCAGGTACAGATGGCCGAAATGGAGTTCGACGGCGTCGAAGCCCGCATCGATCGCCACGCGAGTGGCCGCGGCGAATTGTTCGATGACCACATTGATCTCGGCGGGTGTGATCTCGCGACAGTAAGCGAATGAGGTCGGATTGAGGAACCGGCTCGGTGAGATCGCGGTGACGCCGGTGAGCTTCTTCGGTGCCACGACGCCCGCATGGCCGAGCTGCGCCGAGATCGCTGCGCCCGCCCCGTGGACCGCATCGGTGAGCCGACGCAGGCCGGGCAGCGCCGCCTTGCTCATCACGATCTGACCGGGTGCGCTGGCGCCCTCCTTCGAAACGCAGCAGTACGCGACCGTCGTCATTCCGACGCCGCCCGTGGCGAACGCGACGTGAAAGTCGATCAGGTCGTCGGTCACCGTACCGTCGGGCGAGCGTCCCTCGGAGGTCGCGGCCTTGATGACGCGGTTGCGCAGCTTCACCGGGCCGAGCCTGGCCGGCGCGAACGGGTCCGGCGTCCCTACGGTCATCGGACCACGGTGCTCCGCCCGATCGCCACGGTCAACGGTGTCGTCCCGATGGCTGGGAGCGCCGTCTGTGCCGCCGTCCCGGTGGCCATAGTGTCGGGCCATGGCCGACGGTGAGGTGTTCGTCATCGACCGCGTCATCACCCGGCCGGGATGCGCACGACAATTCGTCGATACGTACCTGGCCGAATACGCGCCCGGGGCGCGAGATCGCGGGATGACGCTTCGCGAGGTCCTCGTCAGCCCGCCGATATGGTTCGACGACCAATCCAACGTGATCACCGTGACGTGGTCCCTGCCGAGCCCTCAGGCGTGGTGGGAGATGACATGGCAGGGCAGACCCGACGCCACACTGGGGCCGTGGTGGGAAGGCATCGCCGACCTCGTCGTGGAGCGCACCCGCAGCGTCGCCGCCGCAGCAGGTGATGTCGACGGCTTGTGCGATGTATAGCCTCATCCGGCTGATCGATGCCGCCGAGGCCACCGGACGTGACCGCTTGTTGTACGAGCTGCGCGAAGCCGCGGCGGCCAGCAATGCGGCCCACGCCCTGGTGCAGCCGACACTGCCCGGCGTGCGCAACGGTGGCGACATCCTCATGCATCTGCGCTTTCGCGACGAAGACGAGTGGTCCTCGGTGGCAACGACTTTCAATTCGATCCTCGATCGCCCCGAGGTCGGCCGCGTCAACGGCGCCACCTACACCGGCGACGTGGTCGCCGCCAGGGATATCTCGGCCACCGTTTACCGGACACTGCTGCTGCGTGTGCAACCGGACACCGATGGCGCCGCAGTGGCGCGGTTCGAGGACGATCTGCGGCTGCTCCCCCGCTATGTCAATTCGATCGCCTCATGGCAGCTCGCCAGGGTCGAGTCGGCGGTCGGTGTGTCGGAGTGGACCCACGTGTTCGAACAGGAGTTTCGCGATCTCGACGGTCTGACCGGTCCGTACCTCATGCATCCGATTCACTGGGCGTACGTGGACCGGTGGTTCGACCCCGAGTGTCCCGAGGTGATCGTCCGCGACCGGGTCTGCCACAGCTTCTGCGCCATCGGGTGATCTGGCGGCTTATGCGTCGAATTCTGCAGCAGGGCTGTGAAATCGCGCGATCCGCGACCCTCCCGCAGAATTCGCGCTAAAGACCGGCCGGCAGGATGTTCGGGTTGGCGGTCGCGGGAGGCTCCAGGGGCGGTAACTCGGTGACGCCGTCGAGAGAGTGCACGGTCAGCCCCTGCGACCACGGATAGTGCAGGCTGAATGCGACCAGGCCGGTGCGCTCGGCGGCAGGCAGGTGACACATCGCGAGTACGGTCTCGGCGAGGTACTCCACTGGTTCGGTGGGAAAGCTGTCCGGGATGAGTTGTGCCGCACCGGGAGTACGGATGGCAGTGGAAGGACCGACACAGTTCACCGCGATGTTCGCGTCGACCAGTTCGGCGGCCACCCCCTGAGTGAAACGGTGCAGGGCGGCCTTGCAGGAGGCGTAGACGACGTCACCCGACGTCTTGTTGTACTCGCGGTACGGCCGCACCGGGGCGACGCCCGTCACCGACCCGATGTTGACGATCCAGCCGGCCCCCCGCTCCCGCATATGCGGCACGGCGGCCTGCGTCAGCACGAACGGGGTGCGCAGATAGTGCTCGACGGTGCGGTCGAAGGTGTCCAGGCTCATCTCCTCGACGCGGGCATAGTCCGCGAAACCGGCGTTGTTGACGAGGATGTCGAGGCCGCCGGTGCGTTCGACGACCTCGTCGACGAGCCGGGCCCGTTGATCGGAATCCTCGAGGTCGGCCGCGATGCCGATCGCCGTACCGCCCGCGCCCTCGATGAGCTCGATCGTCTCGGCGATCGTCCCAGGCAGGGCCGTGACCGCACCCCCACGTACCGATGCCGACGGCTCGAACGACCGAGCGGTCACCACCACCGTCGCGCCCTCCGCGGAAAGACGTTGCGCCACAGCGCGTCCGATGCCGCGGCTGCTGCCGGTGACCAGGGCCGTCTTACCGGCGAGAAGCCCCGTCATCGGAGGACGAAGTGTTCTTCGACGGGCGCGCGATGCTGATGCCACATGTCGACCAGACGGTACGGCGTAGCCACGACCACGCGACCCGAACCGGAGCGGTAGTAGGTGTGCGCGTTCGGGGTGTGACACCACACCGTGCGCGACATCGCGTCGTCGATCCGCGCCACGTAATCGTCGTAGGCCTCCCGCGTCACCTCCATGGTGGTGGCGCCCCGCAGCGCGAGCAGTTGCAGGCACTCCATGATGTAGTGGGCGAGCACCTCCATCGAAAAGTTCGCGCCCGCACCGTGGCCCGGGCTGTAGTTCGGCGCCGACGTGATGAACAGATTCGGAAAGCCCGGCACCGTGCCACCGCGGTACGCGCGCGGGCTGTCGCCCCATTCCTCGCGCAGTGTCCTGCCGTCGCGCCCCCGGATGTCGACCGTGGACAGGAAGTCGAGGTGATATCCGGTGGCATAGACGATCACGTCGAGGTCGATCTGCCGGCCGTCCTGCGTGACGATGCCCGCGGCGTTGACAGCGGCGGGCTCGCTGGCTTCGACGTCGACGTGCTCGCGGGTCAGCGCGGCGTAGTAGCCGCCCGGGTCGCGGATGATGCGCTTGCCGTACGGCGCGAAGTCGGGTGTGACCTTCCTGGCCAGCTCCGAGCCCTCACCGAAGGTGCGGTTGATGTACTCCAGACACATCTGCAGCAGGACGTCGTTGGCCTGCGAGATCGACAGGTGGTCCTTCGCCCACTCGGGGTCCCGCAGGATCACCGGATAGTTGTTGTCCGCCGTCGCCCAGTAGGACTTCACCCTGTGCCAGTTCGCGTAATACGGCAGGTGTCGACCGAGATACCGGCGGTAGTCGGGCACGTCATCGGAGAGCCGCTTGCGAGGCGCCACCCAATGCGGTTGACGTTGAAAGACGGTCAGGTGGTCGACCTCGTCCACACACGCGTCGACGATCTGTACGGCGGTGCAGCCCGCGCCGATGACGGCGACCCGTTTACCGGCGAGGTCCAGCGACGGGTCCCACTGCGCGGAGTGAATGCTGACGCCCTCGAACGAGTCCCGGCCTGCAACGTCCGGCCACCGGGGCCGGTTGAGGTAGCCGGCCGCGGTGATGACCACCCGGGCATGACTGATGTCGCGGTTGCCGTCGCGGTCGACCGTGTGGATCTGCCACTGCCCGCGCTCGTCGTCCCACCACAGGGCTTCGACCTCGGTGCCGAACCGGGTGTGCTCGCGCAGTCCGTACTTGTCCGCCAGGGACACCAGGTAGTTCTGGTACTCCGCGCCCTGCGGGTAGTAGCTCGACCAGTCCGGGTTGACCTCCCGCGACAGCGAGTAGTACGCCGACGGTGTGTCCACACCGATCCCGGGGTACCTCGTCGTCAGCCAGGTGCCGCCGACCTCCTCATTGCGGTCGAAGATCTGGTACTTCACCCCCGCGTCGGCCGCGGCGAGCGCAGTGATGATGCCGGCGATGCCCGCGCCGACGATCGCGACCGTCGTCGTCGGCGGGATGGGCACCGTGCGCGGCAACGTGGGCTGGGAGAGATGAAAACCGCCCTGTTCGAGCAGAAGCGGGATGAACTCGTCGTCGACGTCGGAGCCCAGCGCCACCGGCAGCGCGCTGGTGAACAGATCGATGTCGTCGCCGGCCGCCCTCTCTTCGGGCTGCCGTGAGGTCACCGCCTCGACGACCGCGTCGACGAGCGATGCCATGGTCTCGGCATCGGTGACTCCGACGCGCTCGGGCGGATCGGGTATGTGCGTGATCCTCGGCCCGAACCGCTCGATCACCGACGGATCACCCACCAGCTGCGCCAGCACTGCGACCAAGACACCGGCGTCGGCCTGAACGAGATTCGCCCGCAGTTCGTCGCGGTCGTCAACCGCCACATGCGGTGGCGGAAGGGCACGAGCATCAGCAGTCACGACCCTGAGTATCGGCGCGACACGGCAGTCCGGGCACCGCCCTGCCTACTGAGCGGGACACCGGTCGCTCTCGCCACGCCGACCGCGCATACGCTGCGCGCCATGGATCTCGACGCTGTGGTCGACCAGGCACGCAGCCACACGCTGGGCGACATCCCGCGTCGGTCGGCCCGAAGGCAACCCGACAAGACCGCGATCATCGACGGCGATGTGGTGCTGACGTTCGCCGACTTCGAACGGCACGTGGATCGCGCCGCCGCCGCATTGCAGGACAACGGGTTCCGGCCAGGTGATCGGGTGGCCCTGCTGGCCCACAACTGCTGGCAGTACGCGGTGCTCGCGTTCGCCACCGCCCGTGCCGCGGTGGTGCTCGTGCCGATCAATTTCATGCTGACGGCCGAAGAGATCGCCTACGTCCTGGGCCACAGCAGGGCCGACGGCTTCATCGTCGAAGCCGAGCTGGCGGGCGTCGCCGAGGACGCGATGCGCATCGACAAAGCGGTGCGCACCCGGGCCGCGATCGTCCGGCCCGGACAGAGCGTTCCACAAGGCTGGGACGACTTCGCTCAATGGCTTTCCACCACCACCCCCGCGCCGAATCCGCGCATCGAGGACGACCAGCTGCTGCGGTTGATGTACACCAGCGGTACGGAGTCGCGGCCGAAGGGCGCGATGCACACGAGCCGCAGCCTGATGTGGCAGTACGTCAGCACCATCGTCGCCGGCTCGATGGCCGGTGACGACGTCGAAATCCACTCGCTGCCGCTGTATCACTGCGCGCAGCTGGACAACTTCCTGGCCACCGACATCTATCTCG
This sequence comes from Mycobacterium sp. 852014-52144_SCH5372336, assembly GCF_001665615.1. Lineage (NCBI taxonomy): Bacteria > Bacillati > Actinomycetota > Actinomycetes > Mycobacteriales > Mycobacteriaceae > Mycobacterium > Mycobacterium sp. 852014-52144_SCH5372336. The sequence continues at coordinate 137,906 of NZ_LZSW01000055.1, forward strand.
GTGCCACCAGCATCATCCTGCCCGGGCCCGATCCCGAGACGGTGCTGAAGACCGTCGCCCGCTATCGCGTGACCAACTACTTCGCGCCTCCGACGGTATGGATCAGCCTGTTGCGTTGCCCGGTGTTCGACGAGGTCGATCTGTCGAGCCTGCGCAAGGGTTACTACGGCGCTTCGGCGATGCCGACCGAAATCCTCACCGAGATCCGCGACCGGCTACCCAACCTGAGGCTGTGGAACTTCTACGGCCAGACCGAGTTGGCGCCGCTGGCGTCCGCGCTCGGGCCGGACGAGCAGGATGACCACGCCGGTTCGGCGGGACGTCCGGTGGTCAATGTGGAGACGACGATCCTCGACGAAAACGACACGCCCGTCGCCGCCGGTGTGGTGGGTGAGATCGCCCACCGCAGCCCGCATTTGATGCTCGGTTATCTCGACGACCCGGCGAAGACGGCGGAGGCATTCCGCGGCGGTTGGTTCCACTCCGGCGACCTCGGTTACTACGACGAACACGGGCTGCTGCACGTGGTCGACCGCAAAAAGGACATGATCAAGACCGGTGGCGAGAATGTCGCCAGCCGCGAGGTCGAGGAGGTTATCTACCGCCACAACGGGGTTCAGGAGGTCGCGGTCTTCGGTCTCCCGCATCCGACCTGGGTCGAGACCGTCGTCGCCGCGGTGGTCTCCCGCGAGGGCGCCAACCTGACCGAGGACGACCTGATCGCGCACTGCCGGCAGCATCTCGCGGGGTTCAAGACCCCCAAACACGTCTACTTTGTCGACGCACTGCCGAAGAACCCGAGCGGCAAGCTGCTGAAACGTCAACTGCGCGAACACTTCGCGGCCAAACCGCTGAGCCGCTGAGCCACCGAAGGGGACTGTCTGTTGTTCACAGGACGTATCGCACGCTTCGACGCGCCCGGAAGGCCATTCGAGATCGAAACCGTGGACTTGGCAGAGGTCGGCCCCGGCGAGATCCTGATCAAGGTCACCAGGACCAACATCTGCGGATCGGATCTGCACGCATGGCACGGCACCTTCGCCACCCGCGGGCTGGGAGGACAGCTTCCCACGGTGCTCGGTCACGAGATGGTGGGCGCGGTCGAGGAACTCGGTGACGGCGTCACGGCGGACTCCAACGGCGCGCCCCTGGAGAAGGGCAGCCGGGTGGTGTTCCCCTACTTCTTTCCCTGCCACCGGTGCCGAAACTGCCTGGCGGGCAGGCGCAACGCGTGCCTGAACCTCGCGATGGCCATGCTCGGACGCGCCGATGCGCCGCCCTTCTTCGTCGGCGGCTACGGCGACTACTTCCTGCTGCCCGCCGGAGCGCTGGTGTACACCGTGCCCGACGCGGTCACCGACGACATCGCCTCGGGCGCCAACTGCGCGCTGTCGCAGGTGATGTACGGCCTCGAGCGCGTCGACCAGCAACTCGGCGAAACCGTCGTCGTGCAGGGCGCTGGCGCGCTCGGACTGTACGCGGTCGCGGTCGCCAAAGCCCGCGGTGCCGCCCGCGTCATCGCCATCGACGGTGTGCCCGAACGACTGGAGTTGGCAACGGCATTCGGCGCCGACGCCATCATCGACATCACTGCGGCCGCGACGGCCAAGGACCGCATGAGGATGGTCCGTGACCTGACCGACGGCCACGGCGCCGACGTGGTGGTCGAGGTGGTCGGTCACCCCTCCGCCATCGACGAGGGCCTCAAGATGCTGGGTCAGTTCGGTCGTTACGTCGAGATCGGCAACATCAACATCGGCAAGACGTTCGAGTTCGACCCGTCACGCTTCGTCTTCGCCAACAAGACGATGGTGGGCGTGTCGCTCTACGAACCGTCGGTGCTCTCCAGAGCGCTGACCTTCCTCGAACAGCACCAGCACACCCTGCCCCTGCACCGGCTGGCCGCAGCGCAGTATCCGCTCGATGACATCAACGAGGCCTTCGCCGCCGCCGAGCACAAGCGCGACGTCCGCGCCAGCATCGTTCCCTGAACTCAAGGAGACTTATGCACGTGGAACTCCGGTACACCAAGTCCCTACAGTTGCCGTCATGAGCACACCGCTGAACATCGCCGCTCACGGTGCGACACAGACGTGGACCATCGACCTTCCCGAGGTGGGCAACGCCATCACCGACAAGGGTTTCATCGCGGCGTTCGAGGCTGCGGTCGAAGCCGCCAACGCCGACATCGACGTGCGCGCGGTGATCCTGACGGGCGCGGGCAAGATCTTCTCGGCCGGTGGCAACGTCAAGGAGATGGCCGATCGCACCGGAATGTTCGGTCTCGACGCGCTCGATCAGCGGCGTGCCTACATCGACGGGATCCAGCGGATCCCCCGTGCGCTGGGCCGCCTGGAAATTCCGTTGATCGCCGCGGTCAACGGCCCCGCTGTCGGCGCGGGCTGCGACCTGGCCATGATGTGCGACATCCGGGTGGCCTCCGAACGCGCCTCATTCGCCGAGAGCTTCGTGCAGATCGGCATCATCCCGGGCGACGGCGGCACGTGGTTCCTGCCGAGGGCGGTCGGCTACGAACGCGCCGCCGAGATGACCTTCACCGGCGACCGCATCGACGCGGCCACCGCCCTGGAGTGGGGCATGGTCAGTCGCGTGGTACCGCACGAGGACCTGCTTCCGCAGGCGTTCGCGCTGGCCGAGCGGATCACGACGAATCCGGCACACGCCTTGCGGATGGCAAAACGTCTGCTGCAGGAGTCGCGAGCCGGCTCGCTCGACTCCACGCTGGCCATGGCCGCGGCCATGCAGCCGCTGGCTCACCGCGACCCGGAGCACGAACAACGCATCAGCCGTTGGCGGACCGGGCCATGACGCTCCCCCGCTTGGTGCCGCCTGCGGCCATCGACGCTGCCGGGACCGCGGCCCTGCGAGCCGAGGTCCGCGCTTTCCTCGCCGAGCAGCGCGCCGCGGGCGCCTTCACACCGTCGGTCGACGCCTGGCTGACCGGATGGGACGAAGACTTCACGAAAGCACTTGCCGCCAAGGGGTATCTCGGAATGACCGTGCCCGTCGAGTACGGCGGCCACGGGCGCTCGTTCGTCGAACGCTTCGCCGTCACCGAGGAACTCCTCGCTGCGGGTGCACCGGTCGCCGCCCACTGGATCGCCGATCGGCAGATCGTGCCGTCGCTGCTCAAGTACGGCACAGAACTGCAGAAGAGCGAGTTCCTACCGCGGATCGTGCGTGGCGAGTGCTACTTCGGTATCGGCATGAGCGAACCCGATTCCGGCTCGGACCTCGCCAGCGTGCGCACCAGAGCGGTGCAGGTCGACGGAGGTTGGTCGCTGACGGGAACCAAGGTGTGGACGTCGGGAGCGCATCACGCTCACGCGTTCATCGCGCTGGCCCGCACCGCGCCCGTCGACCCGGACAACCGGCACGCCGGACTGAGTCAGTTCATCGTCGATCTGCGCGGGCCCGGCGTCGACATCCGACCGGTCGTCTCGATGAACGGCGCGCACCACTTCAACGAGGTGATCCTCGACGGCGCCTTCGTGCCCGACGACATGGTGTTCGGCGAGATCGGCGCGGGCTGGCGTCAGGTCACTTCGGAGTTGGCCTTCGAGCGCAGCGGGCCCGAGCGGTTCCTGTCCACCTTCGTCCTACTGAAGGCGTGCGGCGAAAGGATGGCGGCCCAAGAGATTCCGCGCGACGCCGGGGTCGGTCGCCTCATCGCCAGGATCGCCGGCCTGCACCAGATGTCGACCGCGGTCGCCGGTGCGCTGGAGCGACACGAACCTGCCGACGTGCCCGCGGCGGTGGTCAAGGTGCTCGGCACCACCACCGAAGGCGACATCGCCGACTTCGCGGACACACTGGCCGACGGGGCCACGGATCCGACTTTCGATCAGTTGATTTCGAGAGCCGTGGACCAGCGGCCGGGCTTCACCCTGCGCGGCGGAACCAACGAAGTGTTACGCGGCGTGATCGCGAGAGGGCTGGGGCTGCGATGAGCGCCTCTGAGACCGCGCCGACGGGTGTCGATCCCGCCCTGGTGCAGATGATGGAGGCAGTCTTCGCCGAGCACGGCGACGCTCACCCGGCGCGGACCGTCGAGCGGGACACCGGGTTGTGGCGTCGCCTCGACGACCTGGGGCTGATCCGACTGACCGGCGCCGAAGAGTCCGGCGGCAGCGGGGCGGGGTGGTTCGAGGCCGCCGAGCTGCTTGCTGCCGCGGCCCGCAACGCGGTGCGAGTCCCGTTGGCCGAACATGACCTTCTGGCCTGCTGGCTGCTCGATGCCAATGGGATGGACAGCGACAGCGCGGTGCGGACAGCGTGCCTGCTCGGTGACGACGGAACTGCCCTCGGTGTCCCCTGGGCCGCACGCAGCGACCGGTTGGTCGTTGTGTGGCGCGACGGCCACGAGCACCACATCGCCGACGTCGAGGCCTCGACACTCGCGATCACCCCCGGAACCAACCTGATCGGCGAGCCACGCGACTGCGTCGTTGCCGACATCGCCACGCTCGACGGGGTGGCGGTGTCTTCGGACCTGGTGGCCGAGCTGTGGCTGAAATCGGCACTGGTGCGGGCGGTCCAGGTATGTGCGGCGCTCGACACGATCGTCGCGTCGTCGGTCGAACACGCCGCGTCGCGGGTGCAGTTCGGCCGCCCCTTGTCCCGCTTCCAAGCGGTCCAGCATCTGATCGCCGACCTGGCCGCCGAAGCCGCGCTGGCCCGAGCGGCCACCGAAGCCGCGCTGACGACGGCGGTCACCAGCAACTGGTCGGCGCACAACCTGCACTTCCGCATCGCGGCGGCACGGTCCTGTGTCGGTCATGCCACTTCGGTCGTGGTGCGCAACGCGCACCAGGTCCATGGCGCCATCGGAACCACCTACGAGCACCGGTTGCACGAGTTCACCCGCGCCGCACTCGCGTGGCGATCCGAGTTCGGAACCGTGCGCTACTGGGATGAACAGGTCCTGGACGCGACCGTCGCGGCCGGAGCGGAGATGTGGAGCCTGATCGCCGACTGATCCGGCTCCTGACACGCGGGTGTTCCACTGACCGGGCATCGGCGCGCCAACTCCCCGTCACCGACGGTTGACTCGCTGTCATGAGCAACGAGATCACGCTGTCTGAGGTCCAGGAGTTCATCGCCGCCTTCTGGTACCACTACGACCAAGGTCACTTCGCCGAACTCGGTGCCCGGCTCGGTGAGGAGATGGCATATCTGAGCCGATCCGATTCCGGCAACTGCCCGTTCGAGCATCTCCTGGCCGCCGAGCTGCACGGTAAAGACCAGACGTTGGCGTGGCTGACCCAGCACCGCAACGAGAATCCCTACCCGCTGCGGCACCATGCGACCAACATCTTCCGCACCGGCGTCGACGGGAACGTCACCACCGCTCGCTTCTACCTCTACGTCAACCAGGTGACCAACAACGTCCCGTTCGATGTCTCCAGCGGAGTGGTCGACGTCGGCATCCGGCGCTCGGACAGCGGTCTGGTCTTCACGTCGATGACCGTGATCCTCGATGCCGAGGACTCGATCCCGTTCGCCGAGCACGCCGCCAAGAGCGCCGCGACGGCCTCGACAGGTTCGTAACGGGTGGACGCGCGGGCGACCTTCGACGGCGGTGTCGCGGTCATCACCGGTGCCGGCCACGGGATAGGCGCGGGCCTGGCTCGCCACGCGGCCGCGTTGGGCATGACCGTCGTGCTGGTCGACGTCGACGCCTCCGCCATCGCGGCGCTGCGCGAGGAGCTTGCGGGCTCGGTGGATCTCGTGTGCGACGTACGCGACCCCGATGCCCTCGAAAGCGTTGCCGCACAGGTGTACTCGGATATCGGGCCGGTGCGGTTGCTGGTCAACAACGCCGGTGTCGAACAGTTCGGCTACCTGTGGGACACCCCCGTCGCCAACTGGGATCGACTGGTGGACATCAACGTTAGCGGTGTCTTCTACGGGATCCGGGCATTTTTACCGCGCATGATCGCCGCCGATGAACCGTCGTGGGTGTGGAACCTCTCGTCCATCGGCGGCGTCGCCGCCGTACCGCTGCAGACCCCTTACATCATGAGCAAACATGCGGTGCTGGCGCTGACCGAGTGCCTGCGCCTGGAGGTGGAGCTGGCCGGGCATGCCGACCGGATCCACGTGCAGGCGGTGCTGCCCGGCGCGGTGAAGTCGAACATCTTCGAGGCCGCCGGTGGAGTCGAGGACGGCGATGTGGGGGCGGCCGAAGAGCAGCGGGCGGCGATGCTCGACATCAAGGCCGAGGCAATGGATCCCGTCGAGGCAGCACGGGTGGTGTTCGAACAGGCTGCCTCGGGCGATTTCTACTTGCTGACCCAACCCGAGTACGTCGGCAATGCGATGTCCGAGCGGGCCACCACCCTGGCCGAGCGCCGCGCTCCGGTGTTGCGCACCAAACGCCGATTCGACCCTGCCCGACATTGACCGAATTCGATTGAAGGAAGGTCGAGGTGGAAATCGCCGACAAGGTGTTCGTGGTGACCGGCGCGGGCAACGGTATGGGCAGGCAGGTCGCGCTCGGGCTTTCGCGCCGCGGCGCACGAATTGCGGCAGTTGACCTCGATGCGGTCGGCCTGGCCGGTACGGCGAAACGCGCGAGCACCACCGGCGTACCGATGTCCACGCATGTTCTCGACGTCACCGACGGCGAGGCGGTCACCGCACTACCTAACCAGGTGACGGAGGCGCACGGACAGATCGACGGGCTGGTCAACATCGCCGGCATCATCCACCGGTTCGCGCCCTTTTCCGAGCTGTCCCCAGATGAGACGGACCGCATCATGGCCGTCAACTTCGACGCCACAGTGCGGATGTGCCGCGCCTTCCTGCCGACTCTGCTTACGCGCCCGGAGGCGAACATCACCAACATGTCGAGCCTTTCCGCGTTGTTGCCGTTCGCCAGCCAAACGCTGTACAGCGCAAGTAAGGGCGCGGTGAAACAGTTCAGTGAGGCGTTGTACGCCGAATTGTGCGAGACCAATGTCCGCGTGGTGACGCTATTTCCGGGAAACATCGATACTAACCTGACGGGCAACTCCGGGGTGGCCATGCTCGACGCCGGTGGCAGGAAGGTCCGTTCCACCACTGTCGAAGCCGCGGGCCAGAAGATCGTCGACGGAATCGCCGGTGATGAATTCCGCGTCCTGATCGGCACGGACGCGTTGGCGCTCGACATCTTGGCCCGGCTGTCGGCGAAGCGCGCCACCCGGTTGGTCGCCAGGCAGATCAAGTCGGTTCTGTAAGGGTGAAGATGGCATCTGGATCTGAGTACGACGTCATCGTTGTCGGGTTCGGCGCTGCCGGTGCCGCCGCGGCCATCGAGGCTGCCGACCGCGGGGCCCGCGTCCTCGTGCTCGATCGGGGGTACGGCGGCGGAGCGACCGCGTTCTCGGGTGGGATCGTCTACGCCGGCGCGGGTACGGCTGAACAGCGGGCCGGCGGATACGACGACAGCGTCGCCGACATGCGGGCCTATCTCGAACAAGAGGTGGGCGACGCCGTCAGCGGCGAAACCCTCCAGAGGTTCTGCGAGCAGAGCCCGGACCTGATCGAATGGCTCAAGAGCCAAGGCGTTAGGTTCCGCGGTGGTCCGGTGTCGTCGTATAAGACGTCGTATCCGACCGACGACTTCTACCTGTACTACTCCGGCAACGAGAAGGCCCATCCCTACGCGCGGCACGCGCAACCCGTGCCGCGCGGGCACCGCGTGGTGGCACCGGGTATGAGCTCGGGCAAGGTGTTGTTCGAGCACCTTGCCCGCTCGGCGAAAGCCAAAGGCGTCGAGTTCATTCCGTTATGCCGAGTGCACGAACTCATACAGGACGACGACGGGCGCGTCCGCGGGGTCCGCTACCGCGCGATGCCGACGAACCATCCCGACGCGCGCAAGCACCGGGCGCTCACCAAACTCACCGGAAAGACCGGCACCTGGCTGCCCGGTCTGGTCAAGGGTGCGGTCCAGCGCGCCGAGACACTGTGGTCCGACGCCGCCACCGACGGCGAAGCATGCGCCCCCGCAGTGATACTGGCGGCCGGCGGTTTCATCCACAACCGCGAGTGGATGGCCGAACATGCGCCGGAATTCATGACGATCTCGCCGCTCGGCACCCCCGGTGACGACGGCTCGGGCATCGCCCTGGGCGTCGAAGCCGGCGGCATAACCGACAAGATGGGCAACATCACGGCCTGGCGCTTCCTGTCCCCGCCGAGCGCATTCCTCGAAGGCCTCACCGTGGGCCGGGACGGCCGGCGCATCGCCAACGAAGACCTCTACGGCGCAACACACGGCAATGTGATGATGCGCGAGTTCGGCGGCGCCGGCTGGGCCATTTACGACGCCCCGACCTGGCGGAAAGTGAAGACCCAGATCAGGGAGCAGACACAGCTCTTCCAACGCCTGCAGCTGATCTATCTGTTCACGATCGGACACCGCAAGGCGTCGACGGTCGAGGGCATCGCCGGCAAGAACGGGATCGATCCCACGGGTCTGCGCCGCACCGTCGAGGACTACAACCGCGGTATCGCCGACGGCGCAGGCGATCCCGCACACAAGGAGCGCGACCTGTGTCCGCCGCTGGCGACTCCGCCGTTCTTCTCGATCAACATCTCCGCGGACTCGTCGATGTTCTATCCGATCCCCGGGCTGACACTCGGCGGCCTCGTCGTCGATGAACGCACCGGCGAAGTCGCCCATCGTGACGGCGGGACGGTGCCCGGCCTCTATGCGGCGGGCCGCAACGCGATCGGTATCTGCTCCAACAGCTACGTCAGCGGGCTGTCCATCGCGGACTGCATCTTCAGCGGACGACGCGCAGGAGCGCACGCGTCGGCCACACTGCGGTCGGCCTCGAGCGACCGGGATCCACTGTGACGCAGTATCACCTGGACTCAGACGCAGCCGAGCGCGTCGCGGCGTTCGGACCGATTCCTCCGATGCGTCAGCGCGGTCTGTCCGAGGTGCGTCGCGCGATTGAATCGGCGCCGCACCCCGAGAACATGCCGGCGATGGCCGACATCGAAGACCGGTTCGTGCCGGGGACGGGTGGATCCGTTCCGATCCGGATCTACCGGCCGTCCCCCGCCGGGGACACACCCGTTCTGGTGTACTTCCACGGCGGCGGAATGGTGTTGGGCTCCAATCATTCGTTCGAGCCGCTCGCCCGGACACTGGCCGCGCACACCGAAGCCGCCGTGGTTTCGGTGGACTATCGGCTCGCACCCGAAGCCCCGGCGCCGGCCCAGTTCGAGGACGCCTACGCGGCCACCTCGTACGTCGCGGCCAACGCCGACGAGCTCGGGATCGATTCTCAGCGCTTGGCGGTCGTCGGTGACAGTGCAGGCGGCTCGCTGGCGGCGGCGGTCGCGCTCGCCGCGCGGGACCGCGGCGGCCCGCCGATCCGTTGTCAGGTGCTGCTCTACCCGGGCCTGGACCGCGATATGGCCTGCGAGTCGATCCGGACCATGCCCGACGCGCCGATGCTGCACCGCGACGACATCGACTTCATGCACGCGCTCGCGGATCAGGGAGTCACCACACCGCCGGACCAATACCGTTTCCCCGCAATGGCAACCGATCTGACCCATCTCCCAGAGGCCATCGTGGTCACCGCCGAATACGATCCGATCCGCGACTGGGGCGAGCAGTACGCGCATCGGCTGCGCGAGGCCGGAGTACAGACGACGCTGACACGCTACCCCGGCATCTACCACGGGTTCCTGATGCGCTCGGATGCGACCGCGCGAGGGCGCCTCGCGGTGGCCGAGATCGGTGCGCTGCTGCGCGCCAAGTTCGCAAACCCACTCCCCTTTGGCCGCCGGGAAACTGACGTCCCGATGACCGGACATGTGCCGAGTCACCGGTAGGCCCCCACACCAGAATTGGTTTCGCGACCGGCGTGATACGCCGACCTCGAGAGTAGGAGAGAACATGCTCACCCAAGAGCAGCGTTTGGAGTTGTCCGACATTCTGCGGCCGGCTTCACCGCCTCGCGAGATCGACAACGTCTACACCGACGACCAGCGTGAGCGCCTCCTCGACATCGTGCGGACACAGGGCCCGTGGAAGTTGATCATCGCCCAGCATTTCGCGTCGGCCGAGGAACTGATGGCCACGATGAGTGGCATGTTCCCCGAGGGGTTCACCCCGTCGCTGGACCTTTTCCTGACGGCGACATTCCGCGGGTATCTAGCCAACTACGGCACGGTGCTCTACCCCGAGTTGCACGACTGCTTCTACAACCAGCGCTTCGTCGAGTACGCGAAGAGCTACTGGAACGCCGAGTACGCCAAGCCCGAGATGATGCTGTTCAACATCAACGGGCCCTGCGCCAACCGCGATCCGGGTCACCTGGACTCGCCCAGCTTCCGCGGTGTCCGCCATGAGAACGCCCCGACCTGGCTGACCAGCGTGATGGGCAAATCAGGACTGTTCCGCGACTATCTCGTCAAGATGGCTCAGGTCATTACATGGTTCTCCCTCGACGAGGGAAGCGGTTTCACGTACTGGCCCGACGGACCCCTCAAGCCGCCGCAGCGCCTTCTGCCGCCGGTGTACAACCGCGGTGTGCTCGTGCAGAACGAGATGATGGTGCACCGCGGCGAGGCCAACGGACCGCTCGACCAGCAGACCCCCGCGGGGTTGGCGTTCGACACGGTGTTCACCGGAGATCCGTCGGACCGCGACTCCTGGCTGCTGAAGAACGGCGATGAGGTAATCGCCCGCCACCACACCGATGAACTGCGGTTCCTGGTGCACTGGTCGGCCGAGGTGTTCACCGATTTCGCCGAGCTCAAGAAGAACATGGACGGCAGCGATGATCTGACCGTCGAGAAGGCGATCGACATGCTCGTCGACGATGTGCACAAGAAGGGCGTCAAGCTCGATGTGCCGAGCGAGCCTCTGCACGATCCCGAATTCATCGGGGCCCTGAACGCCGTCTACGACCTGGGCGGCCCGGCCGAGTACCCGAAAGAGGCGACCCTGTCGGCCTTTCAGCTGACCTGACCGGGATTTCGGTGCGCTAGCGATCGCGTGGCGATCACTAGTGCACCGAAGTCACGCTGTTTCGTCGACGATCGGTAGCGCGCCGCAGCGGGCAGCCTCCTCGATCGAATCGCGCAGCTCGAAGCAGACGAGGAACGGCCTGCCGTCGTGCGCGTGGATGGCGTCAGCGTCTCGGCGCTGATGACATCTAGCGGTCGACTCGCTGTCCCACTGCACGCTGGTCTGTTCCCAGGTGCTCTTGCGCACCAGAACGCTTGCCGCGCAGAGCCGGCATGTCACCGAGGTCATCGGTGCGTCGGCGAGTCGGTTGTCCTGGCGGACGGTCATCCCGCGCTCGTGACGGCGTCCCGCGCGGCGATGTTGGCCTCGACGATCTTCATCCACTCCTCACGCGGTCGCGTGGTGTCGATCTCGTACTCGAAGCGGTCCACCATGTCGGGGGCCACGTCGGCGACGTCGACATAGAACTGCTCATACCAGCGACGCAGTTGGTAGACCGGCCCGTCCTCCTCGCACAGGAGCGGATTGTCGATGCGGGCCTTGTTCTTCCAGATCGCGACGTCCTGTTCGAAACCCATCTTGACGAAGTCGCCGAGACCGATCGCGGTCTGCATCGCGAGGTCGTCGGGCAGATTCTCGGACTTCTTGACGATGATCCCGTACTGCAGCACGAAGGAGTCCTGGTCGATCGGGTAGTGGCAGTTGATCAGCACCGTCTTGTGATCGACGTCGGTGTAGTGATACGTCAGGTCGTCGATCATGAATGACGGCCCGAAATACGATGCCACCGAGGTGGTTCCGAGCATCTGCGTCGGCCCCGGCTCGCCGAGATCGGCCCGGCCCGCGCTGTTCATGTACTGGGTCGCGACATGGCCTTCGAAGATATTTTTGAAGTGCGTCGGCAGCGAGCCGTGGATGTAGAAGAAGTGGGCCATGTCGACGACGTTGTCGATGATCTCGCGGCAGTTCGTGTTGACCACGGTCGTGTACCAGTGCCAGTCGGTCCAGTCATCGCTTGTGGCGCCCTCGATGCGCGGGATCGTGACCTCCGGCGGCGGGGGGTTGCCCTCCGGGTCGTTCCAGATGAACAGCATGCCGTCCTGTTCGAGCGTGGTCCAGGTCGCGGTGCGGGCCAGCCGCGGCACTCGCTTGCTGTAGGGCACCTTCTTGCACCGACCGTCACCGCCCCAGCGCCAGTCGTGGAACGGGCACGCGATCTCGTCGCCCTTGACCTCGCCCTGGCTCAGGTCGCCGCCCATGTGGCGGCAATACCCGTCGAGGACGTTGAGGCGGCCGTCGCCGCTGCGGAACACCACCAGCTTCTTGCCGAATGCGTAGACCTGGTGCGGCTTACCGTCACCGAACTCTCTGACCAGACCTAGGCAGTGCCAGCCCCGGGCGAACCGCGACGGCGCGGCCTCGGCCTCGATCTGGCGGACCTCGATGTCGGTGTCCATCGTCATACCGCTGTTCTAGCAGCCCTCACCGGCCCTGTTCACGGTTCTGTTCCGCTCATCAGGACATCGATACCGGCCCGCTGCCATCCGCTCTACGTTGATGGCTTGTGACTAGCGCGCACGCGGCAACGATCCCGGAGGGCCTGCCCGTAACCGATACGACCGTCGATCTGGTGGTGGTCGGTTCCGGGACCGGTATGGCGGCAGCCCTTGCCGCTCATGAGCGCGGCCTGTCCGTGCTCATCGTCGAGAAATCGACCTATGTCGGAGGTTCCACCGCCAGGTCCGGCGGGGCGTTGTGGCTGCCGGCCAGCACTGTGATCAACGGCGACGGCGGCGCCGACACCGCGGAGCGGGCGAAGACGTACCTCGACGCCGTGGTCGACGGGACCGCGACCTCCCAGCGCTCGGACGCATTCGTGGCCCACATCGGCGCGACGGTCGAGCTTCTGCGGCGTACAACGCCGATGCGGCTGTTCTGGGCGAAGGAGTACTCGGACTACCACCCCGAGGCGCCCGGCGGCACCGCCGTCGGCCGCACGTGCGAATGCCGTCCCCTCGATTCGGCGATTCTTGGCCCGTACCGAACGCGACTGCGACCCGGCGTGATGGAAGCCAAGGTTCCGATACCGACCACCGGCGCCGATTATCGATGGCTGAACCTGATGTCGCGGATGCCGCGCAAGGGTCTGCCGGTGGTCGCCAAGCGCCTCGGCCAGGGTGTGGGTGGTCTGCTGCTCAAGCGGCGATACGTCGCCGGGGGCCAGGCGCTGGCCGCCGGTCTTTTCGCCGGTGTCCTGCGCGCGGGCATCCCCGTCTGGACCGACACCACGCTGCTTCGGCTGGTCGCCGACGGTGATCGGGTAAGCGGCGTGGTGCTGAGCCACGGCGGCGCCGACATCACCGTGTCCGCGCGCCGCGGTGTCGTGCTCGCGGCGGGCGGTTTCGACCACCAGATGGACATGCGGTGGAAATTCCAATCGGAATTCCTCGGCGAGCATGCCAGCCTGGGCGCCGACACCAACACCGGCGATGCCATCCGCCTGGCCCAGGACATCGGCGCTGCAACCGATCTCATGGATCAAGCGTGGTGGTTCCCCGCCGTCGCCGCACTGCCCGGTGCGGAGCCGAAAGTCATGCTGGCGGAGCGGTCGCTTCCCGGATCGATCATCGTCGACCAAAGCGCGAACCGCTTCGTCAACGAGGCGACCGACTACATGTCATTCGGACAGCGGATCCTCGAGCGGGAACGCGCGGGAAACCCCGTCGAGTCGATGTGGATCGTCTTCGATCAGGGCTATCGCAACAGCTATGTCTTTGCCGCCGAACTGTTCCCACGGATGGCTATACCCAAGCGCTGGTATGACGCCGGCATCGCGCATCGTGCCGAGTCGATCGTCGACCTCGCACCCAAGATAAACCTCGACGGGTCAGCCCTCAACTCAACCGTCCAGCGCTTCAACGAACACGCAGGCGCGGGTGTCGACCCGGACTTCCTGCGTGGGGCCAGCGCCTACGACCGCTACTACGGCGACCCGACGGTCACGCCGAACCCCAACTTGCGCCCACTGGATCGCGGACCCTTCTACGCCGTCAAGATGGTGCTGAGCGATCTCGGCACGTGTGGCGGCTTGCGCGTCGACGACCGCGCCCGGGTGCTACGAGAGGACGGCGGCACGATCGACGGGTTGTATGCGATCGGTAACACCGCCGCCAACGCGTTCGGTGCCACCTATCCCGGAGCGGGCGCGACGATCGCGCAGGGTCTGGTGTACGGCTACATCGCCGCCGCGGACGCCGCCGACCGGTGACCGATCAGTCGTCAGCCTCGGCCTTCTTTTCGATCTCGTACCAGTATTCGGTTGCGGGCCAGGGAATCTGGGTACCGGGTTCGATGCCGGCGTCGGCGAAGGCGGCTTCGGCCTCGTCCAGTTCTTTGAGCATCTTCAACGCGAGTTCGCGTTCGGCGGCGTAGTACCTCTCGGCCCATTGCAAGGCGACCTTCGCGTACGCCCACGACGGCTCCACGCCTGCCCACTTGGCGTCCTTGGCGGCCTTGCGCTGCATGTCATCGGCGTAGGCGACGTGCTCCTGCAGAATCTCCTTGAGCCGTGCCGGATCGGTGAGATGTCCGAACGTCACGCGCAGCAACGGGTTGTGCTTGAGCACTGGCGGATCGACCGGAGATTCGTTGGCCCACTTCCGCACCGCCTCCAGACCGGCCGGGGTGATCCTGTACAGCCGACGGTTGCGGGTGCCACCGGTGCTCTCGACGCGCGATGACAGCAGTCCCAGCCGCTCCAGCTTTTTCAGCTCTGAGTAGATCTGGCTGTAGGCGGGACTCCCGTAGAAGAACCGCATGCTCCATTCGATCCACTTGCGGATGTCATAGCCCGACAATTCGTGTTCGTACGACAGCATGCCCAGCAACGCCCAACTGGTCGCAGCCAGATTCGGCTTCGCGTCGGACGTGCTTTTCGCCATTCGGTCAGCCTAACAACGACAGCTCGAACCGCTCGTCTAACGCACCACTGGCCGGGACGGCGCCTTGCGGCGGCGGCGGGGTTTACGCACCCTGAACCCATGGCCGGCTCCGAACTCGACGATCTGCGCGCCGTGTACGAACCCTTGGCGCAAGCGGTGCGCCGACTCGTCGACGTCACGATCCGCACCTGCGCGGATGCAGCGACCGTCGAAGCGGTGACGAACCGGATCGACTGCGCTAGTGACGAACTCAGCGCATCGCTGCTTGGCGACTCATTCGGTGTGCAACACACCCGCGACGGCGAGGCGATGGTCTGGGGCAATGTCGTGATCGGGGTGCGCAACCCGGCCGCCCCGCCGCTGGTCGTCCATCACGACACCGACGGCCGAGTCTGGGCCGAATTCACGCTCGGCGCCGCATTCGAGGGTCCCCCGGGACATGTCCACGGTGGAGTCTGCGCGATGTTGCTCGACCACGTGCTCGGCGCCACCGCGCACAAACCGGGCAAGCCGGCGGTGACGGGCACGCTGACCATGCGCTACCGGCGCGGTACCCGGCTCGGGCACCCGCTGCGCGCGCAGGCCTGGGTCGAACGGATTGAGGGCGTGAAGACGTTCGCCGTCGGGCATATCGTCGACGCCGACGGCGTGACCGTCGAAGCCGAGGGTGTCTTCATCCATCCGCGAGTTCCGTGACACCTCGCCTGAGTCAGGCATTCGAGCCGTCACCGGTTTCTATCGGCCAGCCACTCGCGTTGTCGACGGAGGAAACACGCGTCGACGACGGCGCCGTGACCGGGGACGTAGACCGCGTCCTCGCCTCCGATCCTCAGTAACCGGTCGAGCGTCGCCGGCCAGGCGTCGAGGTCGGAATCCTCGCCGACACACGGGTCACCGGACTCCTCGACGAGGTCGCCGCAGAACACCACCAGCCTGCTCAGACCCGTTACCGCCGCGACCAGGTCGTGGCCGGTGTGCCCGCGGCCGGGGTAGCTGATCGACACCGTCGGTCCGCCGAGGTCGACGACGGCCTCCCATACCTGTCGATCGGGCTCGCGCAGGGCGCCGAGCGCCGCGTTCACCTCGTCACCGTCGGCGCCGTGCCGTAACGCGTCGGCACGCAGATGGTCTTTGCCGGTCGTCATGGTGTCGGCCACCGGCGGTGCGCAGTACACCTGCGCTCCGACGAACACGCCAGATCCGAGGACGTGGTCGAAGTGGTTGTGCGTCAGCAGTACGTGCCGCACCTGATGTTCGGCGAGTTCGGCGACGTCGGCGCTGAGGGCACGCGCCTCGGTCAGGGTGCTGCCCGTATCGATCAGCATGGTGCCGCCGCGCCCGACGACCAACCCGACGGTGACATCGAGGAACGGCAGCCGGGTGCGAAACACCCCGTCAGCCAGCCGGTCCCATCGAAAGTTCACTGCCCCAACGTAAGCGGCTGCGCGGTTCGATACTGGTCGAGCACCGACGGTGTGGGATCCGCGCGGTAGGTCGCGGTGCCACCGAGCCTCCACATCGGCGCTGCGTCCGCCTGCGACAAGGTCCATGCGGCCTGCCTGGCCGCACCCAGCGCCACGTACTCCGCGGGTACGGGCACCTGCACGGCCGTCCCGAGAATCGCGGGCGCGATCTGTCGCACCGCCTCCGAACGCGCCCCTCCGCCGGTCAACATGATGCGCTGCACTTGAACACCGTGCGCCCTGATCTTGTCGATGCAGTACGCCATCGAGCACAACAAGCCCTCGACAGCCGCCCGGGCGACATTGGTGGGCAGGAGGTTTCGCGTGGTCACGCCGTGTAGGGCGCCGGCGGCGGCGGGCAGGTTCGGCGACCGCTCCCCCTCCAGGTACGGCACCAGCGTGAGCCCTTCTGCGCCGGGCCGCGCCGACAGCGCCAGGCGGTCCAGTTCGTCGAACTCCACGGCCAACATCCTGGCAACGGCCGCGAGCACGGGAGCGCCGTTGAGGGTGCACACCAACGGCAACTGGTTCCCGGTCGCGTCCGCGAAACCGGCGACGATGCCTTCCGGGTCCCGAGGTGCAACCGTTCCGACGGCGCTGACCACCCCCGAAGTTCCCAACGACACCACGCAATCACCCTGCCCGGCGCTCAGCCCGAGCGCCGCTGCCGCGTTGTCGCCCGCGCCAGGGCCCAACAACGCGCCCGTCGTCGAGTGCCCGGCGGGTGCGGACGGTCCGATCACCGGCGGAACGAGGGGTCTCCTCCCGCGCATGGCCATCTCGAGTAAGTCGATGTCGTAGTGGCCGGTCGCCGACGAGAAGTACCCCGTCCCGCTGGCGTCGCTGCGGTCCGTGCGGAGGTCGCCGAGGTCGGAAGACCCGCTGAGGCGCCAAGTCAGCCAGTCGTGTGGGAGACACACCGCCGCGGTCGCATCGGCGCGTGCGGGTTCGTCATCGGCAAGCCAGCGCAACTTCGTCGCGGTGATCGCCGCGACCGGCACCACGCCCACGCGGGTGGCCCACTCCTGCGGGCCGCCCAGCTCGTCGATCAGGTCGACGGCGGCCGCGCTCGACCGAACGTCGTTCCACAGCAGCGCATCTCGCACGACCCGCCCGCCGTCGTCCAGGCATACCATTCCGTGCTGCTGGGCCCCCACCGAGACCGCCGCCACGTCGTCCAATCCGCCCGCCGCCGAGACGGCGGCCTGCAGAGCCGACCACCACGACTGGGGGTCGACCTCGGTGCCGTCGGGGTGCGGGGCCGAACCCGACCGGAGCACCGACCCGGTGTCGGCATCACAGACGATCACCTTGCAGGACTGAGTGGATGAATCTATTCCCGCGACGAGCGCCACGTTCGCCAACCTACTCCGGCGTCGCGCCCCGTTTGTGCCGCCCACAACCGCGGATCGGTCGACCAGCCGCGGCGCCGCCTGCCAGAATCAGGTGTGAACTCGGAGCGCCCCGACCCGGCAGGGCCTGACGGCTACCACCGCGACGAGACGGAAGCCCAACGGCTGGACCGCAATTGGTCCAGCTTGCTGCAGGAGCTACGGGTGGCTCAGACGGGTGTCCAGCTGCTCACGGGGTTCCTGCTGATCTTGCCGTTCACCGACCACTTCTCCGATCTCGACGGTGTCATGCGGACCGTCTATCTGGTGACGGTGGCCTGCTCGATCGGGGCGACGGTCCTGCTGATCGCTCCGGTGAGCATGCACCGGCTGTTGTTCCGTCGGCACCGCATGCGCACGTTGGTGTCGACGGCGCACTCCTTTGCCATCACCGGCACGCTGCTCCTCGGCGTCGCGCTCGCCGGCGTGGCGACGATCATCTTCGACGCCGTCGCCGACCGGGTGGCGGCATGGATTGCCGGGGGCGGCGTGCTGGTCGCGCTCATCGTGTTCTGGTATCTCGTGCCGCTGCGACACCGCACTCCCCACGATGCCTCGTAACGACGTTTGCGTCCCCGTTCGCCTGGGAACACCTCGCGCATGTTGATTCGACGTATCGCGCGCCCGATGCTGTCAGCAGCCTTCATCGCCAGAGGCGTCGAGGCCCTACGCAGCCCGAAACCCGCGGCCGATGCCGCACGCCCGACGCTGGAGGGTCTGAGCAAACTGCCGGACCCGGTCGGCACCAACGTTCCGACCAACGCCGAGACCGTCGCCCGCGCCACGGCCGCCGTCCAGATCGGCGGTGGCCTGCTGCTGGCCACCGGCAAACTCCCCCGGCTCGCCTCTGCCGCGCTCGCACTGAGCGTGGTGCCGGGCAGCCTTGGCGGACATACGTTCTGGAGTGAGACAGACCCCGAGCGCAAGGCCGAAGAACGGCGTGCGTTCATCACCGACGTGAGCCTGATCGGTGGGCTGATCATCGCCGCGGTCGACACCGAGGGCAAACCCTCGATCGGTTGGCGCGGTCGACGGGCGGCCCACAAGGTGTCCGAAGCGGTCAGCACGGCGCTGCCCGTCGGGGCGGCGGCCGGTGGCACTCTCGCCGACAGCGCGTTGGCCGACAAGGTCGGTCACGGCCTGCAGGTCGGCGCCGAACGCGGCCGCGAGTTCGCCCACGTCGCCCGCGAGCGCGGCGCCGAACTGGCCGACGTCGCCCGCGAACGCGCGCCCGAACTCGCCGAACGGGCCCGCAAACGGGGTGCCGAACTGGCCGACGTCGCTCGCGACCGCGCGCCCGAACTCGCTGAGGTGGCGCGCAAGCGCGGATCGGTACTCGCCGACGTCGCGCGGGAACGCAGCTCGGAGTGGGCCGACGTCGCCCGCGACCGCGCGCCCGAACTGGCCGAGACGGCGCGCGAACGTGCGACGGAGTTGGCCGAGACGGCCCGCAAGCAAGCCGACACGGCACGCAAACAGGCCGAGACGGCCCGCAAACAGGCACGCAAAGAGGCCAAGCGCCAGCAGCGCAAGCTTCGCTGAGGTTCCACCGAGCGATCGGAAAGCGCCCCTGATCGGTCGGGGTCGCCGGTACATTGACTCGGATGACTAGCGGAAATCTCGGACCCCAGCCTGGACAGTACGGCGGCGGCTATCCCGCGGGCGGCGGTCAGCCGGGCGGCCTGCTTCTGCGTTGGCTCGCGCGGTTCATCGACGGCATCCTCGTCGGAGTCGTGAGTTGGCTGTTGGCCTTCGCCACCGATTCCGCCTCCAACATCATGGTCACCGGTTTCTTTACCGGCGGCCTGATGTTCGTCTACTTCCTCGCCTTCGAAGCGGGTACGGGCTCGACTCCGGGCAAGAAGTTGCTCGGCCTGACGGTTCGCGGCCCCGGCGGGGCAGCCAAGCCGACCGCCGCGCAGGCGGCCATTCGCAACTCGTGGACGCTGCTCCCGATCATCCCGTTCGTCGGCGGACTGCTCGGCGTCATCGCGATCATCGTCATCGCCGTGACCATCAGCGGCAGCCCGACCAAGCAGGGCAAGCACGACGAACTCGCGGGCGGAACGCAGGTCGTCAAGGGCTGACCGCCGGACCGGTCGACGCCGTTGACCCCGACTTGGTCCGGGGGTCAGATCACCAGCCACACAACGAGGCTGAAGCCGAATGCGGTGAGACCGAGCGTGGTCTCCATGACCGTCCACGTCTTCAGCGTGGTCTTCACGTCCATCCCGAAGAAGCGGCTGACCAACCAGAAGCCCGAGTCGTTGACGTGTGAGAGCACGGTGGCTCCCGCGGCGATCGCGATGACCAGCAGGGTGAGGTGGAGACTGCTCAGGCTCGCCTCGGCCGCTGCGGCGCTGATCAGACCGGCCGTCGTCGTCAGCGCGACCGTTGCCGATCCCTGGGCCACCCGCAGCAGCGTCGCGATGATGAAGGCCTGAACGATCAGCGATATCCCCAGACCCGACAGGGAGTCGCTCAGCGCGCTGCCGATGCCGCTCAATCGCAGTACCCCGCCGAACATGCCGCCGGCCCCAGTGATCAAGATGACCGAGCAGATGGGTCCGAGGGCCTTGTCGTAGAGGGCGCTGACGTCGTCCATCGACCGACCCCGCCGCAGACCCAACACCACCGCCGCGACGATCACCGTGATCAGCAGCGCGACGCTGGTGTCGCCGAGCAGCATGAGGTAGCGCACCCACGTGTCGTCGTCCAGAATCCTGGCGGTCACCAGAGTGTCGAGAACGGTGTTGAACGAGATCAACACGAACGGCAGAAGCAGAACGCCGAGCACCGCGGCGAAGGACGGAGCGGTCCGGGCCGCGGTTGCCACTCCTCCGGCGCCGGCCCCGTCGGGGGCGTCGTCGGCACCGTTGGGGTCGGGATTCGTTGTCCCGCCGTTTATCTCGCCGAACAACGTCGTCGGGATGTCGACGTGTACCCGGCGCCCGATCACCCGCGACACCAGCAGCACGCCGATGTACCAGGACAGAATGGCGACCGGAGCGCCGACCAGAAGCGTCACTCCGATACTGGCGCCGAGCGCCTCGGCCGCTGCCACCGGCCCCGGATGGGGCGGCACCAGGGCGTGCATGGCGGCGAACGCACCCGCGGCGGGCAGACCGTAGAGCAGCAGCGAGCCACCGAAGCGCCGGGCGACGGTCATGATGATGGGGAGGAACACGACGAGACCGGCGTCGAAGAAGATCGGGAATCCGAACAGCAGCGCGGCGACGCCGAGCGCGAAGGGCGCCCGTTTCTCGCCGAACCGGGCGATGAGCGTATCGGCCAGAACCTGGGCGCCGCCGGTGACTTCGAGCAACCGACCGAGCATCACGCCGAAGCCGACGAGCAGAGCCACCGAGCCCAGGGTGTCGGAGAATCCGTAGCTGATGGCGTCGGGAACGTCGCCGACCGGAATGCCCGCGGCCAACGCCGTGAGCACGCTGACGAGCACCAGCGCCACGAAGGCGTGCAGCTTGACCTTCATGATCAGGAACAGCAGTAGCGCCACCGCGCCCGCAGCGATCAGCAGGAGCGTCGTGGCTCCGTAGGCGGGATCGATTGCTTCCATCAGGCCTCCGAACTGTCGATGCCGTGCGATTTCAGGCCGATCGGTGGATGCTCAAAGTGCCCTTCTGGCATCGTCTTTGGCTCATCCGGGATGTCGGTCACGCGCTTACCGGTCGGTCGAACCCGTTGTCGAAACGTAGCTGTCGATGATGGCATCGATGCTCTGGTCGACGTCGATGTCAACACCGTGCTCATCGGATCCCAGCGGTTCGAGAGTCTCGAATTGCGAAACCAGCAGCGATGCCGGCATGAAGTGACCGGGACGGCTGGCCTGCCGCCTGCCGATGACCTCGGGGGTTCCGACCAGATGCAGCAGTGCCATCTCAGGGCAGTGAAGCCGCAATTGATCGCGGTACTTGCGCTTGAGCGCAGAGCAGCTCATCACCCCGCCCGTTTCGCACCGTTCGGCCAACCACTCCCCGATCGCTTCGAGCCACGGATAGCGGTCGTCGTCGTTGAGCGCCTCACCGGCCGTCATCTTCGCGATATTGGCAGGCGGATGAAAGTCGTCCGCGTCGGCGAACGGTACGCGCAGACGCTGCGCAAGCGCGGCACCCACCGTCGACTTGCCCGAGCCCGAGACGCCCATGACAACGATCGGAGATGTCATTCCCTCCACCTACCCAGTTGTGTTTGGCATCACACAGCATGCCGTAATAGGCATACGATTGCAATAGCGTCACATATTGATATGTCTTTAAGTGGGTTTGGTGATCCTATGAAAAGATGTATGCGTGGCGTCTCAATCAATCGTCGGCGCACTGCATGGCAATCTTCTCAAGGCGCTGGGCACCGCGATCGTCTCCGGTGAGTATCCCCCCGGGCAGGTGTTGACCCTCGACGGGGTCAGCGCGCGTCACGGGGTATCGCGCAGCGTGGCGCGCGAGGCGATCCGGGTGCTCGAATCGATGGGCATGGTGGAGTCGCGACGACGGGTGGGCATCACGGTTCAGCCCGCAGAGAAGTGGAACGTCTTCGACCCCAGGCTGATTCGCTGGCGCCTGGATGCTGGCGACCGCGCCGCCCAACTCCTCTCGCTTTCCGAGCTACGCCGCGGTTTCGAGCCGGCGGCGGCGGCGCTCGCAGCGCGTCGAGCCGACCCGGACCAGTGCCGCATCATGGCGGCGGCCGTTTCGGACATGGTCGTACACGGCCGCGCGGGTGACCTCGAGGCTTATCTGGAGGCCGACAAACTGTTCCACCGGACCATGTTGGAAGCCAGCGGCAACGAGATGTTCCGCGCGCTCGACGGCGTGGTCGCCGAGGTGCTCGCCGGGCGGACGCACCACGGGATGATGCCCTCGACACCGAACCCGGCCGCGATCAACCTGCACGACGAGGTGGCGCGCGCGATCAGGATGCGCGACGAGGCGGCAGCCGAACACGCCATGCGGGCGATCATCGACGAGACCAGTTCGGCGGTGGCCGGGACGACTCGGGGCATTGACCCGTCTTGATCGGGCCGCGGCCAGCCGGGATCGAGGTCAGTGGTTAACTGCCGACGTGGACAGGCAACCATCGTTGGCGCGCCGATTCTTCGATCGACTCGAACCCGTGCACGCCGTCACCTACTTCGCCCCGGAAGCTCGTGCCGCCCTCGACGGCCTTGGCTACAAGGGATTCTGGATGGGCTACTTCGCGGCCAGATCGGCACCGCTGGGCGTGGTGGCGCCCGAGGTGGTGACCGCGGCGTTCTACAACTTCGCGCCGCAACGGGTGGCCAAGGCCCTTCCGGCGGCATGGGAAGTCGCTGCCCCGGCCGACGCGCTGCGCGTGCGACAGGAGTCCGCGGTGGAGGCGCTCGAGCGCTACGGCGTCGGACAGGGTGACGACGCGGCGACAGCGGCCGACTTGCTGGCCAAGGCCGCCCGCAACGCCGCGCTCGACGGTCGATGCCTGTTCGCCGCCAACGCGGCCCTGCCGTGGCCGGACGAACCGCTGGCCAAGCTCTGGCACGCCGCCACGTTGCTGCGCGAACAACGCGGCGATGGTCACATCGCGTTGCTCATCAGTCACGGGATCTCCGGTCGCGAGAGCAACATCCTGCACGCCGTTGCAGGGCGCGTGCCCAAGGAGATGATCATGCGCAGCCGTGACTACGACGACGAACAGTGGGCCCTGTACCGGGACCGGCTCGCCGAGCGGGGGCTGATCGACGGTGACGAGCTCACCGACGCCGGCCGCGATCTCAAGCAGCAGATCGAGGACGGCACCGACCGGTTGGCGTTGCCGGTGCTCGACGCATTGAGTGACGACGAGATCGAGATGTTGTTCCGCACGCTGACCCCGATCACCCGCAAGGTCGTCGCAGGCGGTGACCTCCCCGCCGCGACGCCGATGGGCCTGAACCGCGACGACCTCGACGACGACAGCGCCCACCTCCCCTAGCCGCTTGTGCCGCGAGCGTGCGAGTCTGCACACGACACGCCGCGGTGCGTCAGCATTTTGCGCACGCTCACGGCACGCTGAGTGTCGTGATGGTGCTCAAATCGGTGATGCTGTTCGTCCTCGCCGCGCTGCTGGAGATCGGCGGCGCGTGGCTGGTGTGGCAGGGCGTGCGTGAGCATCGCGGTTGGTGGTGGATCGGGGCGGGGGTGATGGCGCTCGGCGCTTACGGCTTCGTCGCAGCGTTTCAGCCCGACGCCCATTTCGGTCGGGTTCTGGCGGCGTACGGCGGGGTCTTCATCGCCGGTTCACTCGCGTGGGGCATGGTCGCCGACGGTTTCCGTCCCGACCGGTGGGATGTCACGGGTGCGCTGATCTGTCTGGCCGGGGTCGGCCTGATCATGTACGCCCCGCGGTAGCGCACGCTCGCTGCGGTGCGAGCGTGCACGACACGCTGAATTTTCGCGGCGTGTCGTGTGCAGACCCGCACGCTCGCACAACAGAGGCGAGTTGCTACGGCTGGTTGCGGTTCCACTCCAGCCAGCCAACGCCCTTGCGGCCGTCGGCGGTCGTGATCGTCGCCCATGCGCGCGGGAAGTGGCTGATCCGGCCGTCGGGGGAGGTCAGCAGCACGGGAGCATGGGCGCGCACCTTTGCTGTGACTGTGACGTCGCCGGGCGCGAGGGTCAGCGTCGTCTCCACCGGTAACGCGTTGTCGGCGAACGTCTCTCGCGCCGAAACGGTCTGCAGTTCGATGAGCGGTTCGCCGGGTGGTTGCACATAACCGATTCCGAGCGGCGGGGCGCCGGGGATACGGATGTCGACACCGTGCAGGTGGGTGCCGTCGTCGAGGTGCAGTGCGCTCCACACCCAGTCCATCGCCCACCAGTCACGCACACCCCAGGAGTGGTCGCGCTGGCCCGGCACGTCAGTGAACGTGAACTCGCGACCGTCGACGGACACCGTGCCCGACACCGAGCACGGAATCTCGTATCGCGGTGTCACCCGGTACAGATACGGAGTGCCGGTGGTGGTCCACTCGAGTTCCATCGACACGTCGACCGGGCGGCCGGATTCGTTGCGTAACAGTGCGGCCGGATCGTCGTACGCCTGGCCGCGGCCACGCATCGTGACGCGGAAGGTCTTGAGCGGTTCGGTCGGGGTCAGCGTCAGTTCGATCGCATCGGTGCCCTCGAAGTCGAGCAGCGCGTAGGTCGGGATGTCCGGACCACACACCAGGCCGTTGATCCAGGACGTCTCGATGTTCGGGTACAGCCCGAGACGCACCCACCCGCCGATCTCCTGCTGCGGGTCGACGAAGTCGAAGTACCAGCTCTCATTCCACAGCGGCTCGTCACCGGGCGGGTGTTCGCCATCATCCTCGGCGGTGGGCGCAAGCGGTTCTGGCGCAGTCGGTTCTGGCAGCGCACTCAGCGCGTCGACGTCGAGCACATGCTCGCAATGGCGAGCCAGCATCGTCATGAACATCGAGTCGCCGCGCTCGGTCCGCTCGACGAGCATCGACGAAATGATCGCCATCATCACGCCGAAGAAAGTCTGCCTACGCACCCCGTCGCGCACGTCGTGGAGGGTGATCGGAGGATTCGGACCGAGCGCGGAGTGGTATGCGGAAAGCAGCGCGTCGTAGTGCTCGCGGCGCACCTCGACAGGAAGCGCACAGCCCATGAAGTACGCGACGTCCGTCATCGCCGGTCCCCACGTGACCGTCTGCCAATCCACCACCGTCAAAGGACGATCCGCGCCCGGCTGCCCGAACAGCATGTTGTCGAGGCGGTAGTCGCCGTGCACGAGCCCCATGACCCGATCGGGCGCGGATTCGGCGGCCAGATACTCGTCGAAGCTCGCGATCAGTCGCTCGCACACGTCGCGGTGCGCGGGCGCGATCTGGTCGGCGTACCGCTCGGCGAAGCCCGCGTACAAGCCGGCGATCAGCGCCTGGTTGACCGGCGCCTCTCGGTTGAGCCACTCGGCGCTCGCGACGGCGGGATCGCAGAGCAGCGGTCCGTGCAACCGGCCGAGCTCGGACAGCGCCAGCATGGCCTGCTCAGCTGAGGCGCCGCGGATCTCGTCGCCGACGGTCGCGGGTCCCGCGTCGCCGAGCAGCAGATGGAAGGCGCCGGTTTCGGCGTTGAACGCCGAAGAGAAGCACGGCGCCACCGGTCCCCCGATCCGCGGCGCGATGTCGGTGTAGAACCGCACCTCGCGTTCATACAGGCCCAGCGCCAAACCGGTCTGCCTGCTGACCGAGTCGGTCGCGGCCACCTTGAGCACCACGGTCGCGGGGCCGGTGTCCTCACCCGCATACGTCAACGCGACGCGGTAACACTCGCTCATCTGGCCGGTCCCGATGCGCTCGTAGGAAAAGTCCGCAACAGGTGAACCGATCGCCGACGTCAGCCACTCGGCGTTCAGTTCCGCGGGGCGCTCGACGACATCGATGGTGGGCACTTTTCTCCTCTGTGTGAACACTGGCGGCTAGGGGCCGCCGTTAACGCGAGACTAGCGAGAAGTTCGCCCATGCCTCCCTGCGGGCGGCGTGCGGGTCGAACTCGATGCGCGAGCGCTGATCGAACACTTGCACGGCGCGGTCCGCGCCGGTGTAGGTGGGCCAGTCGGGGCCGGGAACGCCGGTGCGGGCGAACTCGTGCCAGCGGCGTTGGACGTCGTCGCTGACTCGCAAGGCTGTTCGGCGGTCACCGACGGCGGTCAGCAGACGACCGAACCCGGTGCGGTAGACGTCAAACACCGCCAACAGTTCGGTGGCGTGCGTGGCGCCGAGTCCCGACCAGCGCAGCGGCCGCGGAGCGTAATCGTAGCGGTAGAGGTAGGTCGGCGCATGGCGGCTGTGAGCCTCGGCGATCTGCCAGGCGGCCGAACCGAAGGCGAAATCGCTGCCGAATTGGACGCATGCCTTCTGGTTCGGATAGCCGGGGTACGCGGCGGTGATGCGTTCGCGCTCTTCGGGTTCGGCCTCGGCGAGCAGCCGCTCGATCATCGGCTCGGACATGGGCAGCAGCTTGAGGAAGCGACCGAAGAGGTTGGCCTCTTCGGCATTGGTTCCGACGATGAGCGGAAGCCGGTGTCCCTTACCGCTGCGCATCGCCTCCACCGGATCCTCTGGCAGGTAACCGGTTCCGCTCGTGGGACCGGCCGCGAAGGCGCCGAGCATCTCGCGCTGGCCTTGTTTGATCAGCTCTTCGAACGCGTCCACCAGTTCGGCCGGCCGCGCCGCCATCACCGCGTCGGCGCCGTCGTCCTCCCCCGCGCCCAGCATCGCGGCGAACCGCGTCGCGTACTGTGCGGCCACCTCCGGGGTGCGCACCATGCCTGCCGCCGGGCTCTCCGAGATCGCCTTGGCGAAAAGGCCTTTCGCCGCGGGCACTGCGAGCAGCGTGGCCACGGCGTGCGCTCCGGCGCTCTCACCGAAGATCGTCACATTGTCGGGATCGCCGCCGAACACCGCGATGTTCTCGCGTACCCAGCGCAGGGCCATCACCAGGTCGCGCAGATACAGGTTGTCGTCGATCGTGATGTCCTGGTTCGACAGCGACGAGAGGTCCAGACACCCCAGCGCGCCCAGGCGGTAGTTGACCGATACGTACACACATCCCTTGCGGGCCAGCGCCGCACCGTCATAGATCGGCGTGGCCGACGTCCCCATGAAGTAGCCGCCGCCGTGGATGAAGACCATGACCGGCAGCGCGGAGTCCGACTGCTTCTTCGGGCTCACCACGTTCAGGGTCAGGCAGTCTTCGCTCATCGGTTGGTACTTGCCCGGCGCCAGCATCGTGTACATGCGTTGCTGCGGGGCGCAGTTGCCGTATCCGTGGCAATAGCGCACGCCGCGCCACGGCTGCACCGGCTGGGGCGCGCGCAGGCGCAGCGGACCCACCGGCGGGCGCGCGTAGGGGATGCCACGCCAACGGTGCACACCGTCGCGGGTGAACCCCTCGATGGTGCCGGAGGCGATGGTCGCGCGGACGGTGTGTTCGTGCATCACCCGACGTTAGCAATGACCTTTCAAGCAGGGCCTCCCGCCGCGCCTGGCCAGGGATTGCGTGTCGGCCCGCTAGCCTGGCCGGTATGCGAATGGCTGTGCTGATCGCGTCTGTGCTGGTAGCGGGGTGTTCGACGACGACGGGCGGACAGGCTGAACGGATCGAACCGATCCCGCCGGCGCCGTCGGCGAGTTCGCCCACCACGACCACGACCAAACCGAAGCCGACCGCTCCACCGGCCCCCGGCGCGCCGATCGGCGACGTGGTCGCCTGGGTCGAAGCCGGTGAACCCGCTGACGCCGGCCAGTACCACGTGGCCACGCGTGAGGGCCAGACGACCGACCTCGGGGAGGACGTCGCGTTCACCACGCCGTCGGGCAAGACCAGCTGTATGACCGACAGCCAGTACGCCGACGGTGCGTTGGCCTGCCTGGTGGACCTGGTCGACCCGCCGCCGCGGCCGGATGACGCCTACGGCGAGTGGAAGGGCGGCTGGGTCGACTACGACGGCAACAGCGTGACCGTCGGCTCCGTGCACGGAGACCCCGGCCGGTTCACCGCCGGCGAGGGGCCCGAGCTTCCGTACGGCCTGGTGCTGTCGTTCGGGGACTACCGCTGCCGCACCGACACCGTCGGACTCTTCTGTGTCAACCACGCCTACCAATCCGCGGTCAAGTTCAGCGATGCAGGCATCGAACCCTTCGGCTGCCTGCAGTCGGTCGCCGCGCCCCCGCAAACCGGCGAGAAGTTCAGCTGCTGACCACCCGCGCTAGGCGACGCCCTTGCGCTTCAGCAGCGGCAACACGCCTTCGGCGAACCAGTAGGCCTCTTCCAGGTGCGGGTAGCCCGACAGGATGAACTCGTCGAAGCCGAGTGAGTAATACTCACAGATCAGATTGGCGACCTCCTCATGGCTGCCGACGAGCGCCGTGCCCGCGCCGCCTCGCACCAAGCCGACACCGGCCCACAGGTTCGGGTAGATCTCGAGCTGGTCGGTCCGACCGCCGTGCAGTGCGGTCATCCGCCGCTGCCCTTCGGATTGCGACCGAGTGTGCAGCGCAGTGGCTTTGGCGATCTGGTCGGTGCGCAGTCCTGACAGCATGTCGTTCGCGACCGCCCAGGCGGCCGCCGAGGTGTCGCGGCTGATGGTGTGCAGCCGGATGCCGAACCGCACGGTGCGGCCGCGTTGTTCAGCGAGTTCACGGACTCGCGCGATCTTCGTGGCGGCGTCCTGCGGGGGCTCGCCCCACGTTAGGTAGACGTCGACGTACTTCGCGGCGATCGGCAGCGCGGCCGGTGACGATCCGCCGAAGTAGATCTGCGGCAGCGGATCCGGCGGCTCCGACACCCGGGCGTCGGCGACCTTGTAGTAATCGCCCTCGAAGTCAAGCGATTCCTGACGCCAGATGGCGTCGACGATGTGGAGGAACTCCCCCGTCCGCGCGTAGCGCTGGTCGTGGTCGAGCCAATCCCCGAACCGGCGCTGTTCGACATCGTCACCCCCACTGACGATGTTGAGCAGCACACGCCCCTCGGAGAACCGCTGCAGCGTCGCGGCCTGCTGCGCGGCGAGTGTGGGCGGCGTCAGCCCCGGCCGGAACGCGACGAGGAACTTCAGCCGCTCGGTCTCCGCCAACAGGGCGGATGCGCTCAACCACGCGTCCTCACACCAGGTTCCGGTCGGGGTGAGCACCCCTTCGTAGCCCAGGCGGTCGGCGGCGCGGGCCACCTCGGCGAGGTAGCGCCGCGTCGGCGGACGGTAATTGGCGGGCACGGTCTGCTGTGACGACGCGTGCGAGGAACCGACGATGGAGCGGCCGTCACCGCTCGTGGGCAGGAACCAGAAGAACCTTCCCGTGGACATGTCGCTCCTAATCGCGAGTGAGGTAGAGAGGTTTGAGCACGTCGGTATAGCGGCGGTCGACCCAGCGCGCGAAATCCGGTGCCGCCGCGATCTGTTCGCACTCGGCGAACAGGTCGGCCATCTCCTGCTCGGACGCGATCAGTTCTTCGGACAGGTCGGTGGGCAACCGCAGGCTGCGCCCCTGGGCGAGTGCGGCGACCGCGGGATCGAGACCGACTTCCTCGCCGTAGCGTTTCGCCCACCGCTCGCGGTTGTCGTCGGCCCACCGGACGGCGTTGGCGTAGCGCTGCAGCAGATCACTCAGTGCGGTATTGCGTTTCGGGTCGGCCAGTGCGGCGTCGGAAGCAACACCGAAGCCTGCGCCGTTGGTGACACCGGTCGCGGTGGCGATGCTGCGCACCGCGAGATCGGTCTCGGCCTGCGCGGTGTAGGGATCCCATACGGCCCACACGTCGACGCGACGCTGGGTGAACGCCGACAGCGCGTCGGCGGGTTGCAGGAACACCAGTTTCACGTCGGCCACGCTCAATCCGGCGCGGTCGAGTTGAACCAGCGTATGACCATGTGCCGAACTGCCTTTGGCAACCGCGATGCTCTTGGCCCGCAGATCCGCCACGCGTTGGATGGATGCGTCGGCGTGCACCAGGATCTGATCCCCGTATCCGCCGCCGTCGTATGCCGACACCACCTTGACCTTCGCGTTGGAAGCGGCACCGAAGATCGGCGGTGTGTTGCCGGTGATCGCGAAATCGATCTTTCCGGCGGTGGCGGCCTCGATCTGGGGCGGACCGGATGTGAACGTGGAGAAGCTGATCTTGTACGGCAGGCCGTCAAGGCCGCCCGATGCGCGCAGCAGCGCCTCGGTGCCGCCCTTCTGGTCGCCCACGTTGAGCGTGAGTCCGGCGAGGTCGGACAACGCCACGGTGGCCGGTGCCTCCTGTGCGCTCGGGCTGTCCTGCCGTGACACGCATCCGCTCACCAACAGGCCGATGAGCGCGAGTACGGCGATGACCCTGGACATGACGAATCCCTTCGGTTGCTTACGGTTTCAGCTGTGTACGCCGAGCTGGGCGAGCAGTTCGGCACGGTGGTTCTCCGCGCCGATCGAGGTGCGTGGGTCGGCGATATCGAGCGTGTGGGTGACGCGGCCGTCGTCGAGCACGAGCACGCGATCGGCGAGCGCGACGGCCTCGTCGACGTCGTGCGTGACCAACAGCACGCCGAACCCGTGCTCGCGCCAGAGGTCGAGCAGCAGTTCACGCATGCTCAGCCGCGTCAACGCGTCCAACGCGCCGAACGGCTCGTCGAGCAGTAGCAAATCGGGTTCGGCCACCAGTGCACGAGCGAGCGAAACCCGCTGTGCCTGACCGCCGGAGAGCGTCAGCGGCCATGCGTCGGCACGGTCGGCGAGCCCGACGTCGGCAAGCGCCCGCTCGGCGCGTAACCGGGCCTGATCCTTGCGCAACCCGCTGCGAGTGAGCCCGTACTCGACATTCGTGCGCACGTCCCGCCACGGAAACAGCCGCGGCTCCTGAAAGGCCAGTGCGGGCGGGCCAGACACGACACGCTGCCCGCTGTGTTCGGTCGACAGGCCGGCGAGCACCCGCAGCACGGTCGACTTACCGGATCCGCTGCGGCCGATCAGCGCGACGATCTCGCCGCTGCCGATCCTCATCGACACGTCGACGAGCACGTGGTGCTCGCCGTACCACTTGTCGACGTGCCGCAGCTCGGCCGCGGTGCGGAGTTCCCGTGCGGTGGCCAATGTCATGAGCGGTACCTCAATGCGCGTCGTTCGAGACCGCGGACGATCGCGTCGGTACCGATACCGAGCAACGCGTACACGATCAGGCCGAAGATGATGATGTCGATGCGCAGGAAATCGCGCGCGTTGTTGATCAGGAAGCCGATCCCGCTGTCGGCGTTGATCTGCTCGGCGACGATCAACGTCAGCCATGCGATCGCCAACGACTGCCGGAACCCGACGAGCACCTGGGGCGCCGCGCTCGGCACGATGATGCGCCAGAACCGTTGCCAGAATGAAAAGCCCAGCACCTGAGCGGTTTCGAAAAGTTTCGGGTCGACCTGGCGGATAGCCGAGAACGTATTCAGGTACAGCGGAAAACTGACACCCAACGCGACCAGCAGCACCTTGGGCAGTTCGCCGATGCCGAACCACAGGATGAACAACGGGATCAGGCCGAGATGGGGCAGCGCCCTGACCATCTGCATGGGCGGATCAATACCGGCCTCCACCCACCGCGACAGGCC
The DNA here is from genome assembly GCF_001665615.1 of Mycobacterium sp. 852014-52144_SCH5372336. Classification (NCBI taxonomy): domain Bacteria; kingdom Bacillati; phylum Actinomycetota; class Actinomycetes; order Mycobacteriales; family Mycobacteriaceae; genus Mycobacterium; species Mycobacterium sp. 852014-52144_SCH5372336. Next base: position 169,821 of record NZ_LZSW01000055.1, read on the forward strand.
GACGGCCGTGCCGGCCGCGACACCGAGAACGCCGCCGAGGACCAGGCCCTCGACCACCCGGATTCCCGAAACGCTCAGCGCGTCGGCGAGTTGGCCGTTACGGACCAGCTCCACGCCCGCCTCGAGGATCAGCGACGGGGCGGGCAGCACGTCCTGGGAAATCACGCCGACCGCGCTGAGAAGCTGCCACAGCACCAGCAGGACCGCCGGCGACGCCAACCGAAAAGCCGCCCACTTGTGTTGGCGCCGAGTGCGATTCGCGGCCGGTACGGCCGTGCTCGGCGCGTTGGGCGCGGTGAGATCGGGTGGGGCGGTCACGTGGTCTGACGCTACGGACGGCAGAGCCGGGCCTGAAGGCTTTGATTCTGGGTGAACGAAATACACGAGACCGCCGCGTGATCGGGCACACCGACGGGCCGTGGAATCGTGTTGTCAGCTCAACCGGAACGCACCCGTGACGGGGGTCGGGGTCACGTCCGCGCCGTTGATCCTGGAGCTCATCGCCCTGTTCGACAGGCGGGTGATCTGCTGGGCCTGCTGCAGCTGGCGTTTGTTGCGGACCTCGGCGCGGAACTGGGCGTCGTTGAGCTGTTGGATATCGGCTTGGTCGAGCGTGCCGCTGAACCCGTTGAGCTGCACGCCGACGGCCGAGCCGTCCTCGCGGACCACCCAGGCCGCTCGTACGCCGTCGAGGTCGGCTGTATAGACGCCGGCCTCACCGGACACCGGTGCCGCGGTGAATTCGTAGGTGACCCCGTTCATGGTCAGGTCTCCTTCGACGTCCGCGCCGTCGAACTGCGCGGTCAGCGTGTCGCGGAACCTCGACGTGAGATCGATCTTGCCGTCGGCGTGGTTGCCGAAGAACCAGGCTTCGTCATCGCTGCCGTTGCAGGCGTACGCGGCGAGCTCGCCGCCGTCAACGGAGATACCGATGGTCATCGGCTTGCCGTCCGGCGATTTCATGTCCGCGACGTAGCGCGCCGACTGCGGAAACGGCTGGGCCCGCGCCGTGGTCGTCGACTCCGAAGACGAGCCGCCCGAGCATGCGGTCAGGGTGGCGAACGCGAGCGTCGCGCTGATACCCACGAACAGAACGCGGGTCCATCTCTTCCTGGTCATGGTGGTCCTATCGGGCGGAACTGACTGGTCATCGAGACGACGAGTCAGCACCCCTTCTGGTTCAACGACGCAGCGAAATACCGGAAAGCCCGGGCGCGTCAGCGCCAGCCGTCGGCGGCCTTGGCCGCCGTCATCAGCGCGTCGCACAGTTGGCGCAGTTCGACGGTGTCGGCGCCTTCCTCGACCGCGGTGGCGACGTCCTCGGCCGCGCATCTGACCTGGTAGATGCGGTCGGACAGCTCGGCGGCCTCGTCCGGGGTGAGGACGACGGCGTCGGGAGCCAGCGACGTGCCCTTGATCACGCTGCGCTGCTCGTACGCGCGCTGGCGGCACGACTGCCTGCAGTACTGTCGCCGTCTGCCCAGCCCCGCGTCGCCGACCTCACGACCGCACCAGCGGCAGGCCGCAGGGCGGAGGCGCCTTTTGATCCCGGAAGTCACAGGCCAGACTGTAAACCGACGGTCATCGGTTTCCCGGTATCATGGTGGGTCGAGTCGGGAACTTCACAGCATGCTGCGGCGTTGATGATTCGGACAATTACGCGCTGATCGAGGAGTGTTTGACGATGGCTGATCGCGTCTTGAGGGGAAGTCGCCTCGGAGCCGTGAGCTACGAGACCGACCGCAACCACGACTTGGCGCCGCGTCAGGTCGCGCGGTACCGCACCGACAACGGTGAAGAGTTCGACGTTCCCTTCGCCGACGACGCCGAGATCCCGCACACCTGGCTGTGCCGCAACGGCATGGAAGGCACCCTGATCGAGGGTGACGCCCCCGAGCCGAAGAAGACCAAGCCGCCGCGCACGCACTGGGACATGCTGCTCGAGCGCCGGTCGATCGAAGAGCTCGAAGAGCTGCTCAAGGAGCGCCTCGACATCATCAAGGCCCGCCGCCGCGGCTGACCCTGCCCTCGACGAGCGACCGCTCCGTGCCACGAAAGCACGGCGTGTCGCGGTGCAAACGCGGTCGCTCGCGGAATGTGAGCGGTCGCTCGCGGAATGTGAGGGGTAGCGCGGGTGGTGAGGGTTAGCGCGTGACTCGGGCGCCACGGCCGCGATCGATGCGGCCGCGCAGACCCCACTCCGCGACCTTGAACAGGGCCTCGCGGATGTTGGATCCACTCATCTTGGACTGACCGAACTCGCGTTCGGTGAAGGTGATCGGCACCTCCACGACGACGAACCCGTTGTTGATCGTGCGCCAGGTCAGGTCGATCTGGAAGCAGTAACCCTTCGAGTCGACCGCGCTCAGGTCGATCTTCTCCAGCGCTTCGCGGCGGTAGGCGCGGTAGCCGGCGGTGATGTCGTGGATGTCGACGCCGAGCAGGATGCGCGAGTAACCGTTGGCGGTACGCGACAGCAGCAGGCGCCGCCGGGGCCAGTTGCGGACCTCCCCTCCGGGCACGTAGCGCGAGCCGATGACCAGGTCGGCGCCTCCGTCGATGGCGTCGAGCAACCGGTACAGCTGCTCGGGCGGGTGACTGCCGTCGGCGTCCATCTCGACCAGCACCGAGTACTCGCGGCTCAGCCCCCAGGCGAACCCGGCCAGGTACGCCGCGCCCAGGCCCCCCTTGGCATTGCGGTGCATGACGTGGATGCGGTCGGCGTCCGCGAGGGCGAGTTCGTCGGCGAGCCTGCCGGTGCCGTCGGGGCTGCCGTCGTCGACGATCAGGATGTGGACGTCGGGCTGCGCCTTCTGGACGCGCTCGACGATCAGCGGAAGGTTCTCCCGCTCGTTGTACGTGGGGATGATGACCAGCGTGCGCTGGCTGGGTCGCTCCCCCGGGTCCCGGCCCGTCGTCATGTGGCTCCTCTGTCTGTGGTGCGGCCGCCGACGCGGCGACGCACAAAGCCTTCATTGTGCAGCATCGCGACGATCAGGCTGCCTACGCCGAGGGCGATAAGCAGCCCCTCCACCAGCGGTCCGAACCGTGTCGCGGCCGTGAGCTGGGATTTCAGCCGTACGGCGGAGTCGAGGTAGGCCGGTTCGTAGAACGCGGTGCGAGCCAGCTCACGGCCGTCCGGCGAGATGATCGCGCTGATCCCCGTCGTCCCCGCCACGACGACGTAGCGGTCGTGTTCGACAGCACGCAGCCGGGCGAAAGCGAGTTGCTGTTCGCTCATCGACTCGGTGAACGTCGCGTTGTTGGAGGGCACGACCAGCAGTTGCGCGCCATTGCGCACCGACTCGCGCGGCGCACGGTCGAAGATCACCTCCCAGCAGGTGGCCACCCCGACCGGCACGCCGGCCGGGTGCACGACGCCCGTTCCGTCACCGGGTACGAAGTAGCCGGCGCGGTCGGCGTACTCGGAGAAGTTGCGGAAGAACCCGCGCCACGGCAGGTACTCGCCGAACGGCTGCACGATCTGCTTGTCGTGGCGCTCGCCGGGTCCGCTCTCCGGGTTCCACACGATCACCGAGTTCGTCGTGGTCGGCTCCTCGGCCGTGGCGCCGGGAGCCTCGACCACCGCGCCGACGAGGATCGGTGCGTCGATGGCCGCGGCGGCCGACGAGATCAGCTCGTGAGCGTCGGGATTGGCCAGTGGATCGATGTCGGAGGAGTTTTCGGGCCAGACGACGAACATCGGCCGCGGCGCGCGGCCCGCCCTCACGTCCTCGGCCAGCCGCAACGTCTCGCGGACGTGGTTGTCGAGCACGGCGCGACGCTGGGCGTTGAAATCCAATCCGAGCCGGGGCACATTGCCTTGGACGACGGCGACGGTGACCGAGTGCTCGTCACCGGCGCCGAGGCCGGACTGGCGTACGTGCGGCCACGTCAGCGCGGTGGCCAGCAGCACGGCGCTGATACACAGGCCGGGCACCACCACGGCCGGTGGTGTGGTCTGCGCGTCGTCGCGACGCCACCACTGGATCACCTCGAATACCATTGCCGCCAAGCTGAACCCGACGAGCACCACCGCGAAAGACAGCAGCGGCGCCCCTCCGAGTTGGGCGATCGAGCGCAGCGGGCTCTCCGTCTGGCCGTACGCGACGACGCCCCAGGGGAATCCGCCGAACGGCACCGTCGACTTGAGCCACTCCTGCGCGGCCCACAACCCGGCGAACCACAACGGCCAGCCCGGCAGCCGGCGAACCACCACCGCGGCCGCGCCGAACAGCGCAGGGAACACCGCCTCGGCGAGCGACAGTCCGATCCACGGGAAGGGGCCGACGAACGCCCCGACCCACGGCAGCAGCGGCAGGTAGAACGCGGCCCCGAACAGGAACCCGTAGCCGAATCCGCCGAGCACCGTGGTGGTCTCGCGTGTCAGCACCCACGCCAGCAGTGCGAACGCGAGGAAGCCCAGATACCACCATCCAAAGGGCGGAAAGCTCAGACACAGAAGTACCCCGGCGACGATCGCCACGCCCAGCTGCGGCAGCCGGTCCACCAGGCCCTGGCCGAATCGCCTTGTCCTCGAGAGAGTTTCAGCCATATATGACGACACCTCGATGGACCGTCTGCCGACAGCGAGGTGACGGGGCGCCGAGTCGCGGCAGCGGCGGTACCCGCGACCGCCGGTCGGTGGACCACCGTTGCACCGCGTCGGCAGGCGCGCTCACCTCGAATTCGTCGGCCTCCCAGATCGCGTACGACGCCGGTGCACCGGGAACGAGGGTGCCCGCCAACCCGTCTCGCACACCTGCGGCGCGCCACGCACCTCGGGTGAGTGCTGCGAACGCCGCGCGCGCCGAGAGTGCACTGCCCGGCGTATGGTGTCGCGCCGCCGCGCGCAGCGTCGCCCAGGGGTCGATCCCGGTAACCGGGCTGTCCGAGCCGAACGCGAGGGGCACGCCTTGGGATGCTAACAGCGCGAACGGGTTCAGCGATCTGGCTCGCTGCGCCCCGAGACGCTGGGCGTACATGCCGGTGTCGCCGCCCCAGAGCGCATCGAAATTCGGTTGCATGCTGGCGAGCACGCCCCAGGCGCCGAGCTTGCGCGCCTGTTCTGAGGTGACCATCTCCAGATGTTCGAGTCGGTGCCCGCACCGGGCGACCGCGGGGGCGCCCGAGGACGCGACGACGGACTCGAACGCGTCGACGACCGCGGTGACGGCGGCGTCGCCGATCACGTGGAAGCCGGCCGCGATGCCCGCCTCCGTGCACGCCTGCAGGTGGGCCGCGATGGCGCCGGGGTCGAGGTAGGTGTTCCCGACACAGCCGGGCGCGTCGGCGTAGGGCTGCTGCAGCCACGCGGTGCGCGAGCCCAGTGCCCCGTCGACGAAGAGGTCACCCGCCAGGCCGCGGGCGCCGGTGCGGTCGATCAGTGCGCGTGCCTCGTCGGCCGTGGCGACCGCTTCGCCCCAGTAGCCGACGACCTCGACGCCGTGGTCGAGGACGCGGATCTCGTCCCAGTCGTCGAGGCCGCCGATGTCGGGGCCCGCGCATTCGTGCACCGCGACGATGCCGTGCGCTGCCACTGCGTCGAGCGCGGCGGTGCGCGCGTCGGCACGCTGTCGGGCGGTCAGACCCGCCCGGGCGGCGGCGCGGACCAGGTGGTGAGCGTCGCTGGTCAGCGGCCGCTGCGGGTCGTATCCGGTCGCATTGGCCAGGCCCGGGCACCGCGCGCGCAGCGCAGTGGAGGCCGCGGCCGAGTGCACGTCGACCCTGGCGAGGTAGACCGGCCGGTCCCCCACGACGGCGTCGATGTCGTCGACGCTGGGCGGGGTGTGCTGCGGCCAGGCCGATTCATCCCAGCCGTGGGCCCAGATCGGGCCCTCGGGGTGGCGGCGGGCGTGGTCTGCGAGCAATTGCAGGCAGTGCTGTAGTGAGGCGGCGGGGCGCAGGTCGAGCCCGGAGAACGTGAGCCCGGTGGCGGTGAGATGGATGTGACAGTCGACGAAGGCGGGTGCGACGAAGGCACCGTCGAGGTCGATGACCCGCGCGTCGGGAAACTGGCTACGGCCGACGTCGTCGCTGCCCAACCATGCGATCACACCGTCGCGCACGGCCAGCGCCGTGGCGTCGGGCATGGCGGGGCTGTGCACCCGCCCGTTGAGCAGAAGGGTCGTCACCTAGGGGAGGTTCTCACAGCCCGTCGGCGGGCGGACGCGGGCGCTCCACGGCGGGCGGTTCGACGTCGACCACGTCGACGACCTCACCGTCGATGTAGTCGTTCCGCTTGGTAGCCGCTCCCCACCCGGCCATTCCCGCGGTGATCAGCGGCGCCCGGCGGGCGGCGAGCGCGGTCAGCAGCGGGCGTCCCGCGGCCCGCGTCGGTGGCAGCAGGAGCAGCGCCCCCGCCACCGAACTGGCCAGCCCGGGGATCGCGACGAGCACCGTGCCGAGCGCGACCAGGACGCTGTCGGCGGCGGTGCCGTGCAGGGTCGCCGGGGTCAGGCCCGCGCGCAACCTGCCGACGTGACGCCTGATCTGCGATCCGGCCAGCGCGAAACCCAGCACGAACGTCGTGAGCAGCAGCAGTAGCGTCCAGCCGATGCCGATCGTCGACACCAGAGCCACCACGACCGCGGTTTCGATGACCACATAGAGGACAAACAGCCGCATCGCCATACGTGGTAAACGTCCGGACGGCCGCGAGGGTTCCGTAGATTGGCGGTGTGGCCACGATCAAGATCGATACGCCGGGCGGTCCCATCGACGCGCTGCTCTCGACGCCGGCCGGCGAGGGCCCGTGGCCGGCGATCGTGGTCGTGCACGACGCGATCGGCTACGGACCGGACAACGCGGCGATATCGGCGCGCATCGCCGAGGCGGGCTACATCGCCATCACCCCCGACCTGTACTCGCGCGGTGGCCGGGCCAGATGCATCACCCGGGTGTTTCGCGAACTGCTCAGCAAGCGGGGTCGCGCGCTCGACGACATCCTCGCCGCCCGCGACCATGTGCAGGGCCTTTCCGAGTGCACGGGCGCCGTCGGCATCGCCGGGTTCTGCATGGGTGGGCAGTTCGCGCTGGTGATGTCGCCGAAGGGGTTCGGCGCGTCCGCGCCGTTCTACGGCACCCCGCTGCCCCGCCGACTCGACGAGACGTTGATCGGGGCGTGCCCGATCGTCGCCAGCTTCGGTCGCCGCGACCCGATCGGCATCGGAGCGGCGGACCGGTTACGAAAAGTGGTTGCGGACAAGCAGATTCCGGCCGACATCAAGGCGTATCCGGATGCCGGGCACAGCTTCGCGAACAAGTTGCCGGGGCAGCCGCTGTTGCGGATCACCGGTTTCGGCTACAACGAGGCGGCGGCCAGCGACGCCTGGGCGCGGGTGTTCGCGTTCTTCGGCGAGCACCTGACGGCTACCCCGCGGGGTTGACCGCGGGCTTGATCTCGATGCCGATGTGGATCTTGTCGATGCCACCGCGGATGAGCGCCTGCGGGATCCACCACCACGCATGCCACCAGTAGCGCCGGGTGACCTTGTCGAAGACGCGGCGGGTCTCCTGTTTGGGCAGCACCCGGGCGACGGCTTCGACCGGGTCGCCCTTCGGCTTGCCCAGCGCCGTGGACTTCTGGATCGTCACCCGCGGGGTGTTGTTGATGCGCTTGGTCTTCCACGACCCGTCATCGGTGATGACGAGCAGTTTGTCGTCCTCGGGGGCACCCCAGATCGGGGTGGGCTTGGGTCTGCCGTCCTTGGTGAACGTGGTCAGCAGGATGTACTTCGAGCGGGCGACGTCGTCGAAGGTGTCGGCCACGGTCAACCCGGCTTGATCTCGATGGTCACGTTGTTCTTCATTCCCCCGCGCAGCTTGGAGAAAACGTTGAACGTCTTGCCCAGCAGACCATAGCGCTTGCCGATCGCGTCGTAAGTCGCGCCGTTGGCGGACTTGTCGAGAACCGCGGCGACGGCTTCGACCGCCTCCCCCTTGGGGTTGCCGCGCATGTCGCACGGCGCGATGGTCACCCGCGGGGTGTTGCGGATCCGCTTGACCTTCCACGAGGACTCCTGCGTGATGGCGATCAGCCCGTCACCCTCGGGCACCGCCCAGATCGGTGTCGGCTTGGGCCTGCCGTCCTTGGTGAACGTGGTCAGCAGGATGTACTCGGACTTGGCGACATCGGCGAAGGTGGCAGACACCTCCCCAACCTAGCCCTCCAAGTCGCCTTCGGTCTCGAGCAGCACCTTGCGCAAACCGTCGAGCGTCGCCTGCTCCGGGGCCGCCCACATTCCGCGGTCGGCGGCCTCCAGCAACCGTTCGGCCATACCGTGCAGGGCCCACGGATTGGACTCGGTCATGAACTTGCGGTTCTCGTCGTCGAGCACGTATTCCGCCGACAGCCGCTCATACATCCAGTCGGCCATCACGCCTGCCGTGGCGTCGTAACCGAACAGGTAGTCGACCGTGGCGGCCATCTCGAACGCACCCTTGTAACCGTGCCTGCGCATCGCGTTGATCCAACGCGGGTTGACCACGCGGGCGCGGAACACCCGGGTGGTCTCTTCGGACAGGGTGCGGGTTCGCACGGCATCGGGGCGGGTGTTGTCGCCGATGTAGGCGGCGGGGTCCTTACCGGTCAGTGCACGAACGGTGGCGATCATGCCGCCGTGGTACTGGAAGTAGTCGTCGGAGTCGGCGATGTCGTGTTCGCGGGTGTCGGTGTTCTTGGCCGCCACCGCGATTCGGCGGTACTGCCGGCTCATATCATCACTGGCGGCGGCTCCGTCTAATCCGCGGCCGTAGGCGAATCCGCCCCACGCCGTGTACACCTCGGCGAGGTCGGCGTCGTCGCGCCAGTTGCGGCTGTCGATCAGCTGCAGCAGCCCGGCACCGTATGTGCCCGGCTTCGAGCCGAAAATCCTAGTGGTGGAGCGACGCTCGTCGCCATGCTCGGTCAGGTCGGCCTGGGCGTGCGCGCGGACGTAGTTGTCCTCGGCCGGTTCGTCGAGGCCGGCGACGAGCGCCACGGCGTCGTCGAGCATCGTGACGACGTGTGGGAAGGCGTCCCGGAAGAAACCGGAAATGCGCACGGTGACGTCGATACGAGGCCGTCCGAGATCGGCCAGCGCGATCGGTTCGAGATCGACGACTCGCCGCGACGCCTCGTCCCACACGGGGCGCACCCCCAGCAGGGCGAGCACCTCCGCGATGTCGTCACCGGAGGTGCGCATCGCCGATGTGCCCCACACCGACAGGCCGACCGAGCGCGGCCAGCCGCCGTAGTCCTGGCGGTACCGATCCAGCAGCGAATCGGCCATCGCCACACCGGTTTCCCAGGCCAGTCGTGACGGCACCGCCTTGGGGTCGACCGAGTAGAAGTTCCGCCCGGTGGGCAGCACGTTGACCAGCCCCCGCAGCGGCGATCCCGACGGGCCTGCGGCGATGAAGCGACCGTCGAGTGCGCGAAGGATCTGGGTGATCTCCTCGGCCGTGCCCGCGAGCCGCGGCACCACTTCGGTGGCGGCGAACCGGAGCACCGCGGCGACGTCGGCGTTGTCGGTCAGCGTGTCGACCACCTCGGCGTTCCACCCCGAATCCTGCAGCGCAGCGACCAGCTTCCGGGCTTGTGCTTCGGCGGCGTCGACGGCGGTGCGTTCGTCGTTGCCGTCCTCGGCGAGGCCGAGCGCTTGGCGAAGGCCCGGCACCGTCTGCTCGCCGCCGAAGAGTTGGCGCGCCCGCAGCACCGCGAGCACCAGGTCCAGTTCGTCTTCGCCGCTTGGTGTTTGGCCGAGGATGTGCAACCCGTCGCGGATCTGGACATCTTTGATCTCGCAGAGCCAGCCGTCGACGTGCAGCAGCATGTCGTCGAACGAGTCCTCTTCGGGTCTTTCCTCGAGACCGAGATCGTGGTCCATCTTCGCGGCGCGCATCAGCGTCCAGATCTGCTGACGGATCGCGGGCAGCTTGCCGGGGTCGAGCGCCGACACGTTGGCGTGCTCGTCGAGCAGCTGTTCCAGACGCGCGATGTCACCGTAGGTTTCGGCGCGCGCCATGGGTGGGATCAGATGGTCGACGAGCGTGGCGTGGGCGCGACGCTTGGCCTGGGTGCCCTCACCGGGATCGTTGACCAGGAACGGGTAGATCAGCGGCAGGCTGCCCAGCGCGGCATCGGATCCACAGGCCGCCGACATGCCCAGCGTCTTACCCGGCAGCCACTCCAGGTTGCCGTGCTTGCCGAGGTGCACCACCGCATCGGCGCCGAACACCGACTCGATCCACCGATACGCGGCCAGATAGTGGTGGCTCGGCGGCAGATCCGGATCGTGATAGATCGCGACCGGGTTCTCACCGAAACCGCGCGGCGGCTGCACCATCAGCACGACGTTGCCCGCCTGCAGTGCCGCGATGACGATCTCACCGTCGGGGTCGGCGCTGCGGTCGACGAACATCTCTCCTGGCGGCGGACCCCAGTGCTCGACGATCGCGTCGGTGAGCTCGGCAGGCAGCGTGGCGAACCAGTCGCGATACTCCTTGGCCGACACCCGGATCGGGTTCCCCTCGACTTGGCCTTCGGTAAGCCAGTCGTGGTCCTGGCCGCCGCGTTCGATCAGATTGTGGATGAGTGCGTCGCCGTCACCGGAGGCGATGATGGTGTCGAGATCGCCGTCACCGTCGCCGATCCGGTAGCCGTGCTCGCGCATCGCGCGCAGCAGCGCGATCGCGCTGGCCGGCGTGTCGAGCCCGACGGCGTTGCCGATGCGGGCGTGCTTGGTCGGGTAGGCGGAGAACACCACCGCGATCCGCTTGTCCTGCACGGGGATTGCACGCAACCGCGCATGGCGGACGGCCAGCCCGGCGACCCGGGCGCACCGTTCACGATCGGGCACGTACGAGGTGAGGCCCTCGTCGTCGATCTCCTTGAACGAGAACGGCACCGTGATGATGCGCCCGTCGAACTCCGGCACGGCGACCTGGGTAGCGACGTCCAGCGGTGAGAGCCCGTCGTCGTTGTTCTGCCACTGCGCCCGTGGGCTCGTCAGGCACAGCCCCTGCAGGATCGGAACGTCCAGCGCCGCGAGGTGCGCGACGTTCCATGCGTCATCCGTGCCGCCGGCTGACACGCTCGACGGGGTGGCGCCACCTGCCGCCAGCACCGTCGTGATCAGCGCGTCGGCCGACCCGAGCAGTTCGAGCAGGTCCGCGTCGGCGGTGCGCAGCGAAGCGCAGAACACCGGCAGCGCACGGCCACCGGCGCCCTCGATCGCGTCGCACAGCGCCTCGACGTAGGCGGTGTTGCCGGCGAGATGTTGCGCGCGGTAATAGAGCACGGCGACCGTGGGTCCGTCGCCGCCGCCGTCGCGGGGCACCACGCCCCACAGCGGTGTGCTCTCGGGCGGTGAGAACCCGAAGCCGGTCATCAGCAGGGTGTCGCACAGGAATGCGTGCAGGTGACGCAGGTTCGCCACACCGCCCTGAGCGAGATAGACGTGTGCCTGCAGCGCGACCCCCGCGGGCGTGGTCGAGTGACCCATCAACTCCGCGTCGGGCGACTGTTCGCCGCTGACCACGACGGTGGGTACGCCGTTGGCCACCACCTCATCGATGCCGTCCTGCCAGGCGCGGTAGCCGCCGAGAATCCGCACCACCACGACGCCCACGCCGCTCAGCAGTTCGCCGAGTTCACCGTCGACCAGCCGGGACGGGTTGGCCCACCGGTAATTGGCGCCGCTGGACCGGGCGGTGATGAGGTCGGTGTCAGAGGTGGACAGCAGTAGTACAGCAGGTTCCGGCACCCCCCATTCCTACCCCACACGCTCACCCCCGTTTTCCGCGAGCGTGCGGGTCTGTCGACGACACGCCGCGTGATGTGCGCACTCCACGCACCCGTCGGCGGGCGCGAGCGTGCGGAACGTGCTGAATCTTCGCGGCGTGTCGTCTGCAGACTCGCACGCTCGCGCAAAAAGGGTGAGGTGTCTAGCGGCGGTTCCAGCGGCCATACGTGCTCTGCGGATACGGCAGTCCGAGGGCGGCGATCAGTACGACCAGAAGAGCACCGAACACGATGAGTTCGAACATCGTCGTTCCTTCCTGACGCTTACTGCACACGCGTGCAGTAATCTGGAACTTACGACGTCAGCGGGTTTTTGCGGCCAACTTGTGTGGCACGGATCACTAGAGGCTCTAGTGTGACGATCGTCACTTTTGAGCGGTGTGGACGGTGAAGTCCGACAGCACCGGCGAAGCCAGCAGCCGGCGATGCCGAACGGGTTCCCAGGGGAACAGTTCCGGTAGACCATTCTTGTCGAGATACCAGCTGTTGCAGCCGGTGGTCCAAACCGTCTGCGGCATAGCGGCTTTCATCTCCTCGTTGTAATCCTTGGTGGCGACGTCCGTCGGGGCCGCGGCGACGATGTCGCCGTTGCGGATGCGTTCGATCCACCACATCGCGTAGTCGGCCTGGTTCTCGGCGATGATCACCAACGACTGTTGTCCTATCGGAGAGTGCGGGCCCATCAGCATGAACAGGTTCGGGAATCCCGGCACCGCGACCGACCGGTAGGCCTGCGGCCCGTCTGCCCAGGCTTCGTTGAGTGACACTCCGTGCTCGCCGATGATCTCCATCGGACGCACGTAGGCGTGGGCGTCGAAGCCGGTGGCGACGACGAGCAGATCCACCTCGTGCAGTGTCCCGTCCGCAGTGACGACACCTTTGGGCTCGACGTGGTCGATCGGATCGACGACGACGTCGACGCCCGGCTTCTGAACGGATTGGTAGTAGTGGCCGGCCGCGATGATGCGCTTGCACATCGCCTGGTAGTTCGGTGTCAGTTTGCTCCGCAGTTCTGGGTCGCGCACCGAGAGGTTGAGATTCCACCGGCACATCGCCGACACCAGTCGGCGACGGAATCCCGGCGAAACCATGGCCTTGGCGAAGAAGTTCTCGTACACGGCCTGCCAGAAGCGGTAGCCGAGGCGGCTCATCGCCGGGAAGCGTCGAAGTGCTGCCTTGGTGATCGGTGAGTAGCGCGGGTTCGGGAACGGGAAGACCCATTGCGCGGTGCGTTGGAAGATCGTCAGACCGCGGACGTTCCCGCCGAGCTCAGCGGTGATCTGGACACCGGTCGAGCCCGTCCCGATCAGCCCGATCCGCTTGTCCTGCAAGGACACCGAGTGGTCCCAGCGCGATGAGTGAAACATCGGGCCCCCAAAAGTGTCCAGGCCGGGAATGTTCGGATAGCGTGGCACGCGCAGGATTCCGGTGGCGGTGATGACGATGTCGAACGCTTCTGTGCCGCCGGTGGTGCTGACCCACCACGTGCCGTCGCGGAACTCCGCCGATGTCACCGCTGTGCCGAATCTGATGTGGGTTCGAATGTCGCGCTCGGTGGCGACCTGCATGAAGTAGGACTGCACCTCGCCACCCGGCGGCAGCAACCGCGTCCATTCGGGATTGGACCGGAACGAATACGAGTAGAAGCGCGAGGGCACGTCGCAGTGGAGTCCGGGATAGGTGTTGTCGCGCCAGGTGCCACCGACTTCGTCGGCCTGCTCGAAGATCGTGAAGGTGTCGATGCCCGCGTCCTGCAGCCTGGCCGCCATGCAGATGCCCGACATGCCTGCGCCGACGATCGCGATACGCACTGTGCGTTTCTCTGCCATCGAACCCCCTCCGGCTACCGGAAGGGTACGCCTGACCAGCGTGGTTGTCGTGGCAATCGGGGCTACGGCACGGTGACGAAACCTTCGGCCACCATCCAGTCCCGCGCGACCTGGCTCGGGTCGCGGCCCTCCACGTCGACCTGCTTGTTCATCTCCATGATCGCCTCGTTGGTCAGAGCGGCCGTCACCGGCGCCGTGACCTCCGCGATCTGCGGATGTGCTTCGTAGAAGGCACGTTTCATGGTCACCGACGGGTTGTAGTGGGCGAAGAACTGCTTGTCGTCGACGAGTACCACGAGGTCGAGCGCGGAGATGCGGCCGTCGGTGGTGAACACTTCGCCGAAGTCGCACTGCGTGCCGTCCGCTGTGGCCTGATAGATGATCCCGACCTGCAGTACCGGCGTCTGCGCCCGCGCCGGATCGAACCCATAGGCCGCCGCCATTCCGGGAAAGCCGTCCTGGCGGGCCCGGAACTCGGTGTCCACGCACGTACGCGCAGCCGCCGGATCGCGCTTGACCAACTCGGCGTACTGCGAAAGCGTGCGCACACCGGTCCGCTCGACGACTGCCCTGCTGGCCGCCAGCGCGTAGGTATCATCCATCGGTGCGGGCGGCAACCACACCATGTCGTTGCGGGCCAGGTCCTCGTCGCGGACGGCCTCGAACTGTCTGCGGCTGTCGGGAATCGGCTTCTCGTGGCCCAGGTAGTTGATCCATGCGTTGCCGGTGAACTCGTAGGCGACGTCGACCTGACCCGACAACTGGGCTTCCCGGGTGCTGCGTGAGCCTACGATGCCGGTGAGGTCACGCACGTCGGCACCGGCGGCGGTCAACGCGAACTCCAGGATGTATCCGAGGATCACCTGTTCGGTGTATTCCTTTGAGCCCACCGTGATTTGCACTCCTTCGAGTGCGGCGACGGGCTGGATGGAGCCGGGGCCTACCTTGAGCGGCACGGTGCTGCCCGCTCCCAGCCCGCACCCGGCGAGCAGCAGGCAGGCCAGCGCGGCGATCGAGCGGCGGATCATCGAAGGCCCTTGGGATTGAGGTAGAACTCGGCCAATCCGCCCATCCAGTCGACCAGCAGGGCGAGGCAGACCGCGAGCACGCTGCCGAGGATCAGGGTCACGTTGTCCTGCAATTTGTATCCGGTGTCGATCAGGATGCCCAGACCGCCGGCGTTGACGAGGAAGCTCAGTGTCGCGGTTCCCACGGCGAGCACCAACGACGTGCGCAGTCCGGCCAGGATGTACGGGATCGCCAGCGGCATCTCGACCCGCGTCAGCACCGAACGTCGCGACATGCCCTGTCCCAGTCCCGCATCCACCAGCGACCGGTCCACCTGATTGATGCCGAGGATGGTGCTGGCCAGCACGGGCAGCAGTGAGTACAGCGCGATCGGAAGGACGCCGATCCAGAACCCGGTCCTACCCGACCAGAGGAACAGCAGCACGAGCAGCCCGATGGCCGGCGCCGCCTGGCCGATGTTGGCGACGCCCATGAACAACGGGCGCAACAGTTTCGCCCCGGGGCGGGTGACCAGCACCCCAAGCGGAACGCCGATGGCGAGCACGATCGCGGTAACCGCCACGGTGATCAACAGGTGCTGCCAGATCAGTGTGGCGATGTTGCCGGGGTTGATGTTCTCCTGCTGGGTGGCGGTCAGGTCGCGGTTGAACGCCCAGAAGATCACGGCGGCAGCGATGATGAGCACCAGGACCGGCTGGATGAGCAGTCGTATGCGCTCACCCGAACTGGCACCCGACGACTGAGCGGAATCCGCGACCGCGGTCATGGCTGTCCGTCCGTGTCGGCCTCCGCCGACACCCGCAGCCAGGTGATCGTGTTGATCAGCGTGTCCAGGGTGACGACACCCTCGTACCGGCTGCCCGCACCGACCACCACCGCCGACGCGTGCTGGTCGGCGAGGATTGCCTCGAGCGCGTCCTCGAGCGTGGAATGTGTGCTGACGACATCGAGCGGTTCGACGACATCGGCCAACGTCGTGGCGTGCGCGAGCTTGGCGCCCCGGATCCAGCTGACCGGCCGGTCGCGGCCATCGAGCACAACGACCCAGTCAAACTCGCTGCCCGCCAGCGTCTTTCGCACGTCATCGATCAAATCCGTCTGGCGTACCGAGGGATGCGGCCGCAGCTCGACGTCCTTGATCCGCGTCAACCCCAGCTGGCGCAACGAGGCGCCGGAGCCGACGAAGCCGGCCACGGTGTCGTCGGCGGGGTTGGCCAGGATGTTCTGCGGAGTGTCGTACTGCAGCACCTTGGACTGGTTGCCCAGTACGGTGATCCGGTCGCCGAGCTTGACCGCCTCACCGAAGTCATGGGTGACGAAAACGATGGTCTTGCGTAGTTCGCCCTGCAACCGCAGCAGTTCGTCCTGCAGCGTGCTGCGAGTGATCGGGTCGACCGCGCCGAAGGGTTCGTCCATCAGCAAAACCGGAGGGTCGGCGGCCAACGCGCGCGCGACCCCCACACGTTGCTGCTGCCCACCGGACAGTTGGCGTGGATACCTGTCGGCGTACTGGCTCGGCTCCAGCCCCACCATGTCGAGCAGTTCGTCGACCCGCTCGGCGATGCATTTGCGGTCCCAGCGCAGCAACCCGGGCACCAGACCCACGTTCTGGCGAATCGTCATATGCGGGAACAGCCCGGCCTGCTGGATGGAGTAGCCGATCGAGCGGCGAAGTTCGGTCGCGCGGATCGACATCGCATCCTTGTCGCCGATCATGATCGTGCCCGACGTCGGCTCCGACAACCGGTTGATCATCCGCATCATCGTGGTCTTCCCGCATCCCGACGGGCCAACGAACACGACGATCTCGCCTGCGGGGATCTCGAGCGACACGTCGTCCACCGCAGGGCGGTCGGAGCCGGGATAGACCTTGGAGACGTGGTCGAGCACGATGCGCACCCCGGTGCTGCCGTTCGAGGCCATGTCGTCCGGTATGAGTTGCCCTGTCATCGAATGCCTTTCGACGTGGTGAGGCGGCCGATCAGGACGAGCACCGCATCCAGCGCGAGCGCGAGGATGACGATGAGCAGCGTGCCGGCGAGCGCCATCGGGACGGCCGTCGGGCTGCCCACCCGCGCCAACCCGGTGAAGATCAGGTTCCCCAGCCCCGGTCCTTTGACGTATGCGGCGATCGCCAGCACGCCCATCGACATCTGAGTGCTGATCCGCATGGCCGACAGGATCGACGGCCACACCAGCCGCAGTTCCACTCGGGCCAGGGTGTCGAGCCTGCTCATCCCGATGCCCCGCGCCGCGTCGGTCAGCGCGGGGTCCACCGCGGTGAGCCCGACGATCGTGTTGCGCACGATCGGAAGCAGTGAATACAGCACCAGCGCCGTGATGCTGGGAACCACGCCGAGCCCGAACAACGGAATCAGCAGGCCGAGCAGCGCGAACGCCGGGACGGTCATGATCACGCTGGATGTCGAGGTGGCGAGGTTGGCGGCGACCGGGTTGCGGTAGGTCAGCACACCGATCACCACGCCGGCGATCGTCGCGATGAGCACACTTTGGACGACCGCGCTGACGTGCTGGTAGGAGTCGAACGCCAATTGCGCCTGGTGGGCCCATATGTAGTCCCACAGTGCCCTCACGGCGGTGAGCTACCCGATCTTGATCGAGCCGAAACCCAGCCCTGTTCGATTCGCGCTGAGTCGAACGGTCGTCGTCACACGGTGCTGAGGCGAAGGTGTTCACCACGTTTCATCCATCGTCTGGAGGTCACCACGTGCCGCTTTCGTTGCGGGTGGTCAAGCTCGGCGCACACATCGGCGCCCGGATCGAGGGCGTCGACCTCAGCGTCAGCACCGACGTGACGTTCGTCGACCGGATCCCGAAAGCGTCCATCCTGCGCGCCATCACCCTGCCCCCGTACGGCGGCACGACGACATGGGCATCCACGGAGGCCGCCTACGACCGTCTGCCCGCGCCGTTGCGTGCGCTGGCCGAGAACCTGTGGGCCGTGCACACAAACCAGTACGACTACGCCTCGCTGCATGATGAGCCGGGCGCGGCACTCACCGCCGAACAGCGGTCATACCGCGACGAATTCGTCTCCGACTACTACGAGACCGAACATCTTGTGGTGAAAGCCTCCGGCGGGCAGGCCCCGGCGCTGGCCAGCTGATCAGAGCCGGTTGCACTCCCGAGACAGCAACGCTTCCTCGAGGTAGGCGAAGCGCTGTGGATAGTGGTTACGCGCAGGTTGGCGGCCGCTGTGGTGCCAGAGCCCGCGCACCGCATCCAGCGCCGAGGGCCAGTGCCGGTACGTCGGTGACGGAAACCGGGCGGCCGCGGTGCCGAACCGCACCTGCTCTTCGGTGATCAGCGTCGGTTCGGCCGTCGGCGCCGGACGTGTCGAGGAATGTTCCGTCGACGGACGCCTCGTTCTGGTCAGTTCGGTCATGGCGACTCTCCCACCGTGCTCGCCCGGTCCACCTCGGACCTGGATGTTTGTGAAGTTAGGAGCCCGCGGTAGGCCACGCACGCGTAAGGCACTACCTGTGTTTGCGGGGGCCACCCACGGACTACCGTGAACTCGTGGCCAGGACCCGCGACCAGGACGCCTGCCCCGGTGCGCTGCAGGTGCATCAGGCGGCGGACGGCGCGTTGGCGCGGATGCGGCTGCCGGGCGGGGTGATCACCGCTCCGCAGTTGGAGGCGCTGGCACGGGCGGCCACCGAATGCGGCGCGGGCACGCTGGAGCTCACGTCGAGGGGCAACCTCCAGATCCGCGGCGTCACCCACACCGGGGCGGTCGCCGAGGCCGTGGCCGCGGCCGGGCTCCTGCCCTCGCCGACGCACGAGCGCGTGCGCAACATCGTCGCCTCACCGCTGTCGGGGCGGGTGGGAGTGACCGCCGACATCCGCGGAATCGTCACCGAGCTCGACGACGCCATCCAGGCCGACCCGGAACTGGCCACGCTGCCCGGCCGGTTCCTGTTCGGCATCGACGACGGGCGCGGCGACATCTCCGGTCTTGCCCCCGACGTCGGCGTGCACGTCGCGGCCGCCGACGCCGCGCTGCTGCTGGCCGGGCGCGACACCGGTGTCCGGGTGCCGATGCAGACGGCGGTGTCGACGATGCTCGACGTGGCCCGTCGCTTCGCTGCCACGCGCGAAAATGCCTGGCGCGTCAAGGAACTCAGTGAGACCGGCGCCCTGCTGGGCGGGCTGCTGCCGTCCGTGGAACCGGGTACGACGTGGCCGGCGGTCACCCGGCCGCCCGTCGGTTGGCTCGAACAGCACGACGGCCGCATCGCGCTGGGTGCGGCGGTTCCTCTGGGCGTGCTGCCCGCCCGAACGGCCGAGTTTCTGGCCGCAATCGAGGCGCCGATGGTGATCACGCCGTGGCGCTCGGTGCTGGTGTTCGACCTCACCGAGGACGTCGCCGACGTCGCGTTACGCGTGCTCGCCCCGTTGGGCCTGGTGTTCGACGAGAACTCGCCCTGGCTGTCGGTCAGCGCCTGCACGGGGCGCCCCGGTTGCGAGCACTCGCTGGCCGACGTCCGCGCCGACGCCGCCGCCGCGGTGACACAACCGGCCGCGGGCCACCGCCACTTCGTCGGATGCGACCGGGCCTGCGGCAGCCCACCCACCGGTGAGGTGCTGGTGGCAACCGGAGACGGATACCGGACGCGCGACGCTCACCCGTAGGGTGATCGCGTGCTCGACTACATCCGCGACGCCGGGGAGATCTACCGGCAGTCGTTCGCGACGATCCGCGACGAAGCGGATCTGTCGCGGTTTCCCGAGGATGTCGCCCGGGTTGTCGTGAGGTTGATCCATACCTGTGGTCAGGTCGACGTCGCCGACCACGTCGCGTACCGCGATGACGTCGTCGCCAGGACCCACGCCGCGCTGAACGCCGGCGCCCCGGTGTTGTGTGACTCGTCGATGGTCGCCGCGGGGATCACCAGGTCACGGCTGCCCGCCGACAACGAGGTGGTTTCGCTGGTGGCCGACCCGCGCGCCGCCGACCTCGCCGCGCGCCTCGGCACCACCAGGTCCGCGGCGGCAGTCGATCTGTGGGCCGAGGGGCTCGACGGCGCGGTTCTGGCGATCGGCAACGCGCCGACCGCGTTGTTCCGGCTGCTGGAGCTACTCGACGAGGGCGCCCCGACTCCAGCGGCGGTGCTCGGCGGCCCGGTCGGCTTCGTCGGCTCGGCGCAATCGAAACAGGAACTCATCGACCGCCCCCGCGGGATGTCCTACCTGGTGGTGACGGGCCGTCGCGGCGGCAGCGCGATGGCCGCCGCGGCCGTGAATGCGATTGCGACGGAACGGGAATGAGGGGCACGCTCTGGGGTGTCGGGCTGGGCCCCGGTGATCCCGAACTGGTGACCGTGAAGGCCGCACGGGTGATCGGCGAGGCCGACGTCGTGGCGTACCACAGCGCACGACACGGCAACAGCATCGCGCGCGGTATCGCCGAACCGTACCTGCGGCCCAGTCAGATCGAGGAGCACCTGGTCTATCCGGTCACCACCGAGACCACCGACCACCCCGGCGGCTACGCAGGCGCGATGGAGGACTTCTACCGCGAGGCCGCCGACCGCATCGCCGCCCACCTGGAGGCCGGTCGCAACGTGGCCCTGCTCGCCGAGGGCGACCCGCTGTTCTACAGCTCCTACATGCACATGCACACCCGGCTCACCGAACGGTTCGATGCGGTCATCGTGCCGGGGGTGACGTCGGTCAGCGCGGCGTCGGCGGCGGTGGCCACTCCCCTCGTCCAGGGCGACGAGGTGTTGACGATACTGCCGGGCACGCTGCCCGCCGACGAGCTTCGACGCAGGCTCGCCGACACCGACGCGGCGGTGATGCTCAAACTCGGTAGGTCGTACCCGGCTGTGCGCGAGGCACTCTCGGCAACGGGTCGGTTGGACGACGCGTTCTACGTCGAACGGGCCAGCACGCCGCAGCAGCGGGTGTTGAGCGCCGGCGAGGTCGACGACGAGACCGTGCCGTACTTCTCGCTGGCCATGCTGCCGGGCCGACGCGATCGGGAGGCGCCGACCGGAAGCGTCGCGGTGGTCGGACTGGGTCCGGGCAGCACCGACTGGATGACCCCGCAATGCCGTCGTGAACTCGCCGCGGCCACCGACCTCATCGGCTACGGCCCCTACCTCGACCGGGTGGGCAACCGCGCCGGGCAACGCAAGCATCCCAGCGACAACACCGACGAGCCTGCCCGCGCCCGACTCGCGTGCACGTTGGCCGAGCAGGGCCGCACGGTCGCGGTCGTGTCCTCCGGCGACCCGGGGGTTTTCGCGATGGCGACCGCGGTGCTCGAGGAGGCCAAGCAGTGGCCAGGGGTTTCGGTGCGGGTGATCCCGGCGATGACGGCCGCGCAGGCCGTCGCCAGCCGGGTCGGCGCGCCGCTGGGCCACGACTACGCGGTGATCTCCCTTTCGGACCGCCTCAAGCCGTGGGACGTGATCGAAGCCCGACTGACCGCCGCCGCCGAGACCGACCTGGTACTGGCCATCTACAACCCGGCGTCCAAGACCCGCACCTGGCAGGTCGGTGCGATGCGCGACCTACTGCTCGAGCACCGCGATCCCGGCACCCCGGTGGTAATCGGCCGCGACGTATCCGGCCCCCGCGAGGAGGTGAAAGTGGTGCGCCTTGCGGACTTAGACCCCCGCGACGTCGACATGCGGTGCCTGCTGATCGTCGGCTCCTCGCAGACCCAGTGGTACACCGATGACGGCGACCGGGTGTTCACCCCGCGCCGGTATCCGGAGTGAATCTGGGGGCCTACCCGGGTTGCGCGGTGACCTGGATGATCCCGTGGGCGCCGCGTTCGGCGTCGACCATCGCGTGGGTGACGAACGGATAACGCCCGGGCTGATCGAAGCTCAGCTCGACGAAACCGCCTTGGGCCGCTGACAATCCGAGGGCCTGCGCGCCGCCGGGGCCCGGCCGCAGCCGGTAGTCACCCTCGGACCACACGGTGTCGAACTGGCCGCCGACGACGTGAAAGGAACTGCCCCGGTTCGGCCCGGCCGCGAGTACCCAGATCCGCACTCGCTCCCCGATCCGCGCGGTCAGCGGCGCGTGGTCGTACTGGTTGGCGTAGCCGTTGAACACCACCAGGTCGGGTTTGTCGGCGGCGACCTTGGCTGCGTCGACCTCGCCGCCCTGCGGGCCGAGGTAGTACTCCGACTGCACGAGAAGGTATTCGCGGTCGACAGGGGCCAGGTCCGGCGGGTCGATGACCACCGCTCCGAACATGCCGTTGGCGATGTGCACCGACATCGGCATCGTCGAGCAGTGATACATCCACACACCGGCACGGCTCGCGGTGAACCGGTAGACCAGGCGTTCGCCGGGTTGGATGGTGCGCATCGGCACGTCCGGGGCGAGCGCCCCGGCATGGAAGTCGATCGAGTGCCCGATCGTGCCGTCGTTGACGAGGGTGACCTCGAAGACGTCGCCGACCTTGCCCCGCAGCGTCGGCCCGGGCGCCGTGCCGCCGAATGTCCACTGCCGCTGCGTGATTCCCGGCGACACCTCCCGCGTCGTCTCGGTCACCGCCAAGGTGACGCGGTGATCGGGCGTCGCGGCGGCCAAGGCGGGGTCACGCGGCACGAAATCGGGGCCGGGTGTCGCCGCGAGACTGCGCGCGACGTCGTCACCGGCGATCGACGCCGCACTCACCTGGTCGTGGTGGCCGGCGTGTGCCTCGGCCCCCGTCGCGCGCACCGACATGGTCATGCCCATCTGCCGGTGCCCGGCCACCGAACACCAGCCGTCCATATCGGCGCCGATCACCCCGGCATCGAGGACGGCGGTTTCCCCGACCGCGAGGCGCCCGGTGCTGGCCCCGTTGGCCAGGACCAGATCGTGACGGTCCGAACCGCTGTTGACGAGGGTGATCACCAGCCGGTTGCCCACGGGCACGTCGATGGTGTCGGGCACGTAGCGCATCCCCTCGACATGCACCTCGACCTCGGTGGTCTGTCCGGTGGCGGTCACCGATACCTGCGGCTCGTCGGCGATTCCGACCGCGGCGGGGTCGGCGGCCACCGCGGCCGCGGCCGTCAACACCACGACAGCCAGCCCGGCGGCCGCGACGCCGAGCCGCTGGCGCACCGGCGGCCCCGACGGCGGCGGCCCCGGCGTCGAGGGCGTATCGCGGAGCTTGCGTGCCCGCCACACCGCCCGCACCAGCAGCGGCAGGAACGCGGCGTAGGCGGTCAGCACCAACACCGACGCCGCCACCCGCAGCAGGCTCGGGGTCGGCAGCACGCACAGCAGCAGCGCGACGTTGGCGACAGCCAGCCGCCACGGTGCGCCGCGCTCCAGTTCGAATGTCGCCGCGATGGAGGCGGCGCGCCCGCCGACGACGATGGTGGTCAGGTACGACAGCGCACCGAGCAGAACCTGAACCAGGAACCCGGCGAGCACCGCCGCGGTGAGCGGATCGGCCCGGTCCAGCAGTGCGGACCATGTCGGTGCGGTGGCGAAGGCGACCACGGTGTAGCTCAGCGAGCCCAGCAGCCACACCACCCCGCACAGCACCGACAGCGTGGCGAAGTTGCCCGGCCGCTTGCGGCGGACCTCGTCGAGGTGGGGCCACAGCACGTAGCCGGCCGAAATGAGGTAGGCCAGCGCGCCCGCGGCGGTCATCGTCGGCGAGCCGGCCACCGCCGCCGACACCGCCACCACCAGACCTCCGATCAGCAGGGGCAGACCGCGCCGGGCGGCGACCTCGACGCCGTCCGCCATCCGGGTGCGCAGCATCGTCGGCCACAGGGTCACCAATGTGCCCAGCACCGTGAGACCGATGAACCCGAACAGGTTGACCGCGGCGTGGGCCACGACGAACCGCTCGTGCAGGGCGCCCGGCAGCGCCGCGTTGGCCATCGCGATGCCGAGCCCGGCCCCGACCGAAAGCAGCGCTGCCGCAGCGACGTAATAGCGCACGGTGTCGCCGAAGCGCGAGGGCAGCGCGCTGCGCAGTTGCCGCACCAATGTGACGGCATGAGTCAACGCGACGGCGGCGACCGCGACACCACCGGCCAGCACCACCGGCCAGAAGGAGACGGCCATCCCTGCGACCACCGCGACCGCGCCGACGTTGAAAATCGCGAGAGTCCAGGCCTGCCCGGACCTCGACGGGTCTTGTGGACGGCGTAGAAGCGCATCGGTGAAGTGCCGGCTCCAGATGAGGATCGCGTTGCCTGCCGCCCCCAGACCGAGCAGGTGGATCAGCAGCCAAGTCGATATCGGCACCGACCTGTGGACCAGTGCAATCACGACAAGTGCTGCAAGCCAGGCGAATACCATCGACCCGACCCGCAGATGCCACTGGGAGCGGTTCATACCGGCGCCCCGATCGTCTGCCGCGTGGACGCGCGGACCGCGACGCCGATGAACGCGAGCACCGCCACGATGTTGAGCACGCCCCCTGCCTGCACCGCCCACTCGACGCCGCGCACGTCACCGATGACTATGCGCAACAACAGCGATGCGTGCAGCAGCATGACCGGCCCGTACATCGCCGGGGTGTACGGCAACGGGCGTCGCAGCACCGCGGGCAAGATGACCGGTGCGTGGGCCATGATCATCGACAGCACGAATCCGAGCATCACCGCGTGCACGATCGCGTCGTATCCGCCGCCCGAGCTCACCGCGCCGACGACAAACCACGCCATGCCGGGAACCAATAGCCACGCGTAGCCGGCCAACAAGCACACCGCCATATACCGTGTGAGGCCTGTCGTGTGGATGGTTCGCCTGGCGACGTCGAATCGAAACAGCCAGCATGCGACCCCGAGGACCGCCGCACCGAGAAGTGCGAAACCGACTGTCGGCCAGACCAACTGCGTCACCGCCCCGATGACGAGTGTGACCGTTGCCGCGCCGAGCAGCATCTCGGCGCGGGTATCCGACAGCGCCACCCGCGCCAGTTCCATGCGCTCCCCCGCGATGGTCAGGATGAGGAAACCGGCCAGCCAGCCGAGCAGGTCCGACGCGGGAAACCCGGCCGCCCACAGCAGCGCCGCTCCGGTCGCCAACACCGCACCGGCGGCTTGAACCAGCACCGCCGCATCCCAACTGCGCTGCCACAGCGGCACATACACCGCGACCAGTAGCGCGGCGCCCGCCAGAAGGGCGGTGTCGGCGAGGGGTCGCGGGGCAGGGCTGACGAGAAGAATCGCCCCCAGTCCGGACAACGCCGGGGCCAGATAGCACCACCGCCGACCCGATGCGACAGCGCGTTCCAGCGCGATCACGGTGCCGACGAACCCGAGCACGAGCACGATGCCGTGCACCTCGGCCAGCCGGACCGTCTCCACCGGGGCGGGTAGCCCGAGACGCAGCAGCGCGGCATCCAATCCGGCCAACAGCGCGAAGCCTCCCGGTATCAGCAACACCGCCCGGAGCGGAATCCGATTCTCAGTCATGGGTTTTTCACCACCGGATCGGGTAGGAACAACCGACAGGCGCCGGGTTCGGCGAACGGGATCAGGTCCAGGCCCGGCCCGGTGGGCGCATCGACGCTGTGCAGCAACCCCTCGACGATGCCGAGGTGGACCTGGCAGACCACGCTCGGGTAGCGACGGGCCGCGTCGAGCAGCGGACAGCGCCGCAGGGCCACCCCACGCTCGGCGCCCTCGTCATCGGGAGCGAAGCCCAACCGGTCCAGCGCGTCGAGGACCGCCTGGCGCGGATCATTGGTGGTGCGGCCGATCTCTTCGGCCACCTCGCGGCCCCACTCGACACCGGCGGCCCGGGCGTCGCGCTCGGGCTCGGTGCTGGTCCGGGCGATGTGCCCGGCCAGCGCAGTGGCGAGGCTGGCGTAGTCGCGGACCCGCAACGCGGGGTCACCCGCCGAGGGCCGGTACAGCGCCGCCGGCCGGCCACGTCCGGCGGCGGGTTCGGTGGCGCGCTCGACGAGGCCGACGTCGACGAGCGCATCCAGGTGCTCGCGCACCGTGTTCTGATGCAGCCCCAGTTCGGCGGCCGCGTCGACAGTCCGTACCGGAGCGTGCGCCCGCACGTGCTCGAGCACCCTCAACCGCTGTCCCGACAACGGCACGGGACCGGTCGCGGACGGCACCGGAGAAGGCCCGAAAGGCGGCGCACTATTTACCACGGAAATTATTGTAGTAAATTGCTAGCTGTAGGACCAGCACAGCCGAAAGGGACCCGTCATGACTGTCAACGAACTGATCGTCGCTACCACACCCGCGGACGCGGAGGCGGCCGAGACGGTGAAGACTCACCACGCTGAGCTGGCCGGACACCTCAAGGCTCTGACCGAGGCGATGTTGACGGCGGCCGAACGCGGCGCCGGTTTCGAAGCGGCGCGCGCCGCGGCCACCGAATTCCTGACCGACGAGTTGCTACCGCACGCCGCAGCCGAGGAGGCCCGGCTGTATCCGGCCGCCGCCCACACCGACCGGGCCCGGCCGCTGATCGAGTCGATGATCGCCGCGCACCGAGTCATCGGCGGTCTGGTGGACCAGGTCCGCACCGAACAGTCTCCCCTGCGTGCCGCGGCGGCCGGGCACGCGCTGCGGGTCGTGTTCGAGGCCCACCTCGTCGACGAGAACGACCGGATCCTGCCGATCGTCGCCTCCGACCCGGAAATCTCGCTCGCAGACTCCCTCGACGGAATGCACGAACTGATCGGCGGTCATCACCATGCCGAGGGCGGCCACAGCTGCGGTTGCGGAGCCGACGCCGAGGAGCCCGTGCTCGACGTGCGCGAGGTGCCGCACTCGATTCGGCACGCCACGGTGTTCGGCGCGTTCGACGCGGTTCCGGTCGGGGGTGCGTTGGTGCTCGTGGCTCCCCACGACCCGGTGCCGCTGCTGCGCCAGCTGCACGACCGCACAGCCGGCCGGATCTCGGTGGACTACCTCGAGCGCGGGCCGGAGGCCTGGAAGCTGCGCCTGACCCGGCGCTGACGGGGGCGCCGGGGTTCGTTGACGACTGTCGCCCTTACCGATACGGTTTCGGCTCACACCCGCAACCACTGAGGGAGGCGCCGTGGGGCAGCAGACCCCGTCGACCGACGAGGGCACCGTCGTCACCATCCCCCGCGGCCCTGCCGATGTGACGCCCCGTTGGCTCGCCTCGGCGCTCGGCGTGGACATCGACGCCGTCGACGTGCTCGCGATCGGCACCGGACAGACCGGCGCCACCTACCGGGCGGCGGTGACGTACGCCGGCGACACCGACCTGCCCGCGACATTCGCGATCAAGCTGTCCGCCCAAGACGATGCGGTGCGCGAGCGGGTGGCGCTCGGTTACCGCTCCGAGGTCGAGTTCTACTCGCTGATCGCCGATCAGGTGGCCATCCCGATCCCCGGTTGCTTCCACAGCGACATCTCGCCCGACGGAACGGATTTCGTCCTGGTCCTTGCCGACATGGCCCCGGCCGTGCAGGGTGACCAGATCGCCGGGTGCAGCGTTGTAGAGGCACGGCTCGCCGTCGAGGCGCTCGCGGGCTTACACGGCCCGAGTTGGCGCGACGACCGGTGGATGCAGCTGGCCGGAATCGTGATGCCGAAACCCGGTGATGACGAAGCCGCCAAGGGCATGGGTGACGTCTGCAAGATGGCCGCCGACATCGTCATCGACCGCCTCGGGTCCTCGATCAGCGCCGAGGACCAGGAAACACTCTCCGCAGCAATGGCTTCGGTTACCGACTGGCTGAAGGCCGAACCGGACCGCTACGCGCTCATGCACGGCGACTACCGGCTCGACAACATGTTGTTCGATCCCGACCACACCCGCATCACGGTGGTCGACTGGCAGACCATCGGCATCGGGCTACCCACACGCGACCTCGCGTACTTCACCGCGACCAGCCTCGAACCGACGGTGCGCGCGCAGATCGAGCGTGACCTCGTCGAGCGCTACCACCGTGCGCTGATCGGTTACGGCGTCGGTGATTACGATCTCGCCACCTGCTGGAACGACTACCGTCTCGGCGTCGTGCAGGCGCCGCTGCTCGTGGCACTCGGTACGGCGTTCGCGACGTCAACCGAGCGCGGCGATGAGATGATGCTGGCGATGTTGAGCCGCGGATGCCGGGCCATCCGCGAACTGGAGACCTTGGAGCTCATCGCGTCGTATCGGTAGGCCGACCGGTGAAGTAAGAAGTCGGTGCCTGCACACCACGGAGGATCGGGGCGGCTGCTGCTCCCAGCTTGCTCGACCGTGGCGCCGCGGAATCCCCTGTGAACCTTCTCGAGCGCTGCGTCGTAGAAGTCTTCAGATTCGCTGGAACGAGGGCATCGGGAAACGTCGGCGTTCGACGCAGACTCGACAGACTTCTAAGGAGCACCATGGCATTACACGGCTTGGCCAAAGCCACTATCGGCGTACCTCACGTCGACGAAACCGTCGCCTATTACACCGAGTTCGGCCTCACCTACCGCGGAGGCGGCGTGTTCGCCACCCGCAACGGCGGTGACCAACTCGAAATCGTGCATACGCTTAGGCGCCGACTGGTCGAGCTGACGGTTGCGGCCGATGACGAAGACGACATCGCACGCATCGCCACGGGGATCGCCGCCTTCGGCGCCGAGGTCCAGCGCTCACCCACCTCGTGCTCGGCGTTCGAACCTGTTACCGGTACTCGGGTCGCCGTCGAGATCCGGCCCCGGATCGTCGTCGAACCAGCCGTCGCCGCTACTGCGTACAACGGCCCGGGACGCATCGACCGTTGGGGCCGCGCACCTTTCACCGCTCGGCGTGGGCGAGTCCAGCCGAGTAAGCTCGGCCACGCGGTGATCGGTTCGGTCGATCTGGAGACGACGATGCGGTTCTTCGTCGACGGGTTGGGCTTCAAGGTCAGCGACTACATAGGAGAAAGCGCCGCCTTTCTACGCTGCTCCGTTGAACACCACAACCTCTTGGTCATGGCTGCGCCGGTCAACTTCATGCATCACACCAGCTGGCAGGTAGACGACATCGACGAGGTCGGCCGCGGCGCTCAGATGATGCTGGAGGGCCATCCCGAGCGCCACATTTGGGGTCTCGGTCGCCACTATGCGGGCGCGAACTTCTTCTGGTATCTCAAGGACCCGGCGGGCAACTTCTCGGAGTACTACTCCGACATGGATACCGTTCCGGAAGACGAACTGTGGAGCCCAGAGGTGCTTCACGGCCTGCGGGGGCTCTACGCCTGGGGGCCACCCCCTCCACCGTCGTTCCTCGAACCCGACGACCTGGCAGCCCTGATGATCGGTGCCCACGCTGCTGCGAGGCAGTGAGCACAACCGCGCAAGAGCCTTGCGGTCAGTCGCTCCTCGGCGCCTTCCGAATCGCCGTGACCCATTCGACCGCCTCGTCCACCGTGGCGACGCTGGTCGCCCCCGCGGGCAGCGGCGGCCGGTCCACCATCACCACCGCGACCCCGAGCGCGGCGGCGGCGTCCAGCTTGGGCCGCGTCATCGACCCGCCGCTGTTCTTGGTGACCAGCGCGTCGATGCGGTGCTCACGCAGCAGCGCCAACTCGTCGTCGTAGCGATACGGCCCGCGCGACAGCAGGACCTGATGCCGCGACGGCAGGTCCCCGACATCGGGTGGGGTGACGGCGCGGATAAGGAACCACGCGTCGACTTTCCGGAACGCCGCGGCGCCGGATCGCCCGGTGGTCAGAAAGACCCGCTGAAACCCTTCGGCAGCAACGACCTTCGCGGCTTCGCGATCGTCACCGACCACGATCGCGTCGCCGGCCGGCCAGGCGGGTCGCGCCAGCACCAGGTGCGGCAGCCGGAGTTCGGCGCAGACGGCGGCGGCGTGGGCGGTCATCGTTGCCGCGTACGGGTGGGTGGCGTCCACGACGGCGTCGACCTGTTCGCCGCGCAGCCACTGCCGCAGGCCCTCGACGCCACCGAACCCGCCGATGCGCACTTCGCCGACCGGCAGCGCGGGGTCGGGCACCCGTCCGGCGAGGGAGCTGATCACCTCGACGTCGGGGTGCAGCCGCGCGGCGAGCGCACGCGCCTCCGATGTGCCGCCCAACAACAGGATTCGCATCAGTGTCGTCCCCGCCGTACTCGCCCTGACGAGTACAGGTAACTGTCGGCGAACCCCTCGGCCGCTAGCACGTCGCCGACGACGATGACCGCGGTGCGGGTGATCCCGGCCGCCTTCGTCTGCTCCGCGAGATTCTCGAGCCTGCAGCGCACCACCTGCTGCTGTGGCCACGACGCGAACGCGACCACCGCGCATGGGGTTTCGGGCCGGTAACCACCGGCCCGAAGGTCCGCTGCGATCGTGTCGATCTGCGCGGCCGCCAGGTGCAACACCAGTGTGGCGCCCGGCGCCGACAATGTCTGCAGGTCCTCCCCCGGCGGCATCGCGGTCGACAGGGTGGCCACCCGGGTCAGTGTGACCGTCTGCGCGACACCGGGAACCGTGAGCTCGCGGCCCAGTGCGGCCGCAGCCGCGGCGAATGCCGGTACACCGGGCACGATTTCGTAGTCGATGTCGAGTTCGTCGAGGCGGCGGCACTGTTCGGCCAGCGCACTGTAGATCGAGGGATCGCCGGAGTGCAGCCGCGCCACATCGAGATTCGCGGCGTGGGCGTCGGCGAGTTCGGTGATGATCTGGTCGAGTGTCAACGGCCCGGTGTCGACGACGCGCGCGTTCGGCGGACACAGCGCGAGCAGATCCTCGGGCATGATCGAACCGGCATAGAGGCAGACCGGGCAGCGCTGCAGCAGTCGCTGTCCCCGAACGGTGATCAGGTCGGCAGCACCGGGGCCGGCGCCGATGAAGTAGACGGTCATCGTTTGGTCACCGACCACTGGGTGATCGGCATGGCCGGGCGCCAGCCGGTGAAGCCGCCGAGCGGCTCGCCGCGGTGGTATTCGAAGCGCCGTAGCTCCCCGCCGTGACGTGAATACCACTGAGCAACAAGAGATTCGGATTCAACCGTGACGGCGTTGGCGACGAGCCTGCCGCCGGACCGTAACCGCTCGAAGCACGCCTCCAACAGGCCGGGTTGGGTGATGCCGCCGCCGATTAAGACGGCGTCGGGCGCCGGTACGGAGTCGAAGGAACCGGGCGCATCGCCATGCACCTCGACACGCGCACCGAACGCCAGGGTGTTATCGGTGATTCGTTTGCGGCGTTGCTCGTCGCGTTCGAATGCCACCGCGCGGCAACCCGGCCCGCTGCGACACCATTCGATCGCGATGCTGCCCGATCCGGCTCCGACGTCCCAGAGCAGTTCGCCGGGCCGCGGTGCCAGGGCGGCCAGCGTCACCGCGCGCACCGGTTGTTTGGTGATCTGCCCGTCGTTGGCGAACATGTCGTCGGGCAGCACCCCGAGCCGCCGTTCGTCGGGCAGGTAGCGCACCGCGACCACGTTGAGGTCGTCGACGTCACCGGGAGGCCGCGCCGCCCATTCCCGTGCTGTGGCGGTCCGGCGCCGCTCGGCGGGCCCGCCCAGTTGCTCGAGCACGGTGACCTCGGAATCGCCGCGGCCGGTGTCGGTCAGCAGGCGCGCCAACGCCGCGGGAGTGGAACGGTCGCGCGACATCACGACCGCCTGCCCGCCGCGGCGCACCGCGATGTGCGGGTCAGCCGACACCAGGCTGATGACCTCGGTGTCCTGCACCGCCCAGCCCACCCGCGAGCAGGCCAGGGTCACCGACGACACGTGCGGCAGCACCGTCACCCGGTGCGCGCCGTACAGCCGGATCAGCGAGTTGCCGACGCCATGCAGCAGCGGGTCGCCGCTGGCCACCACGTGCACGTCGCCCTCGGCCGCGTCGAGCAGCGTGCGCAGGGCGGGCAGCATCGGTGACGGCCACTCCCGCCGCGGCGCGGTGACGGTGTCGTCGAGTAGCTCCAGTTGACGCCGCGAGCCGTAAATTACGGTGGCTCTTGCGAGTTCGGCCTTTGCGACCGATGACAGTCCTGGCATTCCGTCGGCGCCGATGCCGACGACGATGATCACCGCGGTAACCTCCGCCACACGAACCGCGGCGTCATCCGGAACGCCGCCGCCAGCACGGCCAGTGGCGCGGGCACCCACACCCTGGCGCGGCCCTTCCGCAGCGCACGCACGGTGGCGTCGGCGACCTGCCCGGGCGTGCTGGACAGCGGCGCCGGTGCCATGCCCTCGGTCATCCGCCCGATCACGAACCCCGGCCGAACCACGAGCAGGTGCACCCCCGAGCCGTGCAGGGCGTCGGCGAGCCCACTGCAGAACCCGTCCAGCCCCGCCTTCGCGGACCCGTAGACGTAGTTGGCGCGTCGCACCCGGACGCCGGCCACCGACGTGAACGCGACAATGGCCCCGGCGCCCGCGCCGCGCATCGTGGCGGCCAGCACGGTCAACAGGCTGACCTGGGCGACGAAGTCGGTGTGCACGATCGCCGCAGCGTGCGCGGGGTCCTTCTCCGCCAGGGCCTGATCGCCGAGGATGCCGAAGGCGAGCACCGCGGTGTCGACCGGGCCGTGGTCGGCGACGATGGAGTCGACGAGCGGTCCGTGGGAGCCCAGGTCGTCGGCGTCGAACTCGCGCACCTGCACGGCGACGGCGCCGGCAGCGCGGACAGCGGACACCTCCGTGGCCAGCTCGTTGGAGCGGCGCGCCGCCAGCAGCACCACCGCTCCGGGCGCCAGACGCGTGGCCACCTCGAGGCCGATCTCGCTGCGCCCGCCGAAGACCACGACCAAGGGCGGACGAGAGTCAGCCGTGTCTGTCATGGCTGCGATTATGTCCTGCGCTACGGTGAAGCCCGATGGCCCAGTCCAGCCGCCGGGCGACCACCCGGCTCACCACCGACGCGCTCGCGTTCTTGTCCGAGCGTCATCTCGCCATGCTGACGACCCTGCGTTCGGACAACTCGCCGCATGTCGTCGCCGTCGGTTTCACCTTCGATCCGACCACCCACATCGCCCGCGTCATCACCAGCGGCGGGTCCCAGAAGGCCGTGAACGCCGAGCGCCAAGGCGTCGCGGTGCTGAGCCAGGTCGACGGTGCGCGGTGGCTGTCGCTCGAGGGCAAGGCCAAGGTCAACACCGATCCCGACGCCGTCCGCGACGCCGAATTGCGCTACGCACAGCGCTACCGCACGCCGCGGGTCAACCCGAAACGCGTCGTGATCGAGGTCCGTGTCGAGCGGGTGCTGGGCTCCTCGGACCTGCTGGACCGGGTCGCCGACTAAACCGCGGCTCAGCCGACGGGCACGACCACCAACTCGTGCGGCCGGTTGTTCACCGGTTCGGCGCCGTCGGCGGTGACGATCACGATGTCCTCGATGCGCGCGCCCCACTCGCCGGGAAAGTAGATGCCCGGCTCGACGGAGAACGCCATGCCCTCCTCGAGGGTCAGCGTGTTGCCGGCGACGATGTAGGGCTCCTCGTGCACCGACAGTCCGATGCCGTGGCCGGTGCGGTGCACGAACGCGTCGGCCAGGCCCTCGGCGGCCAGCACGTCGCGGGCGGCGGCGTCGACATGTTCGGCGGTGACGCCGGGCCGGACCGCATCGACCGCGGCGCGCTGGGCGCGCTGCAGCACCGCGTAGCGACGAGCGATGTCGGCATCCGGTTCGCCGATGCTGTAGGTCCGGGTGGAATCGGAGTTGTAGCCGGGCTCGTACGGTCCGCCGATGTCGACGACCACGATGTCACCGGCGCGCAGTTCGCGGTCTGAACACTCGTGGTGCGGGTCGGCACCGTGCGGCCCTGAACCGACGATGATGAATGCGACCTCCGAATGTCCCTCGGCGACAATGGCTTCGGCGATATCGGCGGCGACGTCGGCTTCAGTGCGGCCGGGCACCAGGAAGTCGGGCACCCTGGCGTGCACCCGGTCGATGGCCGCCCCCGCGTTGCGCAGCGCGTCGATCTCGGCCGGATCCTTGATCATCCGCAGCCGACGCAGCACGTCGGTGGCCAGCACCGGCACCGCCCCGAGGACCTCGGCGAGAGGAAGCAGGTGCAGGGCGGGCATGGAATCGGTCACGGCGCTCTTCAACGGCGCCCCTCCGAGCGCCTCGCCCACGAGTGCATACGGGTCGTCACCGTCGACCCAGTCGCGCACCGTCAAGCCGAGTTCAGGCACCGCCGACTCCTTGAGCGCCGCCAATTCCAGCCGCGGCACCACGATGGTCGCCTCGCCGTCGGCCGGCAGCACCAGCGCGGTGAGCCGCTCAAAGGTCTGCGCGCGTGAACCGACCAGATAGCGCAGGTCGTAGCCCGGCGTGATGACCAGGCCCGCGAGACCGGCATCGGCGGCGGTCGACGCGGCGGCACGCAGCCGGGATGCGTAGACATCGGTGCTGAATCGGTTGGCCGTCATGGGATTCAGGCTAATCCGCGCCCGGATGGGTGGCGACCGCGCTCGTCGGTCGCGCTACTGTCAGTGACCGTGGCCGCTCCCCTCGTCCTGCTCGACGGCGCCAGCATGTGGTTTCGCTCCTACTTCGGGGTGCCCAACTCGATCACCGCGCCCGACGGCCGCCCCGTGAACGCGCTGCGTGGCTTCCTGGACGCGATGGCCACGGTGATCACCCGGGAGCGCCCCGGCCGGCTGGTGGTGTGCCGCGACGACGACTGGCGACCGCAGTGGCGCGTCGACCTCATTCCGTCCTACAAGGCGCACCGCGTGCTCGAGGAGAACCCCGAGGGCGAGCCCGACGTCGAGGAGGTGCCCGACGAGCTCACCCCGCAGGTCGACATGATCTTCGAGATCCTCGAAGCATTCGGCATCCCGACCGCGGGCGCTGCGGAGTGCGAGGCCGACGACGTGCTGGGCACGCTGGCCGCGCGTGAGAAGCGCGATCCCGTCGTGGTGGTCAGCGGCGATCGCGACCTGCTGCAGTTGGTGCGCGACGAACCGGTCTCCGTGCGGGTGCTCTACCTGGGCCGCGGCCTGGCCAAGGCCACCAAATGGGGTCCGAAGGAAGTGGCCGAGACGTACGGGATTCCGGTGGATCGGGCGGGCCCGGCGTACGCCGAACTGGCTCTGCTGCGCGGCGATCCGAGCGACGGCCTGCCCGGCGTGCCCGGTATCGGGGAGAAGACCGCCGCAACGCTGCTGGCACAGCACGGCTCGCTGGAGAACATCCTCGCCGCGGCCAACGACCCGAAGTCGAAGATGAGCAAGGCGTACCGAACCAAGCTGCTCAAGGCCGCCGACTACATCGAGGCGGCGGCCCCGGTGGTCAAGGTGGCCACCGACGCCGACCTGGACTGGTCGACCCCGAGCGACACGATGCCCCTGGCCGCCGAGCATCCCCGCAAGGTCGTCACACTCGCCGAAACCTACGGCGTCACGTCATCGATCGGGCGGCTGCAGAAGGCCCTCGACGGGCTCGACGGCTAGCGACGACCAGGGTTACTTGGGCCTGCCGACCTCGTAGGTGCCCTCGTCGTCCTGGAAGGTCACCGTCACCTGGCGCTTGGTGCCGTCGATGCTGACCTCGCAGTTGAAGGTGCCGCCCTTCTCGACGGTCGGATTCTGGCCGTCATTGCACTTGACGTCCTTGACGTTGGTGGCGCCGTATCCGTTGGCCTCGTCGGTGAGAATCTGCTGAACCCCGGACTGCGCGGCGTCGATGTCGAGCTTGGTGGTGACGAAGAAACCCGGCTTCCAGAAGCCCAGCACCAGCACGACCGCGACGATGACCGCCGCCAGCAGGCCGATCACGCCGCCGATCACGGCCAGCGAGCGCTTCGAACCCTCCTCCGAACCCGGTTGGCCGTACTGCGGGTACTGGCCGAACTGACCCGGCTGCTGGCCGTACTGGCCCGGTTGCTGTCCGTACTGGCCGGTCTGGTCACCGTATTGGCCGGGTTGCTGCTGGTAGCCCGGCTGACCGGGCTGCGCGTATGGCTGCCCGTAGTGCGGCTGGCCGTACTGCCCCGGCTGTTGATACGCCTGCGGGGTGTACTCGCTGGGCGGCTGTCCGTACTGTTCGCCACCCGGGTACTGCTGCGGCGGCTGGTACGCCGGCTGCTGGTACTGCGGGTACTGCTGCTGGGCCTGCGACGGGTCGTAGGCAGGCGGCTGCCAGCTGGGCGCCGCCTGGGTCGCGTCGCCGCCCTGGGGCTGCCACGGCTGGTTGGCCGATGGATCGCTGGACGGCTGGTCCGAAGGCTGTTCCGGCTGCTGGCCTGGCCACGACTGCGTCGGATCAGATCCCTGCGGTCCGCTCATATCACTCCTTGTTCACCCGCGGCCGAGCCGCGGATACCTCGGCGTCTTGCCCCCGACACATTACCCCGCATCAACAGCGACGACGCCGCGTCGAACGTCGTTTATCGCGCGTTTTGCGGCGCTCCGCAACGCGGCGCTGGGTGCGGCGTTGCGCACCTGGTCGAGTAGGTCGAGGACCTGTCGGCACCACCGGACGAAATCACCCGCCGACAGCGGTGATCCGCTGCCCGTGGCATCCGAGGCGGCCAGGGCGCTGGTCAGGTCGCCGGTGGTGGCCCACCGGAAAATCGCGGCGACGAACCCGTCGTCGGGTTCGCGGCTGCCGGTGATGCGGTGGCGCTGTTCGTCGGCGCGCAACTCGGTCCACAGCCGCTGCGTCTGGTTGAGGGCGCGGCGCAGTCTGCCGGTCGGGATGTCGAAGCCCTCGCGAGCGCCCGGCGTGTCGCCGCGCGCTTCGTAGAGCACCGCGGACACGACGCCCGCCAGCTCGGCGGCGTCGAGTCCCTCCCAGATGCCGGTGCGCAGCGCCTCGGCCACCAGCAGGTCGCTTTCGCTGTAAATGCGGGCCAGCAGGCGGCCGTCGTCGGTCACTTTGGGGTCGTCCGCGGCGCCGCTGATGAATCCGCGCTCGGTCAGCAGCACCACGATCCGGTCGAACGTGCGCGCCAGCGAGTTGGTCGCCGCGGCCACCTTCTGCCGGATCTGTTCGTTGTCGCGTTCGATGCGCAGGTACCGCTCGGCCAGCCGCGCCTTCTCCTCCCGGTCGGGACGGTGGTGAACCGGCTGCGCGCGCAATTGCTCGCGCAGCGCGACCAATTCTGGGTCGATGGCGCGTTCGGCCGCGGCGCTCCCGCTGCGCTTGCCTTTTCTCGACGGCACGTCGAGGCGTTCGGCCGCCGAGTTGAGCGCCGAGGCGAGGTCGCGCCGGGCTCGCGGGTTGCGGTGCTCGACGCGTTTGGGCAACCGCATGGTGCCCAACGGGGCAGACGTTCCCGCGTAGTCGGCCGACGAGATCCGCCCCGCCCAGCGGTGTTCGGTCAACACCAGCGGGCGCGGGTCCTCGTCGTCGCGGGCCGGTTCGAGCACGACGGCCAAACCTCCGCGGCGACCGTGCGTGATCGTGATGATGTCGCCGCGGCGCAGCGAGGCCAGCGCCTCGTTGGCGGCCCTGCGGCGCTGCAGTCGCGAGGCTCGCGACTGCGCGCGTTCGCGTTCGGAGATCTGCATCCGCAGCCGGACGTAGTCGAGGATCGCGTCGTCGCCCAGTTCGGCGCTGATCTCGGTGAGCATCCGCTCACCGCGCTCGATACCGCGGCGCAACCCCACCACCGAGCGATCGGCCTGGTACTGCGCGAACGAACTCTCCAGCAGTTTGTGCGCCTGGGCCGGGCCCATCTGCCGGACGAGGTTGATGGTCATGTTGTACGACGGCGCAAACGAACTGCGCAGGGGGAACGTTCGGGTGGACGCCAACCCGGCGACCTCTGCCGGTTCGACATCCGGGGTCCACAGCACCACGGCGTGGCCCTCGACGTCAATGCCGCGGCGGCCCGCCCGCCCGGTCAGCTGCGTGTACTCACCGGGGGTCAACGGCACGTGTTGTTCGCCGTTGAACTTCACCAGCCGCTCCAGCACCACCGTGCGTGCGGGCATGTTGATTCCCAAAGCCAGTGTCTCGGTGGCGAATACCGCCTTCACGAGCCCGGCGGAGAACAGCTCCTCCACGGTGTGGCGGAACACCGGCAACATGCCGGCGTGGTGGGCGGCCAGCCCGCGCAGCAGGCCTTCGCGCCACTCGTGATAGTCGAGGACGATCAGG
This sequence comes from Mycobacterium sp. 852014-52144_SCH5372336, assembly GCF_001665615.1. Classification (NCBI taxonomy): domain Bacteria; kingdom Bacillati; phylum Actinomycetota; class Actinomycetes; order Mycobacteriales; family Mycobacteriaceae; genus Mycobacterium; species Mycobacterium sp. 852014-52144_SCH5372336. The sequence goes on from NZ_LZSW01000055.1 coordinate 207,437, forward strand.
TCGGACTCGGGCAGATCCCCGCAGCGCCGGTCGACGACCTCGGCGATGCGGGCGCGTTCCTCGTCGGTGGTCAGTCGCAGCGACGACCGCAGGCACTGCTTGACCGCGGCGTCGCATCCCGCGCGCGAGAAGATGAAGGTGATTGCGGGCAGCAACTCTTCGCGGTCCAGCGTGGCGATCACCTCGGGTCGCGACGGGGGCCGGTACATGGTCGGCCTGCCCCGGTTGCGGCCCCGACCGCGCGGCTGCCAGTCGGACAGCCGATCCGCTTCGCGCCGATGTGCGATGTGCCGCAACAACTCCGGGTCGACGAGTAGCTCCCGGTTGGGTTTCGTGGTGCCGCGGGCCGCCCGGGTGGCGCGGTAGTCGAACAGGTCGAACAGCCGCTTGCCGACCAGGACGTGCTGCCACAGCGGAACCGGACGGTGTTCGTCGACGATGACCGCGGTGTCCCCGCGCACGGTCTGGATCCAGCCGCCGAACTCCTCGGCGTTGCTGACCGTCGCCGACAGGCTCACCAGCCGCACCTCGTCGGGCAGGTGCAGGATGACCTCTTCCCACACCGCGCCGCGCATGCGGTCGGCCAGGAAGTGAACCTCATCCATCACGACATACGAAAGACCCTGCAGCGTCGAGGAATTCGCATAGAGCATGTTGCGAAGAACCTCGGTCGTCATGACCACCACATCGGCGTCACCGTTGACCGACTGATCACCGGTGAGCAGTCCGATCTTCTCCGGACCGTAGCGCAGCACCAGGTCGTTGTGCTTCTGGTTGCTCAGCGCCTTGATCGGCGTCGTGTAGAAGCACTTTCCGCCCGCCGCCAGCGCGAGGTGCACGGCGAACTCCCCCACCACCGTCTTGCCCGCGCCGGTGGGTGCGCACACCAGCACACCGTGCCCGTTCTCCAGTGCCTCGCAGGATCGGCGTTGAAAGTCGTCGAGCGCAAACGTCAACTGTTCGGTGAAACGGGCCAGCTCGCAGCCCAATTCACTAGGTGGCGTCGTCATCGACCACAAGTCGTGCGGACGTCGGCACAGTGCTGGACGCTTCGATGGGTTCGGCGGGTTCGATTGGCGCGGCCGTGTCGTCGGAGATGTCTTCGAGCGCGGCCCGACGCGCCTTGCGTCGGTCGTGCAGCCGCGCGATCTGAATCGCGAACTCGAGCAGCACGGTCAGGGCGAGCGCCAGTGCCAGCATCGAGAACGGATCCGATCCCGGGGTGAACAGCGCGGCGAACACGAACAGCGCGAAGATCAGCCCGCGGCGCCACGCCTTGAGCCGCTCATAGGTCAGCACTCCAACGGCGTTGAGCATCACGATCAGCAGCGGGAACTCGAAGCTGAAACCGAACACCAGCAGCAGGTTGATCAAGAAGCCGAAGTACTGATCGCCGGACAGCGCGGTGATCTGCACGTCGCTGCCGACGGTCAGCAAAAAGCCCAGCGCGGTGGCCAACACCACGTAGGCAAGCACCGCGCCCGCCACGAACAGCGTGGCGCCGACGGTGACGAACGCGACCGCGAACCGGCGCTCCTTCTTGTACAGCCCGGGCGTGATGAACGCCCACATCTGATACAGCCACACCGGGCAGGCCAGCACGATGCCCGCGGTCAGCGCGACCTTCAGGCGCAGCATGAACTGGTCGAAGGGTGCGGTGGCGAGCAGACGGCATTCGTCGTCGGGCGCGATCGTCGCCCGCGACGAGGCGGGCAGATCGCAGTACGGGCCGCGCAGCCAGTCCCCGAGGCTGGGCAGCCCGAACACGCCGTTGCTGTACCAGAGGAAGCCCAGGATCGTGGTGAGGACGACGGCGGCCGCCGAGATCAGCAGCCGGGTGCGCAGCTCATGCAGGTGCTCGACCAGCGACATCGTGCCATCGGGGTTGACCCGCGAGCGCCGTCGGCGAGGATCGAGCTTCTTGAAGAGTCCTGGGGTCTGCACGGCATGCCTACTGACGCGGCAGCGTGGCCGCGGTCAATCGATTCTCGGCGTTCAGGCCGGACGTTTGTCCGATGGCTGCTCGGTCTCGGGACCCGCAGCGTTGTCAACGCGCTCCGAGGCGATCGGAGTGGCCGGCGGCGTGTCCGACTTGGAATCGGCCTGCATCTCCTTGATCTCCGATTTGAAGATCCGCATCGACTTGCCGAGCGAGCGTGCCGCGTCCGGGAGCTTCTTGGCACCGAAGAGCAGCACGAATACGGCGATAACGATCACCCAGTGCCAGGGTTGTAGACCGCCCATTTAGGTCACCTCCAGACGTCGCGGCCAGTCTACCGTCACTCGGCCGCCGCGCCGTAGGCGCGCAGCGCGGCGTGCGCCGATTCCCGCACCCTCTCGGCAAGATGAGCGGGCTCGAGCACCCGCACCGCCGACCCGAAACCGAGCACGAAGCGGGCCATCCAGTCGTCGGAGGCGTAGGTCATCGCGGCCTCCCAACCGGCGCCGTCGGGCAGTTCCCGGCTGACCCGCAGCGGGTAGTAGTCGAACATCCACGCCGCCGACCGATCGATCAGCAGAAGTGCCGACGGCAGAGAGGGGTCCGCGTCGAACAGCGAGGTGTCCGGTTCGGCCTGCACCGCCGGCGGTGGCGGCGACGAGGGCTCGTTGAGCACCTGCGCGTCGACGATGCGGTCGAAACGGAACAGCCGCACCCCCTCGGCGGTGCGGCACCACGCCTCCAGGTAGCTGTGGTCGCCGACCAGCACCACACGGATCGGGTCGACGATGCGGCTGGTCAGCACGTCGTGCGACGCCGAGTAGTACTCGATGGACAAGGCGTGTCCGTCGCGCACCGCCTCCCGCACCGCCGCGGCCGCCTCGCTCTCGATCGGCGCGGGCTCGTCGACCGCGGCACCGTCCTGGCCTACCGTGCCCGCGGCGGACTCGATCTTCGCGATCGCGCTGCGCGCCGCCTCCGGGTCCACCATGCCGGGCACCTCGGCCAGCGCGCGCAGGGCCACCAGCACGCCCGTCGCCTCCGGCGACGTCAGGCGCAGCGGGTGGTCGATACCGGCGGTGAACGTCACTTCGATTGTGTCGCCGGAGAACTCGAAGTCGATCAGGTCCCCGGGTCCGTATCCCGGCAGCCCACACATCCACAGCTGGTTCAGGTCTTCGCGCAACTGCTTGACGCTGACGCCGAGATCGGAGGCCGCCTCTGCGTAGGTGATCTTCGGGTTGGCCTGGAAGTACGGCACCATGTTGAGCAGCCGGACCAGGCGCGTCGATACGGCCGTCATGCGCGATCCGCCTTCGCTACTCGCTCGCAAGTCACTGTTGGCCTGCCTGCGCCGTCAACCGGGCCACCACGTCGTCACGCAACGAGTCGGGCTCGAGTGCCACCGCGTCGGGACCGTAGCTGGCGACCTCGCGGGCCAGCCGGTCGAACATTCCGATGTCGATGGTGATGACCTCGCCCGCGCGGCCGTTGTGTGTCTGCGGAGTCGCCGATGCGGCCTGTCGACGCAACGCGGTGCCCTTGCCGTCGGCGATCCACACCCGCGCCTGGCCGCCCGATGGCCACTCGCCCACTGCGCGTTCGACGACTTCGCGTAGGTCGACGCCCTGTGGTCGCTTGACCGCGCCGGGCGGTCCGACCGTGGTCACCTCGGCGCCGATGCGAGAGAGCCGGAACGTGCGTGTGGCGTCGCGGTCGCGGTCGTGTCCCACCAGATACCAGCGGCCCCGGTGCGTGATGACGCCCCAGGGTTCCACCGTGCGAGTGGTGTAGGGGTCGCTGCGCGACGGCCGGTGCGGGAACTGCACGGCTTGTCCGGAGTCGATGGCGGACAACAGGATTCCCAAGACCTCCTCGGAGCCGCGCAGCCCGGGCAGTGCCCCGGTCGACGTGATCGCCGGTGCGGCCTCCACGGCGTCGATGTCGATGCCCGCCGCGCGCAGTTTCAGCAACGCGCCCTGGGTGGCGGTGATGAGCTCCGGCGATTCCCACAGCTGGGTGGCCACGGCGACGGCGGCCGCCTCGTCGGGGGTCAGTTCGACCGTGGGCAGCGCGTATGCCTCCCGGTTGATCCGGTAGCCCTCGGTCGGGTCGAACTGCGAGACCCGCCCGGTCTCCAGCGGAATGCCCAAGTCGCGCAACTCGTTCTTGTCGCGCTCGAACATGCGGGAGAAGGCTTCATCACTGGCGCTGTCGGCGTATCCCGAAACCGTCTGGTGGATCCGCTCGGCGGTGATAAAGTTGCGCGTCGACAGGAGTGCGATCACGAGGTTCATCAGCCGTTCGACTTTGGAGATCGCCACTCGACCCAGCTTAGGGTGTGCCGCCCACCGGCCGAGCGCTCAGCCTCGTACCAGTTTTCGCGCCGAAACCGCACACAGGTGAGCGCTCACGCTGCCGCCGCCTGGACGAGGACGCGCCGCCGGCCCCTCCAACTGCCGAGCGTCGGGATTCTGACGGGTTTCGGCCAATTTTGCGCCATAAACCCGACGCCCGGCGGGGCGAACTGAGCGAGCACCTCCCGAGCGCAGCGAGGGGATTCCCGCGAGCGCCTACATGGAGGCGATGAGCCGCTTCACCCGCTCGTCGACCGACCGGAACGGGTCCTTGCACAACACCGTGCGCTGCGCCTGATCGTTGAGCTTGAGGTGCACCCAGTCGACGGTGAAGTCGCGGCCGGCCTCCTGCGCGGCGCTGATGAACTCCCCGCGCAGTTTGGCCCTGGTGGTCTGCGGCGGCGTGTTGACGGCCGCCTCGATGTCCTCGTCGGTGGTGATCCGCGCGGCCAGTCCCTTGCGCTGCAGCAGATCGAACACTCCGCGACCGCGCTTGATGTCGTGATAGGCGAGGTCGAGTTGGCTGATCTTCGGGTCGGACAGCTCCATGTTGTAGCGGTCCTGATAGCGCTGGAACAGCTTTCGTTTGATGACCCAGTCGATCTCGGTGTCGACCTTGGCGAAGTCCTGGCTCTCCACGGCGTCGAGTTGGCGTCCCCACAGGTCGACGACCTGTTGGATCTGGGTGTTGGGCTCCCGGCTCTGCAGGTACTCGACGGCGCGGGCGTAGTACTCGCGCTGGATGTCCAGGGCGCTGGCCTGCCTGCCGCCGGCCAGGCGTACCGGGCGCCGGCCGGTCAGGTCGTGGCTGACCTCCCGGATCGCGCGGATCGGGTTGTCCAGCGAGAAGTCGCGGAACGCGATTCCGGCCTCGATCATCTCGAGCACCAGCGACGCCGTGCCCACCTTGAGCATCGTGGTGGCCTCGCACATGTTCGAGTCGCCGACGATGACGTGCAGCCTGCGGTACTTCTCGGCGTCGGCGTGCGGTTCGTCGCGGGTGTTGATGATCGGGCGCGACCGGGTGGTGGCCGAGGACACGCCCTCCCAGATGTGCTCGGCGCGCTGACTCAGGCAGAACGTCGCGGCCTTGGGAGTTTGCAGCACCTTGCCCGCACCGCAGATCAACTGGCGGGTGACCAGGAACGGCAGCAGCACGTCGGAGATGCGCGAGAACTCTCCGGCTCTGACGATCAGGTAGTTCTCGTGGCAACCGTAGGAGTTGCCCGCGGAGTCGGTGTTGTTCTTGAACAGGTAGATGTCGCCGCCGATGCCCTCGTCGGCCAACCGCTGTTCGGCGTCGATGAGCAGATCCTCGAGCACCCGCTCACCCGCCCGGTCGTGGGTGACCAACTGCGTGAGGCTGTCGCACTCGGCGGTGGCGTACTCGGGGTGGCTGCCCACGTCGAGGTAGAGCCGGGCGCCGTTCCGGAGAAAGACATTCGAACTGCGGCCCCACGACACGACGCGCCGGAACAGGTAGCGCGCCACCTCGTCGGGGCTGAGCCGACGGTGGCCGTGGAACGTGCAGGTGACACCGAATTCGGTCTCGATGCCCATGATCCGTCGCTGCACCTCATCGAGACTACTTGTTGCTCGGCGGTCGCGGTGGGCAAGCCGCGCCGAAGAAGGCAGCGGACATCGGGGTGGACACCCTCCGCGCGGTCCGTAAGGACGGCCACGAGCTTGGCCCTGTGGATAACTTCAGCAGCGCGGACGTCGGTTCTGTCAGCATGAGCCATGGGGGAAATCGTCGAGGTCGACGTGTCGCAGCTGCGCACCGTCGCCCAGAAGGTCATGACCGCCGCCGACCGGATCGCCGAGATGCGTTGGCCCGAATTGAATCCGGGTGAGCTGCCCGGCGCGGCCGTCGCCGACGTCGCCGCGACAGCGCCCGTCGCGCCCGGGCTCGCCGAGGTCGTCGCCAACATGCGCGGCTGGGCCCTCGCGGCGCGAATCTCCGCGGACGCGTTCGAGCGCGCCGAGCAACGCACCGCCGTCCGCGTCGGACGGTGACGCGGCCGACCATCGGCCAGGCCCAAGCCTGGTCTCCGGGCGCGCTGAGCCGGCTGGCCGACGGGTGGGGCCGCAACGCCCGGTCCGTGTGCGTGCACGCCGACGCCCTGGCCGCCGAATTCAGCTTCTGGACCGGTGCCGCCGCCGACACGGCCCGCCAGCGCGCGAAAAGCATTGTGGCGACGGCCGATACGCTCTCGCGCGCACTGGTGCTCGCCGCCGCGGCGGCCCGCGACGGCGCCGCCCAGATCGGCGCCGCCCGAGCCGACGTGATGGCCGTGGTCGCCACCGCGCGCGCCGAGGGGTTTTCCGTCGACGACGCCGGGGCGGTCGCGGTGCACGACCCGCCGTCGCCGCTGCTGGTCGCGCTGTCCGGAGGTGCCCCGCCGGTCGCCGTCGAGATGCTCACCCTGCGTGCGGCCGAGCTGACCGGCCGACTCGCCGAGGCACTGGACCGGCTCGAGGCCGCCGACGCCGACGCTGCGGCCGACATCGCCGAGGCCTTCGTGCTGCCTGCCGCCGGTAGTCAGGCCGCCGATGCCGACGTCGTCGCCGCATGGCCGGTCACCAGCCAGGACCGGATCGCCGATCAGATCGCGGCCATGACACCCGAGCAGCGGCAGCGGCTGATCGACGACTTCCCCTCGCAGGTGGGCAACACCGACGGCGTGCCGTGGCAGATGCGGGTCGAGGCCAACCGCACCAACGTGGCGCAGGCCGTGCTGCGCGAACCCGACCCGCAGCGGCTCACGGTGTACCGGGACCTGCTCGGCGAGATCGACGATCCCGCAGGCGGACACGCCCGCCTGGACCGCCAGGTGCTCGCCTTCGACCCCCGCCGTTCATCGCTGGTCGAACTGCACGGCAACGTCGCAACGGCCTCCAGCGTCGCCGTGCTCGTACCGGGGCTGAACACGACGATCACCGGCTCGGCGGCCAACGTCGGGACCGCGCGCAGGTTCGTCTCGGCGACCCGCGGCGACGTCGCCGCCATCACCTATCTCGGCGGGCCGTTTCCGCGCGGCGACAACGTCGTGAGCGGTCTGGCGGCGGCGGCCGACCCGCGCTACGCGCAGGCCATGGCGCCGCGGCTGGTCGCCTTCACCGAAGACGTCGATCGCACGGTGGACTCGACGGGCCGCCGGATCCCCGTCACCGTCGTCGGCCACTCCTACGGCGGGTCGATCGTGGGCACCGCGGAGGCGTTGGGCATGACCTCGGACCGCACGATGTACGTCGCCGCCGCGGGGGCGGGCGTCGGGGTGCATGAGCCCGGTGACTGGCACAACAGAAACCCACATGTGTTGCGCTTCTCCATGACACCGCCCGGCGACCTCATCGCGGCCGTGCAGGGCATCCCGGGCGGCCCGCACGGCGCCGATCCCGACGAGATGGCCGGTGTGATCACGTTGCCCGCCGGCCGGTACGACGACGGGCGCCCAATGGCCGGCCCCAGCGCCCATTCCGACGTGCTGAACGCGCCCTCGGACGCGTGGCGCGCGATCCTCGGGGTCATCACCGGTGATATCGGCAGGGATCGTCCAACCTCACAACAACCGGGATGACATCTGGCCAGAATAAGCCGGTGTGGTCGCGCAGCTCGCCCGTCGACGGGTTCCGGCTCGCCTACGACCGGTTCGGCACCAGGGGCGCGTCGCCGGTGGTACTGCTGCACGGCTGGCCCGGAAACCGCCACGACTATCGCCGGGTGGTGCCTCTGCTCGGGGATGCCGTCGATGTCGTCGTGCCGGACCTGCGGGGGTTTGGCGGCTCGGACAAACATGCGGTTGCGATCCGGCACTTCTACAGCGCGACCGCGCAGGCCGGCAGCATCATCGGCCTGATCAAGGAGCTCGAGCTGTCCGAGGTGGTGCTCGCCGGCTACGACGTCGGCAGCCGCGTCGCGCAGAGCGTCGCTCGCATGCAGCCGGATCTGGTGTGCTCGCTGGTGCTGTCCCCGCCGCTGCCCGGTGCCGGTGACCGCGTCCTGACCGCGAAAGCGCAGAGCGAGTTCTGGTATCAGTCCTTCCACCAGTTGCCGCTGGCGGGCCAGCTGCTCGACGGGAACCCCGATCTGGTCCGCGACTACCTACGGCACTTCTGGACGCATTGGTCAGGGCCGAATTTCGCCGTGTCAGAAGACGATCTAGAACGACTGGTGGCCGACTACGGTCTGCCCGGCGCGTTCACCGCGTCGATCGCGTGGTACCGCGCGGGCGCCGGGATGATCGCCCAGTCGCTCACCGAACTGCCGCCCGAGCGTGCCATCAAGATCCACGTACCCACCGATGTGGTGTGGCCGCACCACGATCCGTTGTTCCCGGCCGCATGGTCGGACCGACTCGGGCACTACTTCAGCGACGTGCACGTGCACTTCGCTTACGACGCGGGACATTTCACGCCGCTGGAATGCCCTGAGCAGTTCGCCGAACTCATCCTCATCCGGGCGCGGCCGACGCCGGCCGCCGGCTGACCTACTCTCCGGCGGGTTCGGAGTCCTGCGGAGTCTCCTCCACCGCGGGCAGCAGCGTCTCCAGGGCGGAGCCGGTGATCCGACGGAACGCGCGCCGTGGCCGATTGGCGTCCAGGATCGCCACCTCGAGTGTCGAGGGACCCAGCACGCGCTGTTCGGTGCCACCGTTACCCGCGGCGTGCAGCGCGTCGATCGCGATCTTCATCGCATCTTCCAGGCCGGCGTTCTCGGTGTAGGAGTCGTTGAGGGCAGCGATGATCGGTTCCGTCGTTCCGCCCATGACGACGAAGTGGGGCTCGTCGGCGATCGACCCGTCATAGGTGATGCGGTACATCTCCGGAGGTTTGGACTCGCCGTAGTGTGCGACCTCCGCGACACACAACTCGACTTCGTAGGGCTTGGCCTGTTCGGTGAAGATGGTGCCCAGTGTCTGGGCGTAGATGTTGGCCAACTGACGTCCGGTGACGTCGCGGCGGGCGTAGGCGTAACCCCTGGTGTCGGCGTACTGGATGCCCCCGCGGCGCAGGTTGTCGAACTCGTTGAACCGCCCGACGGCGGCGAACCCCACCCGGTCGTAGAGCTCGCTCACCTTCTGCAGCGAGCGGGACGGGTTCTCGGCGACGAACAGCACCCCGTCGGCATAGGCCAGCGCCACGACGCTGCGCCCCCTGGCGATACCCTTGCGCGCGAGCTCGGACCGCTCACGCATCGCCTGTTCGGGCGAGATGAAATAGGGAAAGCTCACGAATCTCCCCGCGCATCGGTCGAACGGTGGACAGCGTCCGGGCCGAACGTGTCAGCGCGCGAACGGTTTTCGATCACCAAACGGGCGAACTCGGCGATGCGCTCCTCGGTCACCTCTTCGGCGCCGTCGGCGTCGATGATCACCGCGGTCGGGTAGATACCGCGCACGAGGTCGGGCCCACCGGTCGCCGAATCGTCGTCGGCGGCGTCGTAGAGCGCCTCGATGGCCACCCGCAGCGCCGAATCACCGTCCGTCACTTGCGAATACAGTTTCTTCATCGACGACTTGGCGAAGATGGAGCCCGAGCCCACCGACTGGTAGCCCTCTTCCTCGAAGTTCCAGCCGCCCGCCGCGTCGAAGGACACGATGCGCCCTGCCGCTTGCGGGTTGGGGTCGTCGACGTCGTAGCCGGCGAGCAGCGGCAGCGCGACGAAACCCTGCAGGGCCGCACCGAGGTTGCCGCGCACCATGGTCGCGAGCCGGTTCACCTTGCCTGGGAAGGTCAGAGCGACGCCTTCCAGCTTCTCGTAATGCTCGAGTTCGACGGCGTAGAGGCGGGCGAACTCGACGGCGATGGCCGCCGTCCCGGCGATACCCGTGGCCGTGTAATCGTCGGTGATGTACACCTTCTGCACGTCGCGGCTGGCGATCATGTGGCCCTGGGTGGCGCGGCGGTCACCGGCCATGACCACGCCCCCCGGGAACTTCAGCGCGACGATCGTGGTGCCGTGGGGCGCGAAGTCGGAATGGGCGTCGCCTGCATGGGCGGCGGCCCGGTGGGCGGGTAGAAGTTCGGGCGCCTGGCGGCGCAGGAGTTCAGAGAAGGACGACAGGTCCACGGGAACGGATGGAGCTCCAGGTAGGGGCGAGGGAAAGGCCAGCTGATCGCGGTGCGGCCAGGTCACTGTCCACCCTTCTGGACGTATGCGCGCACGAAGTCCTCGGCGTTCTCCTCGAGGACGTCGTCGATCTCGTCGAGCAGGTCGTCGGTGTCCTCGGCCAGCTTCTCGCGACGCTCCTGCCCGGCGGCCGTGCTGCCGGTGAGGTCGTCGTCCTCGCCGCCACCACCGCCACGCTTGGTCTGCTCCTGAGCCATCGCTGCCTCCTGCGTAAGTTGTCGGCGGGCTCACTGCTGCCCGCCGTGACTCCACATTACCGGTCGCCGCGCTGATTGCCTGCGATAGCGCGCCTAGTTGGTGAGCTGTTCTACCAATTCCACGGCGCTGTCCACGGAGTCCAGAAGGGCTCCGACGTGCGCCTTACTGCCCCGCAGCGGCTCCAGGGTGGGAATCCGGACCAGCGAATCACCGCCCAAATCGAATATCACCGAGTCCCAACTCGCCGCGGCGATGTCGGCCCCGAAGCGGCGCAGGCACTCACCGCGGAAGTACGCGCGCGTGTCGGTCGGCGGGTTGTCGACCGCGTCCAGCACCTGCTGCTCGGTCACCAGCCGCTTCATCGACCCGCGGGCCACCAGCCGGTTGTAGAGGCCCTTGTCCAGCCGCACGTCGGAGTACTGCAGGTCGACCAGATGCAGCCGCGGCGCCGACCAGCCCAGGTTCTCGCGATGACGGAAACCTTCGAGCAGGCGCAGCTTGGCCGGCCAGTCCAGGATCTCCGCGCACTCCATCGGATCGCGCTCCAGCAGGTCGAGGACTTCGGCCCACATCTTGACGATGTCGGCGGCCCGCGGATCCGGATCACGGCTGTCCACGAGCTTGGCCACCCGGTCGAGATACATCCGTTGCAGCGCAAGGCCGGTCACCTCGCGACCGTCGGCCAGCGCGACGGTGGCGCGCAGCGACGGGTCGCGGCTGATCACATGCACCGCGTGCACGGGACGGGCCAGCGCGAGATCGCTGAGATCCATCCCCTCTTCGATCAGGTCCAGCACCAGCGCGGTGGTGCCGAGCTTGAGATACGTCGAGGTCTCCGACAGGTTCGCGTCGCCGATGATCACGTGCAGCCTGCGGTACTTGTCGGCGTCGGCGTGCGGCTCGTCGCGGGTGTTGATGATGCCGCGCTTGAGCGTCGTCTCGAGGCCAACCTCCACCTCGATGTAGTCCGAGCGCTGCGACAGCTGGAAGCCCGGCTCGTCGCCGGAGGGACCGATGCCCACACGCCCCGAACCGGTCACGACCTGGCGCGACACCAGGAACGGCGTCAGCCCGGCGATCACCGCGGAGAACGGGGTCTGCCGGCTCATCAGGTAGTTCTCGTGCGACCCGTAGGACGCGCCCTTACCGTCGACGTTGTTCTTGTAGAGCTGCAGTTTCACGGCGCCGGGCACGCTGGCGACGTGCCGCGCGGCGGCCTCCATCACCCGCTCGCCCGCCTTGTCCCAGATCACGGCGTCCAGCGGGTCGGTGCACTCGGGTGCGGAGTACTCCGGGTGGGCGTGGTCGACGTACAGGCGGGCGCCGTTGGTCAGGATCATGTTCGCCGCGCCGACCTCGTCCGCGTCGACGACCGGCGGCGGCCCTGCCGACCGGCTGAGGTCGAACCCGCGGGCGTCGCGCAGCGGCGATTCCACCTCGTAGTCCCAGCGCGTGCGCTTGGCGCGCTGGATCCCGGCCGCCGCGGCGTACGCGAGCACAGCCTGGGTCGAGGTCAGAATCGGATTCGCGGTCGGGTCGGACGGCGACGAGATGCCGTACTCGACCTCGGTCCCGATAATCCGTTGCATGTCGCCAAGCCTAGGTGACGGCGGAAAGTAGCCTGCGACCGTGCCATCCGATCCGGTCGATCCCGCACCCATCGATGCGGCGCGGTGGTGGGTGTCGCGCATCCCTCTCCAGCGGGGTCGCCTCGCGGCCGCGGCGGTCGCTGTCGCCGTCGCGGTGCTGGGCGGTGTGTTCGGCGGCCCGAGCCCGTACCTGCCGAGGAACCTGGTGTGGGTGGCGGTGGCCATCGCGGCGATCCTGGCGCTCACCGCGTTGGGCGTCGGCTCGATATTGGGTTGGGCCGCCCGGGTGACTCTCGCGCATCTGAGCGCGGCGGGCTCACTGCTGCTGCGCGCGCTGCCCGTGCTGCTGCTGACGTTCCTGGTGTTCTTCAACTCGCCGGTGTGGCTGATGGCGGCGACGATCTCGCGCACCCGGCTCTGGCTGGCGCTGTCGTTCCTCACCGCGATCGCGGCGGCGTTCGTCGCGTCGGTGATCGTGGACCGGTTGCGCCCCATGGTCAACGACCCCGATCCGGACCCGGGTCACGCCGCAAAGCTGGACGGTACCCCGTTCGCCGACATGCCCGATCCTGCGCGGGTGAAGCCGCTGAGCCGGCCCGAGCGGTGGAACGTGTATTTCGTGCTCGCGGTGTCGCAATTGGCCCACATCCTGGTGGTGGCCACGGTCACCGCACTGTTGTTCCTGGTGTTGGGCCTGATCCTGCTCTCGCCCGAGCTGCTCGCGGCATGGACGCGCAACGGTTCCAGCGACGGGCAAATCCTCGGCATGACGATCCCGGTTCCGGATGCGCTGATCCAGGTGACTTTGTTCCTGGGAGCGTTGACGTTCATGTACGTCAGCGCCCGCGCGGTGGGCGACGACGCCTATCACGACCGGTTCATCGCCCCTCTGCTCGACGATCTGTGGCTCACGCTGACCGCCCGCAACCGCTACCGGGCCGCCGTTCCGGCGCGGTGAGCGCCTGCCGGAGCGAATCTCGCGCACAATATGCCCGTGTCGGACATGCGTCGGGTGCACAACTGGTTCCTGCATCGCGGTCTGCCGCTTGTTCTCACGCGACGGGTTCGCTCCGGGGCGCTGATCGAACGTTCGGCCCCGACAGTCAGCGGTGTCGGAGCGGTGATTTCGCTGACGATGTTGCTGGCCGATCTCACCGGCGATGATCCTGACATCGGCTATGCGATCCGGTTGGGAGTGCTGACTGCGCTGTTGGTGGCGGCTCCGTTCGTGTTACATCTCCTGCACCGCATCGGCACCGCGCACAGCGAGGCCGGCCGACGGTCGGCGGCGTTGGTGGTGATGGCGGTGTTCGTGCTGGGACTTCCGTTCGCCGACAGCGGTTTTTCGGGCATCGCGGCTGTCGAGGCGGTGGGGTTCGCGGTCGTCGCCGTGGTCACGATCTGGCTCACCTATCTCGGTATCGGCGCGATCGCGTTGTGGGCGCTGCGGTTCGCCTGGGTGCAACTCGGCGCGCTCGGAACACTGATGAGCCGGGCGCTGCCGCTGCTGATGCTCACCGTCGTCGTGTACTTCACCGGTGAGCTGTGGCAGCTGGCCGCCCGGATGCCACGCCAACGGCTCTGGCAGACAATCGGTTTCCTGGCCCTGGTCGCGCTGATCTTCGTGGTCACCACGATTCGCGACGAAGTTCGGGCGCTGCGTGAAGATCGCGCCGAACAAAACGACCCGGCCACGCTGCTCGAGGGCACACCGCTGGCCGTCGCGCCCCGCACGCGCCTGGAACGCACGCCGCTTTCGCTGGCCGAACAGGTCAATGTCGTTGCGGTGATGGTGTTTTCCCAGACGATCCAGGTGGTGTTTTTCACGACCGGACTGTTCATATTCTTCCTCGCGCTCGGCATCGTCGCCGTCCCTGACGATGTCGCGGTGCTGTGGGCCTCGGAGCAGTCCTGTCCGGTCGGTGAACCGCCCTGCCCGGGAACGTGGTTCGGCGTCAACGTGCCGGTGCCGCAGACCATCGTGCACGTATCGCTTTTCGTCGCCGTGTTGTCGGGGTTGTACTTCACGGTCAGCACCAGCGTGGACCCGTTGTACCGCGAGCGCTTCTTCGACCCGCTGATCGCCGACGTCGCGGTCAGCCTGGCCGGCCGCGACGCCTACCGCGCGATGGAGGCCACCAACGAGTAACTGTTGGCGAGATCGTCCTGCGTCACGCAGGCGTCCTCGGTGGCGGTGTCGACCACGAGCGGCGATGTCGGGGTGCGCGCCCGATAGGACCAGCCATCGGGCAGCGACAGCCTGGCGGCGAGGCCGGGAAGGTCGCTCAGCGTGAGCGACGGGTCGACCGTCTGGCTGAACGTCTGCATGACCCACTGCCTGCCGTCCGGGTCGACGAGTTCGTAGATCTCGCGGCCCGCATCGAAGGTGAAGACCGCCTTCCGGTCCACCCGGTTCAGCTGATACGGGGCCGGATTCATCGACGCGAGCTTGACGGTGGCTTGGCGCAGCATCTCGATGCCACCGAAGCTCTTGCGCTCCAATGTCTCCCGGCCCTTCTTGCCGATGCTGCTCATCAGCCAGTACCGCGGCCCGTTGAGCAGTGTGGCCACAGCGCCGTTCTCTTGGGCGATCGCCTGCGCGTCGAGCGCGTTCCACAGGTCGGCCGGGCAGTCGTTGAGCGGAAACGAGTTGTACACCGTGGCTTCGGCACCCGACGGTGTGGACCTGACGAGCAGCACTTCGCCGTACCGCTTGCCGAAAACACCGTCCGTGACCGACAGTTCGTCCGCAGACATGACGCGACGGTATCCCTCGGCGCGCGCGAGCGTGCGCGAATTGCTGCACAACTGCGGCGCGCCGTGTACAAACACGCCCGCTCGCGGCCGAAAAGGTGAGGTGAGCTACAGGTACTGACCCAGGTTGGACTCGGTGTCGATCGCCCGGCTGGCCGACGAGCTCTTGCCGGTGACCAACGTGCGGATGTAGACGATCCGCTCGCCCTTCTTGCCTGAGATCCGTGCCCAGTCATCGGGATTGGTGGTGTTGGGCAGATCTTCGTTCTCGGCGAACTCGTCGACGATCGAGTCCAGCAGATGCTGGATCCGCAGACCCTTGCTGCCGGTCTCCAGCACCGACTTGATGGCGTACTTCTTGGCCCGATCGACGACGTTTTGGATCATCGCACCGGAGTTGAAGTCCTTGAAGTACATGACCTCTTTGTCACCGTTGGCGTACGTCACCTCGAGGAAGCGGTTGTCGTCGATCTCGGCGTACATCCGGTCGACGACCTTCTCGATCATCGCCTTGATCGTCAGCGAGCGGTCGCCGTCGAACTCCGCGAGGTCGTCCTCGTTGACCGGCAGCTCTTCGGTGAGGTACTTGCTGAAGATGTCTTGGGCCGCTTCGGCATCCGGACGCTCGATCTTGATCTTGACGTCCAGGCGGCCGGGCCGCAGGATCGCCGGATCGATCATGTCCTCGCGGTTGGAGGCGCCGATGACGATGACGTTCTCCAGCCCCTCGACGCCGTCGATCTCCGAAAGCAGCTGCGGCACAACCGTCGTCTCCACATCTGAGCTCACACCGGTGCCGCGGGTACGGAAGATCGAGTCCATCTCGTCAAAGAACACGATCACCGGGGTGCCCTCGGAGGCCTTCTCCCGCGCGCGCTGGAAGATCAACCGGATGTGACGCTCGGTCTCACCGACGAACTTGTTCAGCAGCTCTGGGCCCTTGATGTTGAGGAAGTAGCTCTTCGCCTCGCGGGCGTCGTCACCACGCACCTCGGCCATCTTCTTGGCCAGCGAGTTGGCCACCGCCTTGGCGATCAGCGTCTTACCGCAGCCGGGCGGACCGTAGAGCAGCACACCCTTGGGCGGGCGCAGCGAGTACTCCCGGTACAGCTCCTTGTGCAGGAACGGCAGTTCGACGGCGTCGCGGATCTGCTCGATCTGGCGGCCCAGGCCGCCGATGTCGTTGTAGCTGACGTCGGGCACCTCTTCGAGCACGAGGTCCTCGACCTCGGCCTTGGGGATGCGCTCGAACGCGTATCCGGCCTTGGTGTCGACCAGCAGCGAGTCCCCCGGGCGCAGCTTGCGGGGACGGCTGTCGTCGTTCAGGTCGTCGTCGTAGCGCTCCGGCAGGTCCTCGGCCGCAACCAGGGGCTCGGCGAGCCAGACGATGCGCTCCTCATCGGCATGCCCGACCACCAGCGCGCGGTGCCCGTCGGACAGAATCTCGCGCAGTGTGCTGATCTCGCCGACCGCCTCGAAGTTGCCGGCCTCCACGACCGTCAGGGCCTCGTTGAGGCGGACGGTCTGGCCCTGCTTGAGCAACTTGGTGTCGATGTTCGGCGAGCACGTCAGCCGCATCTTGCGCCCGGACGTGAACACGTCGACGGTGTCGTCGTCCTGGACGCCGAGCAGCACTCCGTATCCGCTCGGCGGCTGGCCCAGGCGGTCGACCTCCTCGCGCAACGCGAGCAGCTGCTGACGGGCCTCCTTGAGGGTCTCCATCAGCTTGGTGTTGCGGGCGGCGAGGGAGTCGATGCGCGCCTCGAGCTGATGAACATCTCGGGCGCTGCGCAACCCACTCTGGGGCCCGACCGCGTTCTCCAACTGCTCTCGCAAGACGGCAGCCTCCCGGCGGAGCTCCTCGAGCTCGGCCGCGTCCTCACTGGACAGGCCGGATCCTCGGGCGTCAAAACCCTCTGCGAAAGCGTCAGAACGGTCTGATTCACTCATATTGCGCCCCTCCCCGCACCGAAAGTTGGTGCAGTAACAACTTCAAAGCTACCGGCGATTCAGCCTTTGTGTGCGGTGTAGCAATTCGACACACCTGCACCACTGTTAACCTCTCTGATGTGTTGGTCCGATCGAAAGGAAAATCGTGACCCTGAAAGCCCTCGTTACCGGCGTCGCAGCGGTTGCTGTTGTCGGCGGTGCTGCGGCAGGTGTGACGTCCATTGCATCCTCCAACGTAGCCGCCGCACCGACCGTCACCCCGGTCGTTTGGGACATCCCGATGCCGCAGGCCCCGGCTCCCGAACTCGAAGGCGCGCTTCTGCAGACGCTGCAGGCGCTCGGCACGTCCGGCACGGCCGCTAGCAAAGCGCCGTACATCCAGGGTGGCATCGGGCGCATCGAGAGCCGCGTTGCCGACACCAAGCTTCGTGAGGCGGCCGCCGAAGGCAAGTTCCCGTTGAGCTTCTCGGTGGCCAACATCGACCAGAACGGCCCCGTCGTGTCGGCCGATGTCACCGCGACCGCCGCCACCGGCGGCACGGCCAGCCAGAACATCCAGTTCGTGCCCGGCCCGAGCCCGACCGGCTGGCAGATGGCCAAGCAGTCGCTGATGGCGCTGCTGTCCGCCGTCGGCTAGGAGTCCGGTGCGCCGCACCGACCGTTTCGCAGTCCTGAGCGCCGTCGCGTTAGCGGCGGCGCTCGGGCTTTGCGGATGTGGCGCCGACGAACCGGTAACCGAATCCCCCGCGGCGACCGAGCCGCCGGTCGCCACGTCGCCGACGGTGCAGCCGCCGGACCCGGGGGCGACGAGCGCACCCCTGCCGCCTCCCGAGGCGCTCACCGACGTGCTGGCGCGCATCGCCGACGCCAATGTTCCCGGAGCCGAGAAGCTCCACCTGATCGAGGACGCCACCGCGGCCGACGGTGAAACGATGGACAAGTTCGCCGTCGCGCTGCGCGACGGCGGCTACGCACCGGCGACTTTCGAGGCGAAAGATCTGATGTGGTCCGACGGCGCCGACGGTGTCGTTCAGGCGATCGTCACCGTGCGGACCGCCAACCCGGCGGCGGGCGAGTTCACGTTCCCGATGCAGTTCCGCTTCGCCGACAACCATTGGCAGCTGACCCGTTCGACGACCGATGCGCTGTTGCAGCTCGGTCCGGCCCCAACGCCGACACCGACGCCGTGAGCCGCCGATGTGGATCGGTTGGCTCGAATTCGACCTGCTGCTCGGCGACGTGCGCTCGCTCAAGCAGAAGCGCTCGGCGATCCGGCCGGTGATCGCCGAACTGCATCGCCGATTCGCCGTCTCGGCCGCCGAAACCGGCGCCCAGGAACTGCACCGGCGGGCCAACGTCGGGGTGGCTCTGGTGGCCGCCGACCGTGGGCATGTCGTCGAGGTACTCGACGCCGCCGAACGTCTGGTGGCCGCGCGCCCGGAGTTCGAGCTGCTGTCGGCGCGGCGCGGCCTGCGGCGCAGCACCGACGACTGACCATCGCGGCCTAACTGGTTGATCGCCCTCACCTCGTGCGTGCAATAAACCCGTCAAGGTCAGGTGCCGAGTTGCCGTTTACGCCGCAGCGGCATCGGCGCCACCGCGCCCGGCGCCAGCTTGCGCGCGCAGACCAAAAACGCCGTGTGGCCGCGCATCGTGTGTTGCGGGCGCACCGCCAGACCGACGACGTGCCAGTTGCGTTGCATGCTCTCCCAGGCCCGAGGCTCGGTCCAGCACTGCTGCTCGCGCAGCGCCTCCACCACTCGCGACAACTGCGTGACGGTCGCGACGTAGACCATCAGCACGCCTCCGGCGACCAGCGCGTCGGCGACCGTGCCCAATACCTCCCATGGAGCGAGCATGTCGAGGACGACGCGGTCGACCTCCGGACCGCTGTAGGTGGTCAGGTCGGCGATCACCAGCTCCCAATTCGCCGGCGCCTCGCCGAAAAAGGTCGCGACATTGCGCTCGGCGTGGTGAGCGTGGTCCTCGCGGACCTCGTAGGAGATCACCCGCCCCTCGGGGCCGACGGCCCGCAGCAGCGAGCACGTCAGCGCGCCGGAGCCGGCACCGGCCTCCAACACCCGGGCGCCGGGGAAGATGTCGCCCTCGTGCACGATCTGCGCGGCGTCCTTGGGGTAGACGACCTGGGCGCCGCGCGGCATCGACATCACGTAGTCGACCAACAGCGGCCGCAGCACGAGGAACTGGTCGCCGTTGGTGGACTTGACCACGCTGCCCTCAGGCAGCCCGATCACGGAGTCGAGGGCGATGACGCCGCGATGGGTGTGGAACTCCCCGCCGGGCGTCAACACCATCGTGTAGTGACGACCCTTGGCGTCGGTGAGCTGCACCCGATCGCCGACGGCGAACGGACCGGTCCTTGGCACAGTCGTTCAGCCTGCCAGTAGACGCGCCGTCGTGGGTACCGGGGTTGTCGGACAGCGGTCTTAGGCTGGCGTTATGAACGAGCAGGGCGCGCAGAAGCTGCGGCGCCCGGCGCTGTCGCCCTCGCGGGCCGCCGACTTCAAGCAGTGCCCGCTGCTGTACCGCTTCCGCGCGATCGATCGGCTGCCCGCGCCGTCCTCGGTCGCCCAGGTCCGCGGTTCGGTGGTGCACGCGGCGCTCGAGCAGCTGTACGCGCTGCCGGCCGCCCAGCGCCGTCCGGAAACCGCGATGACGCTTGTCGAGCCGGCCTGGGACCGCGTGGTCGCCGAACGCCCGGACATCGCCGACGAGTTCGCCCCCGAGGTGCGGGCCACGCTGCTGAGGGAGGCGCGCGACCTGCTGGCCGGCTACTACCGGCTCGAGGATCCCACCCGCTTCGACCCGGACAGTTGTGAGCAGCGCGTCGAGGTCGAACTGGCGGACGGGACGCTGCTGCGCGGCTTCGTCGATCGCATCGACGTCGCCTCCACCGGTGAGCTGCGGGTGGTCGACTACAAGACCGGCAAGGCGCCGCCCGAGGCGCGCGCGCTCGCGGAGTTCAAGGCCATGTTCCAGATGAAGTTCTACGCGGTGGCGCTGCTGCGTTCGCGTGGCGTGCTGCCTGCGCGGCTGCGGCTGCTGTACCTGGCCGACGGTCAGATCCTCGACTACACCCCGGACCTCGACGAGCTGATGCGGTTCGAGAAGACGCTGACCGCCATCTGGCGAGCCATCCAGGACGCCGGAGCCACCGGTGATTTCCGCCCGAAGCCGTCGGCGATGTGCGACTGGTGCGCCCACCACGCGCACTGCCCGGTGTTCGGCGGCACCCCGCCGCCGTACCCGGGTTGGCCCGAGGCACCCGATGAAGGTTCGCCGACCGCCGAGGACATCGTGCTGCGAGCGGCGGAGCCTGCGGCGTGAGCCGAGGGCCGGAACGAGCGGGAGCCGAGGCGTGATCGATTGCCATTACCGCCGAATCGGTACCGACAACGAATTCGAGGTCTTCGAGTCCACAGACGGCACCCGCAGCAACTGGAATCCCGAAATCCAGCACGGCTCACCGCCGTTGGCGCTGATGACCAAACGTATCGAGGAGCTGGCCGGCGACTCGGGACTGCGCATCGGGCGCTTGACTCTGGACATCCTGGGGGCGATTCCCGTCGAGCAGCTGCGGGTCCGCGCTTGGGTGGAACGCCCGGGCGCGCGAATATCGCTGATGGCCGCCGAGATGCTCCACACCCGGCCCGACGGCACACGGCGCGCGGTGGCCCGCGTGACGGCATGGCTGTTGGCGACCAGCGACACCGCCGACGCGGCCACCGACCGCTATCCCCCACTCATCGAGGGCACCGCCGTGGAGGTGCCCCACGGCTGGGTCGGCGCGAAAGGCTACCTGGAGACGGTGAGCTGGCGGCGCCAACCCGAGACCGGCGAGACCGGACACGTGGTGTGGATGAGTCCGCTTGTCGCGCTTGTTGATTCGGAGCCGACGACCGCGCTGCAGCGGCTCGCGATGGTCGTGGACAGCGCCAACGGTGCAGGTGCGGCGTTGGACCCGGAGTCGTTCGTGTTCATGAACACCGACACCGCCGTGCATCTGCACCGCCTGCCAACAGGTAGCGACTTCGCGGTTCGTGCCCGTGGCTCGATCGGCCCCGACGGCATCGGGGTGACCACGGCCGAACTCTTCGATCGGCAGGGCTTCATCGGCACCTCGGCGCAGACCCTGCTGGTGCAACGCCGCCCGTGACCGTCGACCTCCAGTGGCAGTTCGAACTCGTGTGGGCGCTGGCCGACCTGCACTTGGCCGCCCTCGCCGATGACGACTTCCTCTGGGAGCCCGCCGAGGTGACGTGGACGGTACGGCCGGATGCGGACGGTGTGTGGCGTGCGGACTGGTCCGCCACGGAACCCCAGCCCATCCCGGCGCCGACGATCGCGTGGCTCACGTGGCACGTCGACTGGTGGTGGTCGAGCGCGATCGATCATCTGACCGGCGAAGCACCGCGGGAGCCCGGCGTCGTCACCTGGCCGGGTGAGGGCGCCGCCGCCGTCGCCCGCCTGCGTCACCTCGCCGACCGCTGGCGAGAGGTGTTGACCGGCGTCGACCCGAACGCCCCCTCGGCGTACCCGTGGGGCGAGGACTCGGGCCACACCGTCGCGCGCACCGCGCTGTGGGTGAACGTCGAATTGACCAAGAACACCGCCGAGATCGGCCAGTTGCGCCTGATACGCGCGGCACACAGGTCGAAGGTCGGGTAGTTCTACCTACCCCCGCCGTCGGCTGCGCCTGCAGGCTGGCGGCATGGACACACCTACCACCTCGCGGACCACCGCCGCCTACTTCCTGCAAGCCGCAATCGCTTTCGGCGTCAGCCTGGTCGGACTGGTCGGCGGGATCTTGTTCCTTCCCCTGGACTCCTGGCAGCGACTGTTTCTGGGCATGACGGCGCTGTTTCTGGTCACCAGTTCGTTCACCCTGGCCAAGGTGATCCGCGACCAACAGGAAGCCGCCACCATCCGGGTGAGGCTTGATGAGGCCCGGCTCGAGAAACTGATCGCCGAACACAACCCCTTCAGCGCGAGCTGAGCAATATGTCCTTGCGTCTATATAGATAGAATGTAATACTAGCCGCATGGACGTCTTCGAAGCGGTCGCCGAGCCGAGTCGTCGCGCACTGCTCGACCAGCTCGTCGACGGTGAACGCACCGCGGGTGAACTGGTCGCGAGCCTGCCTGGACTGACCCAGCCGACGGTGTCCCGGCATCTGCGGGTGCTGCGGGAAGTCGGCCTGGTGGAGGTGCGGCCCGACGCGCAGCGCCGCATCTATGCGCTTCGCGCCGACGGACTGATGGCGATCGACGATTGGATCGCGCGTTACCGCCGCATCTGGACCGACCACCTCGCCGCACTGGAGCGTCATCTGGAAGCAAAGCACGGGAGCGGCGATGACTGACCGCAACGGCCGGTTGACCATCGACGGCGAGCGCGCCGTCCTGACGTTCGAACGCCGACTGCCCTATCCGATCGAGGCGGTCTGGAACGCGATCGCCGACCCCGCCGAACGCCGAGAGTGGTTCGGCGCGACGACGATCGAACCGCGGCAAGGCGGGACGATCGAGATGGTGCCCATCGGACCGCCGCTACCTCCGGACCGGATGCGCATGACCGGGCGCATTCTGGTGTGGGATCCGCCGCACGTCCTCGAGCACGAGTGGCGTCAGCCCATCGTCGAGGACAGCACCGTGCGCTACGAACTGACTCCCGACGGCACCGGCACCCTGCTGAAGTTCACCCATCGGGGATTAGGCGTGCGCAACGCCGGCGGGTTCCTCGGCGGAACCCACGCCTACCTGGATCGGCTGCAGGCATACCTGGAACACGCACCGCTACCGGACTGGCTGCGCAGGCGCGCAGAGATCAACAGCACGCAGACAGGATGAGTTGACATGACGCACAACGGATCTGACATCGCCGCACCTGCCGTCGCGGTTGCCTACCACTCGGGTTTCGGGCACACCGCGACGCTCGCCGAAGCCGTGGCCGCGGGAGCGCGCGACGCGGGCGCGGTCGTGGCAACCGTTGCCGTCGACCGGATGACCGACGCCGACTGGGACGTTCTGGATTCGGCCGACGGCATCGTGTTCGGGAGCGCGACCTATATGGGCAACGTGTCCGCGGCGTTCCAGGGCTTCGCCGAGTCGACCGGGCGGCGTTGTTTCACCGGCGCGTGGCGCGACAAGGTCGCGGCCGGGTTCACCAATTCCGGCGGTAAAAGCGGCGACAAGTTGAACACGTTGGTGTCGCTGGCGGTGTTCGCCGCGCAGCACCACATGCACTGGGTCAGCCTCGGTCTGCCTCCGGGCTGGAACCATTCGAAGGCGAGCGAGAACGACCTCAACCGGCTCGGCTTCTTTCTCGGCGCCGGCGCGCAGACCGACGTCGACGCCGACCCCGACGGGGTCCACGCCGCCGATGTAGCCACCCACCGTCACCTCGGTCACCGGTTCGCTTTGGTGACCCGGCAATTCATCGTCGGCCGCTCGGTCACGGCAGCGGCGCCATCGCCTGCGGCGTCGTAGGCTATGCCCGTTCCCCGCGCGGGAACGCGGTAAAGAACGCGTATGAGGGGTCCTGCTCGTCCATGCGCCCCTCGGCAAGGTTGCCGGACACTGGGTTCTTGACATCGCTCGCGAGCGGCGCCGAGAACTCGTGTGTCCAGTCGGCCACGCATTTGCGGTGGGCGAACTTCCACCGATCCTCCCGCTTTGAGTAGCGGTCGAGATAACGGCCGCCGGTGATCAGCACATACCCGACACCAGCACGCTCGGCGCGGTGGTAGGCGACCACGTAGGCCTCCCCTTCGGCGGTATCGGGTCCGGTGATCCGGATGAGGTGATTCGTGACGTTGTGCTGAAGCGTCGCCAGTCCGCCGAGTAAGTCTCCGATCGAGTCGATGAACTCCTCGGCGGTGTTCGTCGCGTTGAAGCCGTGCTCGTCGTGGGCGCCTTTCTCGTACAGAGATTCAGCCAGTGCGACGTCGCCGCGATCCATCGCGCGACAGTAGTTAAGGACGAGATCGCGGATCTCGTCCTTGGCGATCAGTGCATCGAGATTCGGCAGCGCGGTGGGCATGCGTCGACGATATTCGATAGTCCGCCTAGGTCAGGGGCGTCATCTCCTGCAGCATCGTAGGCACCAACTCGCTGACGGTCGGATGGATGTGCATCGTGCGCGAGATCGCGGTGTAGGAAACCCCAGCGGTCATGATGTCGAGGATCGAGTGGATAACCTCGTCACCGCCGACGCCGAGGATCGCCGCACCCAGAATCTGCTCGGTCTCGGCGTCGACGACCACCTTCATGAAGCCTTGCGTCTCCCCTTTTTCCACCGCGCGGCCGACCCGCGTCATCGGACGCTTGCCGACCAACGCTTTTCGACCCGACTCGCGCACCTGCGCCTCGGTCAGACCGGCGCGCCCCAGCGGAGGGTCGATGTAAAGCGCATACGTCGTGATGCGGTCGCTGACCCGGCGCGGGTCGTCGTCGAGCAGGTTCGCCGCGACGATCTCGAAGTCGTTGTACGACGTGTGCGTGAACGCCCCCTTACCGTTGCAGTCGCCCATGGCCCAGATGTGTTCGACGTTGGTGCGCAATCGATCGTCGACGGCGATGTAACCGCGGGCGTCGGTTTCGACCCCGGCGTTCTCGAGCCCCAGGTCGTCGGTGTTGGGGGTGCGCCCGACCGCGATGAGCAGATGAGTACCTGCGATGGGTGCCGCACCGTCGCTCGGGATGACCTCGAAACCGCTGTCGGTCTTGGTGAATCGGATCGCGTCGGCGTCGAGGGCGATATCGATGCCCTCGGCCTCCAGGATGTCTTTGACCGCGGCCGAAACGTCCTCATCCTCACGTGATGTCAGCCGCGGCCCCTTCTCGATCACGGTGACCCCGGCTCCGAAGCGACGGTACATCTGCGCGAACTCCAGTGCGATGTAGCTGCCGCCGATGATGACGAGATGTTCGGGCACCGTATCGAGTTCGAGAATGCCGACGTTGGTCAGGTAGTCGATGTCGGCCAGCCCGGGCATGTCGGGTGCGACGGCGCGACCGCCGACGTTGAGGAAGATCTTGTCCGCGTGCAGCACTCGGTTGTCGACGCGGATCGTGTGCGGATCGGAGAAGCGTGCGTGGCCGCGGATGAACGTGCATCCGTCCATGCCTTCGAGCCAGGACTCGACGCCGTCGCGGTCATCGAGCACGATCTTGTCCTTGCGCGCCTTGACCTTTGTCATATCGACGCCGATATCGCCTGTGCTGACACCGTATTCGGCACCGCGGCGGGCCAGATGGGCGGCGTGCGCGCTGGCGACCAGGGTCTTGGTCGGGATACATCCGTAGTTCACGCATGTCCCGCCGACGAGTTTGCGTTCGATGACCGCGACCTTCTGCCCCGCCTGCGTGAGCCGGCCCGCCAACGGTGGCCCGGCCTGCCCCGCACCGACGATGATCGCGTCGAATCGTTCTGTCACGGTGGGCCGTTCACACCAGGCTGACCAGGAACACGATCAGGAAGCCGCCACCCACGGCAACGATGTCTTCGAGGATCGCGCCAGGGCGGTCCTGGCCGTTGCGCAGGTCGGCGAACCGCTGACGTGCCGCCGCGCCGCCCATCGTGCCGAGCACCGCGCCGATGACACCCGCGCCGAGCGCACTGAACGTGTGAAAGTACGCACTGCCGATCACCGCGCCGGCGAAGGCGCCCATGATCAGGCGCGTGATGAACTGGGGAGCCGTCTTACGGCTGGGGGTTTTCGGCAGCTGATCGGTGACCAGCTCGACGAGCAGAAAGATGGTCAACACGGTGACGGTGATCGGATGTGCCATCCACTCCGACCATTTCCCGTCCACGTCGATCCACCCCAGCAGTGCGCCCCAGGACACCACCGCCGGCGCGGTCAGTGCGCGTAGGCCGGCGATGACGCCGATCAACAGTGCGAGTACCAGAATCAGGACCTGTGTCATGGCGACCTCCGGCCGGTGTTATGGACCTCCGGACGCTAACACGCAGGCCGGAAGGGTTCGCGCTGAATCACAGGCGACAGAATCGGATGTCAGAAGCCAGTATCGCCTTGGCACCGATGGCGGCGAGTTCGTCCATGATCTTGTTGACGTCGCGGCGGGGCACCAGAGCGCGCACCGCCGCCCACGCCGGGTCGGCGAGCGGAGCGATTGTCGGCGACTCCAGGCCGGGGGTCACCGCGACCGCACGGTCGAGAACGCTGCGCGGGCAATCGTAATCGAGCATCAGGTACTGCTGGCCGCGAACCACGCCCTGCACACGGGCCACCAGTTGGGCGCCGGTGGGGCTGTCCGGCGCGCCGTCCCGCTCGATCAGCACCGCCTCGGAGTCACACAGGGAATCGCCGAACGGCACCAGATTGTGCAGTCCCAGTGTTCGTCCGGAGCCCACCACATCGGCGATCGCGTCGGCGACGCCGAGCTGCACGGAGATCTCCACCGCGCCGTCGAGCCGGATCACCGTCGCCTCGATGCCGTGCGCGGCCAGGTCTTTTCGCACCAGGTTCGGAAACGCGGTCGCGATCCGCTTTCCCGCGAGATCCTCGACCCGCCAATCGCGCCCGGCCGGGGCCGCATACCGGAACGACGACGAGCCGAAGCCCAGCGCCAACCGCTCCCGCACCGGCGCATCCGATTCGGCGGCCAGATCGCGGCCGGTAATCCCGAAGTCGAGTTGCCCCGAGCCGACATAGATCGCAATGTCTTTGGGGCGCAGGAAGAAGAACTCGACGTTGTTGGCCGGGTCGATGACCGTCAGGTCTTTTTGGTCGGTGCGGCGCCGGTAGCCGGCTTCGGACAGGACCTCGCTGGCGGGTTCGGAGAGTGTGCCCTTGTTGGGGACGGCGACGCGAAGCATGCGATTCACAGCTTCCGGTAGACGTCGTCGAGGGTGAGTCCCCGAGCGATCATCAGCACCTGTGTCCAGTACAGGAGCTGGCTGATCTCTTCGGTGAGCGCGTCATCGCTCTCGTGTTCGGCCGCCAGCCACACCTCGCCGGCTTCCTCGAGGATCTTCTTGCCGATCCCGTGCACGCCGCCGTCCAGTGCGGCGACGGTGCCGCTACCGGCGGGGCGGGTCCGGGCGCGTTCGCTGAGCTCCGCGAACAGGGCGTCGAAGGTCTTCACGGCACGCGATTGTGTCACGCTCGCACCCGTCGGGTCACGCCGGTTTGCCCGACCCCGGTCACGTACGCGCCATGTGCAGTGCGGCGCGGTGGCTGAACAACAGCGACGCCCCGATCGGGTTTCCTCCACCGGGGTAGGTCTCCCCCGAGACGGCCGCCATCGTGTTCCCCGCCGCATACAGACCCGCGATGGGCCGGTCGGAGGTGTCCAGGACGCGGGCGTCGGTGTCGGTGCGCAGCCCGCCCTTGGTGCCGAGGTCGGATATGCCGAAGGCCGCCGCGCGGTAGGGCGGGGTGTCGATCGGCACCAGCGGCGACGCGCCGCCGGTGAAGGCCCGGTCGAACGATTCGCGGCCGCGACCGAAGTCCTCGTCGACACCCCGCGCCGCGAACTCGTTGAAACGGCGCACGGTGTCTTCCAATTGTGTTGCCGGAACGCCGATCTGACCGGCGAGTGCGGCCAGCGTGTCGGCCTGCACCCACAGACCCTCGGCGAAGTACTGTTCGGTCGGCGAGAAGGAGACGTTGGTGGCCATCACGGGCGGTTGTTCGCCGGTTCGGCTGTCGTAGACCATCGAGTACCGCGACCCGACCGTGCCGTCGCGCATCGCGCGCAGGATCGCGCGCCCCAACCGGTCGTAGGCCGCCGACTCGTTGGCGAAGCGGCGGCCGGAACGGTCGACGAAGATGCCGCCGGTGAAGCACAGCGCGAACGCGGCGCGGCCGTCCGGATGGATCAGCCCCGGCGACCACCACGCCTGGTCCATCAGGTCCACGTCCGCCCCGACGGCGATCGCCGCCCGATGGGCCAGTCCGGTGTTGGCCGGGGCGCCCATGGTGTCGCGAGCGCTTCCGGGGACGCCGAATTCGGCCCGCATGTCGGCGTTCTGTTCGAAACCGCCCGTGGCGAGCAGCACGCCGCGCCGCGCCGTGATCGTGCGTCGCTCGCCGTCGTGCTCCACGACCGCTCCGACGATGCGACCTCCCTCGACGACCAACTCGACCAGGCTCGTGGACAGATGCGCCGTCACCGCCGGGTTGTCGGCCATCGCCCACAGAAACCGCCCGACCAGCGCCCGCCCGCCGGTGAGCAGATCGGGCTGCGGCGCCCCGAGGCGCTCATGGTCCAGCGGCCCACGAACCAGGCCCGCGAACCGGCCGAGGCGCTCGTCGGGCACCGCCTTGGAGACGATGTGGCGCATGCCGTCGGTGCGGGCCCCGGCCGCCGAACTGTAGTAGTCGGGCCACGGCAGGATCTTGAACGCGAAGTGCTCGTCGCGTTCGAGGTAGTCGATCAGCGCGGCACCGCCGCGGACGTAGGTCTCCTGAAGTGCCGCGGGTGTGCGGTCGCCGACAACCTCGCGGTAGTAACGCAGCGCGTCGGAGATCGTGTCGTCGCATCCGGCGCGGGTGAGCACCGCATTGCACGGGTACCACATGCCGCCGCCTCCGGAGTAGGCGAAGGTGCCGCCGAACCGGTCGCTCGCCTCCACGATTGCGACCGAGAGTCCTTCCCGCGCAGCGGTATAGGCTCCGGCCAGCGCCCCGGCAGAGCCGGCGACGACGACGTCGACCGACTCGTCGATGCCGCTCAGACGGTTTCCTGCTGCGATGCGACCTCGTTGCCCATGTCCTCGAGGTGTTTACCCTTGGTCTCGGCGACGAACTTCCACACGAACAGCAACGACAGCACCGCGCAGATCGCGTAGAAGCCGTAGGCGATGCCGAGCGAGAAGTCACCGAGTGCGGGGAACGACGCGGTGATCGCACAGTTGGCGAGCCACTGCGCTGCGGCGGCCAGACCCAGCGCGGCGCCGCGGATGCGGTTCGGGAACATCTCACCGAGCAGCACCCAGACCACCGGACCCCACGACATGCCGAACGACACCACGAACAGGTTCGCGGCCACCAGTGCAATCGGACCGGCGATGCCCTCCAGGCTCGGCTGGCCGTCGACCACCGGCGCCGTGCCGAAGATGACCGCCATCGTGCCGAGGGTGATCGCCATACCCGTCGACCCGACCAACAACAACGGCTTGCGTCCGACCTTGTCGATCAGCGCGATCGCGATCAGCGTGGTGACGATGTTGGTCACCGACGTGATCACGGTGATCAGGAACGCCTGCTGCTCCCCGAACCCGACGGCCTCCCACAGCACGTTCGAGTAGTAGAAGATCACGTTGATGCCGACGAACTGCTGGAACACCGACAGCAGCACACCCACCCAGACGATGCCGTAGAGCCCTCCGGTCGGCTTGCGCAGATCGCGCCACGACGGCGGCTTCTCCGACTTCAGCGATTCCTTGATGCGCGTGATCGTCAGCTCGAGGTTCTTCTCCCCCAGCAACTTCGTCAGCACCCGCCGCGCCTCCGGAATCCGGTATGTGGCAACGAGATAACGCGGTGATTCGGGGATCGTGAACGCCAGCACGCCGTAGACCACGGCGGGTACCGCCATCACGAGGAACATCCAGCGCCAGGCTGCCATCCCCAACCAGAGTTCCTCGCGCGATCCGCCGGCCAGGCGGGCCAGCAGCGCATCGATCGCCAGCGAGATGAAAATGCCGGAGACGATGGCCAGCTGTTGTAGCGAGCCCAACCTGCCCCGGATCCGCGGTGGCGAGGTTTCGGCGATGTAGGCCGGTGCGATGACCGAAGCCACGCCGACGCCGATACCGCCCACGATGCGAAAAATCGTGAACATCCAGACGTTTGTGGCCAGGCCGGTGCCGAAGGCGCTGATGAAGAAAAGCAGCGCGGCGACCTTCATCACCGACAGCCGGCCGATCTTGTCGGCGAGACGTCCGGCGACCAGCGCACCCAACGCGGCGCCGATCAGGGCCGCCGCCACGGCCACGCCCGTAACCGCCTTGCTGATCTGGAAATGGTCCTCGACCGCCGCAACCGCGCCGTTGATGACCGCGCTGTCGTAGCCGAACAGCAGGCCGCCGAGCGCCGCGACGGACGCGATGAGAACGACGCGACCGCTGTGCTCGGATTCCTCGTAATCCACCGCCGTCGAGGAGTCACCTGCGGGTCCGTGAGTCATGTGAGACCTTTCCACAGCGCGTGATGGATGTCACATTCAATCACAGACCGGTGCTCAGGCGGTGCGTTCTCCCGGCCTGGTCACCAGTTCGGAATGGACATGGTGGAGGTCCGCGGCACGCAACCCGGCGAGCGAGGAAGCGTGGTGTCGACGTGGCCCCTCGGGTACCGCTACGTCGTTGGGTACCACCAGCACCGGGCATCCGGCACGTTCGGCGGCCGCCGAGCCGGTGACGGAGTCTTCGACCGCCAGACACGCCACCGGATCGAAACCCAGCAGTGTGGCCGCGCGTTCGTATACGTCGGGTGCGGGTTTGCCGCGGGCAACCTCGTCACCGCAGACGGTCACCGAAAAGTAGTGCGAACCAATGCTGTTCAGCGCCTTGTCGGTCAGTGCGCGCAGAGTGTTGGTAACGAGCGCCATCGGGATTTCTTCTGCGGCAAGCTCATCGAGTAATTCTTGGGCACCGTCACACCACTCCAGGCCGCCGTCGAACAGCTCGGCGGTGTAGTCGTGCAGCCATCGGTTCGATTCGGCCATCGCGCGCGGATCCTGCTCGAGTCCGAGGTCGGTGTACACGGTCCGGATGGTGTCCTCGGCCGAGCCGCCGACCAGCGCCTCGCGCACCTGTGGGGTCAGCTCGCCCCCGAGTTCGGCGTAGAGCGCCCCCAACGAGACGTCCCACAGCTTTTCCGAATCGACGAGGGTGCCATCCATATCGAAGAGGACGGCGCGCAGCACCGCCTCCATTCAGTCCTCCGGGTTGTAGCCGAGGTTGGGCGCGAGCCAGCGCTCGGCCTCCTTCAGCGTCCAACCCTTGCGCTTGGCGTAATCGGCGACCTGGTCCTGGGCCACCCGGCCGACGACGAAGTACTGCGACTGCGGGTGCGAGAAGTACCAGCCGCTGACCGCGGCCCCCGGCCACATCGCCATCGAATCGGTCAGCTCGATGCCGGTGCGCTTCGTGACGTCCAGCAGGTTGAACAGCGTCGCCTTCTCGGTGTGCTCCGGGCATGCCGGATAACCGGGCGCGGGACGGATGCCCACGTATTTCTCGCCGATGAGCGCGTCGTTGTCCAGCTGCTCGTCGGGCTGGTATCCCCAGAACTCCTTGCGGACCCGTTGGTGCATCCGTTCGGCGAACGCCTCGGCGAGCCGGTCGGCGACCGACTCCAGCAGGATGGCGCTGTAATCGTCTAGCGCCGCCTTGAACTCCATGATCTTCTCTTGGCTGCCCAGGCCGGCGGTCACGGCGAACGCACCGACATAGTCGGCCAGACCCGTTTTCTTCGGCGCAACGAAGTCACCCAGTGACCGGTTCGGGATGCCCTCGCGGTGCTCGCCCTGCTGACGCAGGTTGTGCAGTGTGGTCAGCACCTCGGTGCGGGTGTCGTCGGTGTAGACCTCGACGTCGTCACCGACGGCGTTGGCCGGGAAGAAACCGATCACCCCGTTCGCGGTCAGCCATTTCTCCTTGATCGACGTGTCGAGCATCTCCTGCGCGTCGTCGTAGAGCTTGCGCGCCGCCTCCCCGGTGGCCGGGTTGTTGAGGATGTCGGGGAATCGGCCCTTCATCTCCCAGGCGTTGAAGAACGGCTGCCAGTCGATGTACTCGCGCAGTTCGGCGAGGTCGTAATCGAGGAACTCGCGCACGCCGAGCCCCTGAGCGGGCACCGGTGGCGTGTAGCCGTCCCAGTCGATCGGCGTCCGGTTCGCGCGGGCCTTCTCCAGCGTCAGCATCGGCCGGTCGTTCTTCTGGGCGTGCCGTTCGCGCAGCGATGCGTAGTCCTTCTCGGTGGCCTCCAGCAGTCCGGGCCGCTGTTTGTCGTCGAGCAGCGCGGCGGCCACCGGAACCGAGCGGGACGCGTCCTTGACCCAGACCACCGGACCGCTGCGGCGCGGCGAAATTTTCACCGCAGTGTGCGCGCGCGAGGTGGTCGCGCCGCCGATGAGCAGCGGGATCTCCAGCCCTGCGCGTTCCATCTCGACGGCGAAGTTGGACATCTCGTCCAACGACGGGGTGATGAGGCCGGACAGCCCGACGATGTCGGCGTCGTGCTCCTTCACCGCGTCCAGGATCTTCTGCGCGGGCACCATCACCCCGAGGTCGATCACTTCGAAGTTGTTGCACTGCAGGACAACCCCGACGATGTTCTTGCCGATGTCGTGGACGTCGCCCTTGACGGTCGCCATCACGATCGTGCCGTTGGTGTCTTTGGAACCCGTCGTGCCGGCCTCCTCCTTCTCCGCCTCGATGAACGGAAGCAGGTAGGCGACGGCCTTTTTCATCACCCGGGCCGACTTCACGACCTGGGGCAAAAACATCTTGCCCGAGCCGAACAGGTCGCCGACGACGTTCATACCGTCCATCAGCGGACCCTCGATCACCTCGATCGGTCGCCCGCCCGCGTCGGCGATCTCGACCCGCAGTTCCTCGGTGTCGTCCTCGACGTGGGCGTCGATGCCCTTGACCAACGCGTGCGTGATCCGCTCGCGAACCGGCAAGGATCGCCACTCCGCAGCTTGGGGGTCTTCGCCCTTGCCTTTACTGTTGAACCGCTCCGCGATCTCGAGCAGCCGTTCGGCAGCATCCTCGCGACGGTTCAGCACGACGTCCTCGATGCGCTCCCGTAGTTCGGCGTCGATCGAGTCGTAGGGCACCAGCGCGCCTGCGTTGACGATGCCCATGTCCAGGCCCGCCTGGATGGCGTGGAAGAGGAACACCGCGTGGATCGCCTCGCGGACCGGGTTGTTGCCGCGGAAGGAGAACGACACGTTCGAGATGCCGCCGGACAGGTGCACCCCGGGCAGGTTCTCCTTGATCCAGGCGCACGCCTCGATGAAGTCGATCCCGTAGGTCGCGTGCTCCTCGATGCCGGTGGCCAGCGCGAAGCAGTTCGGGTCGAAGATGATGTCCTCGGCGGGGAAGCCGACCTCTTCGGTCAGGACCCGGTAGGCGCGACCGCAGATCTCCTTGCGGCGCTCCAGGTTGTCGGCCTGCCCCTCCTCGTCGAAGGCCATCACGACGACGGCGGCGCCGTACTTACGGCACAAGCGCGCCTCGCGGATGAACTTCTCCTCGCCCTCCTTCAGGGAGATCGAGTTGACGATCGGCTTGCCCTGCACGTTCTTCAGGCCGGCCTCGATGACCTCCCATTTGGAGGAGTCGATCATCACCGGCACGCGGCTGATGTCGGGCTCGGACGCGATCAGCCGGGTGAACCGGTCCATCGCGGCGACGCCGTCGATCATGCCCTCGTCCATGTTGATGTCGATGACCTGTGCACCGACCTCGACCTGCTGCAGGGCCACCGACAGCGCGGTGTCGAAGTCCTCGGCCTTGATGAGGTTGCGGAACCGGGCCGAGCCGGTGATGTTGGTGCGCTCACCGATGTTGACGAACAGGGTGTCGTCGTCGATGTTGAGCGGTTCCAGGCCCGACAGCCGGGTGGCCACGGGGATCTCGGGCACCTGGCGTGGTGGCTTGCCCTCGACGGCCTCGGCGATCTTGGCGATGTGCGCGGGCGTCGTTCCACAGCATCCGCCGACCAGGTTGACGAAGCCCGCCTCGGCGAAGTCGGCGACGTAGCCGGCCTGGCGCTCGGGGGTTTCGTCGTACTCGGCGAACGCGTTGGGCAGCCCGGCGTTCGGGTAGCAGGAGACGAACGTGTCCGCGATTCGCGACATCTCGGCGATGTAGGGCCTCATCTCCGGTGCACCGAGGGCACAGTTGAGGCCGATCGCGAGCGGCTTGGCGTGCCGGACCGAGTTCCAGAACGCCTCGGTGACCTGGCCGGACAGCGTCCGCCCGGAAGCATCGGTGATGGTGCCCGAGATGACGACGGGCCAGCGGCGGCCACGTTCCTCGAACAGCGTCTCGATCGCGAACACGGCGGCCTTGGCGTTGAGTGTGTCGAAGATCGTCTCGACCAGGATGATGTCGGCACCACCGTCGACCAGGCCGTTGGCGGCTTCGAGGTAGGCGTCGACCAACCGGTCGTAGGTGATGTTGCGGGCGCCGGGATCGTTGACGTCCGGCGAGATCGAGGCGGTCCGCGTGGTCGGTCCCAGCGCTCCGGCGACGTAGCGGGGCCGGTCACCGGTGCCGACCTCGTCGCAGGCCTTGCGCGCCAGCGCCGCACCGGCGTAGTTCACCTCGTAGCTGAGCTCTTCCATGCCGTAGTCGGAGAGCGAGATCGCGTTCGCGTTGAACGTGTTGGTTTCGATGATGTCGGCGCCGGCGTCGAGGTATTCGCGGTGGATCGCCTCGATGATCTGCGGCTGGGTCAGGTTGAGCAGGTCGTTGTTGCCCTGGACGTCGCTCGGCCAGTCCTTGAACCGTTCGCCGCGGTATCCGGCCTCGTCGGGCCGGTCCCGCTGGATCGCCGTGCCCATCGCGCCGTCGATCACCATGATCCGCTGACCCAGTGTCACGGTCAGTTCGTCGGTGCAGTCGGGGCGGATGTTCGGCGTGAGAGTGTTCGACTCAACGGCAGTCATGCGCGCTCCTTCCCTAGGGGAAGGCGTCCTTGAGTCTGCCGAGCGTGGCGGATAACGGTGAAGACCGGAATCCGTTGCAACGCCTCTCGACAGGCAAAGTCTACGTTGTCATCCAAACGATTCTCGGACGCCCGCCTCGACGTGGCGATCGATCCGACCCGCACGGCGGCGCGCGCCCATGAGCGAACGCTGGCGGATCTTGTCGGCACTGTCGTCGACACCATGGTTAACCAGATTGCAGCCGAGCGTATTTCGTCTTGGCTGGCAGCCGGGTGCACATCGCGCGGCCACCGATTACGAGGGCGTCGAGCAAATCGGTGGTGTACGCGCGGTCCTTCACATCAGCCACGAATCCAGGGTAGTCGGCGAATCAAGTCAGCACGTGTGGCGATGGCGCTCCTACCCGCCTCAGAGGGCTTACGCTGGCGTTGTGACCTTGTCGGATGCGAGCGGTTTGAAACCGCCCGACCTGCCCGAACTGAACGACACGATCGTCGTCGCAGCGTTCGAGGGCTGGAACGACGCCGGCGACGCCGCCAGCGATGCGGTGGAGCACCTCGACGCGATCTGGGAAGCCGAGACGATCGTCGAGATCGACGACGAGGCCTACTACGACTACCAGGTGAATCGGCCGGTGATCAGGCAGGTCGACGGGGTCACGCGGGAACTGGTGTGGCCGTCGATGCGGATTTCGCACTGCCGTCCCCCGGGTTCCGACCGTGACATCGTGCTGATGCACGGCGTCGAGCCGAACATGCGCTGGCGCACGTTCTGCTCGGAGCTGTTGGCGATCGCCGACAAGCTCAACGTGCAGACCGTCGTCATCCTCGGCGCCCTGTTGGCCGATACGCCCCACACTCGGCCGGTGCCGGTGTCGGGCGCGGCCTACTCGTCGGATTCCGCGGCGGTGTTCGGGCTGGAGGAGACGCGGTACGAAGGCCCGACCGGCATCGCGGGTGTGTTCCAGGACGCGTGTGTGCAGGCCGGGATCCCCGCGGTGACGTTCTGGGCCGCGGTGCCCCACTACGTTTCCCAGCCGCCGAACCCGAAGGCCACCGTGGCCCTGCTGCGCCGCGTCGAGGACGTGCTCGACGTCGAGGTGCCGCTGGCCGACCTGCCGACCGCGGCCGAGGAGTGGGAGCAGGCGGTTTCGGAGATGACCGCCGAGGACGACGAGATCGCCGAGTACGTGCAGTCGCTGGAGGAACGCGGCGACGCCGAGGTGGACATGACCGAGGCGCTCGGCAAGATCGACGGCGACGCGCTGGCCGCCGAGTTCGAGCGCTACCTGCGCCGCCGCGGCCCCGGCTTCAGGGGCTGAGCGTCCGTCATCCCGCGCGAGCGACCGCATTTGTACGGTCAAGCGCGGCGTGTCGCGGGGCAAACTCGGTCGCTCGCGGCAGTGAGGGTTAGCGCTTTTCCAGCGCCTCGGTGCGCGCGCTCATCGACCGGCCCAACGCGGCGACCTCGGCGTCCATCTTCGGCAGCAGATCCGGCACCGTCTTGAGCGTGGCCCGCTCCCCCAGCCGCGACGCCAGCAGCGGCTTGAGCCAGCGCATCAGGCCGACGAACCGCGGGCAGTTGATCTGCCGCTTGCGGGCCACGATGCCAGCGACGAACAACTCACCGCACTTGTCCACCGAGGTGGTCTTGCCCAGCGGCCCGGGCAGAGAGTCGAGCATCTTGCGCGCGCTCGGCAGGTCCGAGCGACTCTCCCGGACCAGCGGCGTGTCGATCCACAGCATGTGCGCCGACCCGACGTCGACACCGTGGTGCGCGACCTCCAAGCGCAGCGCGTTGGCGAAATGCTCGGCGGCCGCCTTCGAGGCGTCATAAGGAGCCATGCCGGCCGAGGCAGCGTAGGCGGCCGCCGACGACACCACCAGGACGTAGCCGCGCCGGTCGATCACCGAGGGCAGCGCAGCGCGCACGGTGTGGAACACGCCGACGACGTTGACGTCCATGATCGTCTGGAACGCCTGCGGGTCGACCCCGAGCACCGACCCGTAGGTTGCGATGCCGGCGTTGGCCATCACGATGTCGATGCCGCCGAACCGTTCGACTCCCTTGGCGACCGCCGCCTCCATCGCCGCCAGGTCGCGCACGTCGGCGACCGATGTCACCACCCCGTCCTCGCCGAACCGGGCAGCGACCTGGGCCAACCGGTCGGCGTCGAGGTCGGTCAGCACGAGCTTGGCGCCCTTGTCGTGCAGCCGCCGGGCCACCTCTTCGCCGATGCCGTTCGCCCCGCCGGTGATCAACGCGACTTTGCCGTTCAGTGAACTCATGGCGGCTAAGGTACCGCGCCGGCGGCGGCATTCGACGCACGTTCAGCGCGCCGCGAGGGTGCACAAATGGCTGGGAAACCAGCGGCGTGTCGTCGACAGACGCGCGCACTCGCCGCAACGGGGCTACAGCGCGATGCCCAGCAACGCGTCGACGGCGGTCGCCACCGTGTGCCCCGCCTCGGGGTCGTGGCCGCCGTAGCTCAGCGCGTCGGTTGTCCAACCGTCCAGCGCCGCAAGCGCTTTCGGGGTGTCCAGATCGTCGGCGAGGTACCGGCGAACCCGCTGCACGACATCGGTCGCATTCGGCGCGCCGGGCAGCGCGACCGCCGCACGCCAACGACCCAGCCGCTCGACCGCCTCGGCGAGCACCGCGTCACTCCAGTACCGGTCGGCACGGTAGTGACCGGCGAACAGCCCGAGCCGGATCGCCGCGGGGTCGACGCCCTCGGCGCGCAGCCGCGAGACCAGCACCAGGTTCCCGCGGCTCTTGCTCATCTTGTGGCCGTCCCAGCCGATCATGCCGGCGTGCACGTAGTGACGCGCGAATCTGCGCTCGCCGGTGACGGATTCGGCGTGCGCGGCGGAGAACTCGTGGTGCGGGAAGATCAGGTCGCTGCCGCCGCCCTGGATGTCGAGGTCGGTGCCGATGCGGCTCAGGGCGATGGCCGCACATTCGACGTGCCATCCCGGGCGGCCCGGCCCGAACGGCGACGGCCAACTCGGCTCCCCCGCCCGTTGCGCCTGCCACAGCAGCGCATCGAGTTCGTCGCCCTTCCCCGGTCGCTCCGGGTCGCCGCCGCGTTCGGCGAACAACCGGGCCATGGTGTCGCGGTCGTAGCCGGACTCGTAACCGAACTGTGCGGTGGCGTCGGCGCGGAAGTACACGTCGGGATACTCGGCGTCGTCGACGATGTAGGCGGCACCTGAGGCCAACAGCTTCTCCACCACCTCGATGACCTCGGCGATGGCCTCGGTGGCGGCGACGTAGTCGTGCGGCGGCAGCACCCGCAGCGCGGCCATGTCCTCGCTGAACAGCCGGGTCTCGCGGTCGGCGAGTTCGCGCCAGTCGATGCCGTCGCGCTGCGCGCGTTCGAACAGCGGGTCGTCCACGTCGGTGATGTTCTGCACGTAGTGCACCCGATGCCCGGCGTCCAGCCAAATGCGGTGCACGAGGTCGAAGGCGAGGTAGGTGGCGGCGTGGCCGAGGTGGGTCGCGTCGTAGGGCGTGATGCCGCAGACGTACATCGTGGCCGTCTCGCCCGCGCTGACGGGACGGACCTGCCGGTCGGCGCTGTCGTAGAGGCGCAGCTGCGGTCCCCGGCCCGGCAGCGCCGGGACGACGGGAGCCGGCCACGAATTCATAGTCTCGACTCTAGGCATCGATCTGACCGACATCGCGGGCGGCCGTTTCATTCCCGATCAGTCCCTCCAGCGGCTCCGATACGCCGAGAGGATCTCCTTGAGCAGCGCCTCGCTGAGCTCGGGCCGGCACATCAACAGGTCGGGCAGGTAGGGGTCGCGCCGGTTGTAGACCAGCTCCGAGCCGTCGATGCGCGACGCGTGCAGACCCGCGGCCTGCACCACGCCGGCGGGCGCGGCCGAATCCCACTCCCACTGTCCGCCGGCGTGCAGGTAGGCGTCGACGTCACCGCGCACCACCGCCATCGCCTTGGCGCCCGCGGACCCGATGCGCACCAACTGGATGTCCATCCGGTCGCGCAGCCACCACAGCACCGGCGGCGGCCGGTTGGAGCTGGCCGTGATCAGGATGGGGCCGTCGGCGCGGGGCGGCGGCGGGGTGACGGTGTCGGTGCGGTAGACCTCGTTGCGCGCGGGTAGCGCGACCGCGGCGTCGGTGATGCGCCCGTTAGGCCCGCCGTCGCGTCGCCACAGCGCGATGTGCACCGCCCAGTCCGTGCGCCGCGGCATCGAGTACTCGTGGGTGCCGTCGACCGGGTCGACGATCCACACCCGGTCGGCGTCGACGCGGGACAGATCGTCGACCGCTTCTTCGGAGAGCACCTTGTCGTCGGGCCGCTCAGCGCGAAGCCGATCGAGGATCAGCCTGTTGGCCAGCTTGTCGCCGGTGTCGCCGAGGTCGTACGGGTCGTAGAAACCCACTTCCTCGCGGACCTTCAGCAGCATCTCGCCCGCCTCGGCGGCCACCTCGGCGGCCAACGCCGCATCAGTCAGGGTCATCGCTCAGAACGCCGGCCACGGGATCGGGCGATGCCGATCGGGTGTGGGCATCACCGGATCGGTCAGCAGCGCAACGGTTCTGGAGAGCAACGCGGCAATCTCCCGCTCGGTGATGAGCGCGCACAGTTCGTCGCCTAACCCGTTGCGCAGCTGATCGCGCAGCGCGGCCACCGATTCCAGTGTCTGGTCGTCGACGGGTTTACCGGCCCAGCCCCACAGCACGGTGCGCAGCTTGTCCTGGGTGTGCAGGGTCACCCCGTGGTCGACGCCGTACACCCGACCGTCGACGCCGGACAGGATGTGTCCGCCCTTGCGGTCGGCGTTGTTGACCAGCACGTCGAACACCGCCATCCGGCGCAACCGGTCGTCGTCGGCGTGCACCAGGGCGACCTCGTCGCCCGCGTAGTCGTAGGCCTGCAGGATCGGCAAAAAGCCGGGCGGAATGCGCCCTGCGGGAAGCAGATCCACCAGATCCGGCCCGTCCGGTCGTTCGTCGTCGACCTCGTCGCCCGGCTGGTCCACCCACAGCTGCACCATGCCCTCACCCGCCGGCCCTTCACGAATGATGGTGTAGGGCACGATATTCCATCCCAACGCTGCCGACACCAGATAGGCTCCGCGCTCGCGACCGGCCAGCGTTCCGTCGGGGAAGTCCCACAGCGGTGCCTCGCCCGCCACCGGCTTGTAGACGCAATGGACTTGGTGCTGCCCAAGATTCGCCTCGCACAGGAAGGTCGCGTTGCTGGCCGATCGGATGCGCCCGATGACGGTCAGTTCACCGCGCCGCAGCACCTCTTCGCGGACCGCATCGGCCCCGCCGTCAGATGTCGATGTCATCGTCGGACTCGGCGAAGGCGCCGCGCCGATAGCCGTTGGTGCGCACGCAGATGTGGCCTTCGGGGTCCAGCGGTTCGTCACACAGTGGACAGGGCGGGCGGCCTGCCGAGATCACCCGGTTGGAGCGCGTCGCGAACTCGCGCGCGGATTCCGGTGTGAGGAACACACGGACCGCGTCGGGGCCCTCCTCTGCGTCGTCGAGCACCACCGACGCGTCGAACTCGGTTTCCGACACCGCCAGCAGTTCGACGACGACCGTCTGGGCTTCGGAGTCCCAGCCCAGTCCCATGGTGCCCACGCGGAACTCCGCGTCGACCGGAGTGATCAGCGGGCTGAGATCCTCGACATCACCGGTGTCGGGCGGAATCGGCGTTCCGAACCGGCGATTGATCTCGAGCAGCAGCGCGGCAATCCGTTCGGCGAGCACGGCGACCTGCTGCTTCTCCAGAACCACCGACACAACGCGCTTGTCGTGGACGGCCTGCAAGTAGAACGTGCGATTACCGGGTTGGCCGACGGTCCCGGCCACGAATCGGTCGGGTGTGCGGAAGACGTGGATTGCGCGGGCCATGGCACCTCCCAAAATACCGGTTGGGGCTTGTCACCCGTAATTGCGACTAGCCGGTGGACCCGCCGACGACGGCATCCTCCGGCGGCACCTCGCCGTCTTCCGCGTCGCTTTTCGCGGGTTTGGGCGCCAGCCCCGACGTGAGTTGGTCACCAGTGTGGTTGACGTGGATCACGAACGGCCGCACCGCCGTGTAACGGATCACGCTCATCGACGCCGGGTCGGCGGTGATCCGCTGAAAGCTGTCGAGATGGGTGCCGAGCGCGTCGGCGACAATGGCTTTGATCACATCGCCGTGAGTGCAGGCGACCCACAGCACGTCGCCCTCGTGCTCCTCGGCGAGTCGACGGTCGTGCTCACGGACCGCGGACACCGCGCGGGCCTGCACGTGGGCCAGGCCCTCCCCGCCGGGGAACACCGCGGCGCTGGGCTGCTGCTGCACCACCGCCCACAGCGGCTCGGAGACCAAGTCGGCGATCTTGCGCCCGGTCCAGGCCCCGTAGTCGACCTCCGAGATCCGGTCGTCGACGATCGGCGTCAGGCCCAGCGCCGCGGCCAGCGGTTCCACGGTTCGTTCGCAGCGCAACAGCGGCGAGCGCACGATCGCGCGGATCGGCAGCGAACCGATGCGGGTTGCCACCGCATGCGCCTGTTCGCGACCCTTGTCGTCGAGGTCGACGCCCTCGGACCGGCCCGCCAGCGTGTGCGCGGTGTTGGACGTCGAGCGGCCGTGCCGCAACAGGATGACCGTCATGTCGCTGCCACCACACCCGTCCCCAACAAGATCAGCACCACGGTGCCCAGCATGACGCGATACCCGACGAACCAGTACATGCTGTGCCTGACCAGGAACCGCAGGAACCAAGCCACTGCGGCGAAACCGACCACGAACGCGATCAGCGTGGCCACCAGCAACTGCGGGCCGGTCGCGCTCATCCCCTCCCCGACGGGATGGAACGCGTCGGGAAGCGAGAACAACCCGGAGGCGAACACCGCGGGGATGGCCAGAAGAAAACCGAACCGGGCGGCCAGCTCGCGGTTGAGACCGAGGAAGAGCCCGGCGCTGATCGTCGCGCCGGAACGGGACACACCGGGCAGCAGGGCCAGGCACTGCGCGAAGCCCACGATGATGCTGTCCTTCCACGTCAGCTGTTCGACGGTGCGCGCCTGGCGGCCGAAGTACTCGGCGGCGGCGATGACGGCCGAGAACACGATCAGCGCGATCGCGATCGCCCACAGATTGCGTGCGCCGGTGCGGATCTGGTCCTTGAACAGCAGCCCGAGGACGGCGATGGGGATGGTCCCGACGATCACATACCAACCCAACCAGTAGTCGGCGTTGCGGTGCGCGGTGACAAACAAGCCGTTGAACCAGGCCTTGACGATGCGCCCGATGTCCTTGGCGAAGTAGAGCAGGACCGCGAACTCGGTGCCCAACTGGGTGACGGCGGTGAACGACGCCCCGGCGTCGTCGGCGAAGAACACGCGCGACGTGATCGCCAGGTGCCCCGAGGAGCTGACGGGCAGGAACTCGGTCAGCCCCTGCACAATCGCGAGGACGACGACCTGCACCCACGACATCGCCGGCACGTCCGTCACGACGACGACCGTACCGTGGGCGGGTGTTAGCGACCGGTCCGCGCCACCGGCTCTGCGGACGCGACGAGATCACGCACCGCCGCGCCCACGCTGCGTCGGTCGGTGAGGTCGATGTCGGTCAGCTTGCGGCTGGACACCGCGACCACGTCCTCCTCGTGCGGGACCGGTCCCGCCAACCGCGGGCGGTAGATCTCGACGACCAGCATCTGGCGCTCGACATGGAACGAGAAGCTGCGGCCGTCGCCCACCTGGCCGAAGCCGCTGGCATACAGGCCGGTGGTCATGTCCTCGATGACAAACTCACCGGCGCCGGTCGCGCGGTCCGTGGCGAGGGTCATGATCGCACCATACCGTTGACGCGGCCGCTAATTGGGAGGGCACGGCGAGCGGACGAAAGCCGACGCGCAGCGGTCTGCCTAGACTGGCCGTTCAGTCGCTTAACCGTACGCACGACCGAGAGCTACCCCTTGGCGCCCGTGGTAAACACATCGAATCAGCCGATTCGCCGGATCGTGGCGGCGCTGGCTATCGTGCCGGCATTTGCGCTGGTCGGCGGCTGCTCGTCGGAAAGCTCCGACGCTCCTGCCACCATCGCGCCCGCGCAGGCCGCGGTGTCCCCACCGGTGGCCGGCCGGCCCGACGGCGTCGTGCGGCCGCTGGGCGCCGATGCGCAGGCGGCGATCGTCGACGCGGAAAGCGGCTCACTGGTGGTACTGGCGCCCGATCCGGCGGACCGATCGCAGGTCACGGTGTATTCCCCGGGCGGCGAGGACGCGGCGACGGTGTCGTTGTCCAGTCCCGCAACGGCGTTGACGGGTGACGGCGACGGCCAGGTCTACGCGGCGACGCGCGGCGGCTACCACCGGATCGACGTCGCCGGCCGCACCGCGACCAAGGTCGAGGTCGAGGGCCTGCCCGACACCGACTTCACCGCGATCGCGCGGCGCGCGGACGGCCGACTGGTGCTCGGGAGCGCCGACGGCGCCGTCTACACGTTGGGCTCAGACACCGCCGTAGCCGCTACGCTGAATATCTTTGCCCGTGTCGATGCGCTTGTCACACAAGGGAATACGGCCGTGGTACTGGACCGCGCCCAGACGTCGGTGACGGCGCTCACCGAGAACGGCGAGGAGCAGGCGCAGGCGCTACGGGCGGGCGAGGGTGCGACGACGATGGTCGCCGACCCGGCCGGTCGGGTGCTGGTGGCCGACACCCGCGGCGAGGGGCTCCTGGTCTTCGGCACCGATCCGCTGATCCTGCGTCAGCGGTACCCGGTGCGCGACGCCCCCTACGGCCTCGCCGGGTCGTCGACGCTGGCCTGGGTGTCGCAGACTGCGACGAACGAGGTCGTTGGCTACGATCTGGCCACCGGCATTCCCGTCGAGAAGGTGCGATATCGAACCGTGCAGCAACCGAACTCCCTGGCATTCGACGAATCCTCTGGCACCCTGTATGTGGTGTCCGGATCGGGAGCGGGTGTGCAGGTGATCGTCGACGCGGCGAGAGCGCACGCATGAGCGCACTTCACCGCGGACGGATGCCAGCGGCCTGGGAGGACGCCGTCAAATCAGACCTCTCAGACGACTACGAATGGATTCCGCTGCGGTTGCCGCCGGACGTCACGCGAGTCAGCGCCTCGACCCGGTTGTCGATCGAGGCCGAATACCG
The DNA here is from genome assembly GCF_001665615.1 of Mycobacterium sp. 852014-52144_SCH5372336. Lineage (NCBI taxonomy): Bacteria > Bacillati > Actinomycetota > Actinomycetes > Mycobacteriales > Mycobacteriaceae > Mycobacterium > Mycobacterium sp. 852014-52144_SCH5372336. Next base: position 251,198 of record NZ_LZSW01000055.1, read on the forward strand.
AGGCTGGGAACTCACCCGCGTCAGGCTCTACACCGACGGTTCGCGACGGGTGTTGCTGCGCCGCAAGAAGACCGCAGCCAGCCGGATGAACATCCCGGAGCAGCCCGCACAGTGAGGCGATGATGTACGGCGCGCTGCGGCGGGCGCTGTTTCTCGTTGCACCCGAACGGATTCACACGTGGGTCTTCGCACTGCTGCGGGCCGTCACCTATCCGCCGTGGACCAGGCGCGCGTTGAGACGGTGGTTGGGACCCCGCGATCCGATACTGGCCAGCACGGTGTTCGGTGTTCGGTTTCCCGGACCGCTGGGCCTGGCCGCCGGGTTCGACAAGAACGGCAGCGGACTGCACGCGTGGGGCGCACTCGGCTTCGGTTACGCCGAGGTGGGCACCGTCACCGCCCAAGCCCAGCCCGGCAATCCGAAACCGCGGATGTTTCGGCTGCCCGACGACCATGCGCTGTTGAACCGGATGGGATTCAACAACCACGGCGCGGGCGAACTCGCGGTGAGGCTCGCCCGGCACGTTCCCGATATCCCCATCGGCGTGAACATCGGCAAGACGAAGATCACGCCGCCGGAGGAGGCGGTGCAGGATTACGCGACATCGGCGCGTCTGCTGGGACCGCTCGCCTCGTTCGTGGTGGTCAACGTCAGCTCTCCGAACACTCCGGGGCTGCGCGACCTGCAGGCGGTTTCGTCGTTGCGCCCGATCCTGACCGCGGTGCTGGCGGAGACGTCGAAACCAGTGCTGGTGAAGATCGCACCGGACCTGTCCGACGAAGACGTCGATGAAATCGCCGACCTGGCAGTCGATCTCGGCCTGGCCGGAATCGTCGCCACCAACACGACCGTGTCGCGCGACGGGTTGGCCACGCCGGGCCTCGACGAACTGGGGCCCGGCGGGATCTCCGGGCGGCCGGTGGCCACACGTTCGGTCGAGGTGCTGCGCAGGCTCTATCGCCGCGTCGGGGACAGGCTGGTGCTGATCAGTGTCGGCGGCATCGAAACCGCCGACGACGCGTGGGACCGGATCGCCTCCGGAGCCTCACTCCTGCAGGGCTACACCGGATTCGTGTACGGCGGCGGGCTGTGGGCCAAAGGCATCCACGACGGAATCGCCCGCCGCCTTCACGAGGGGGGCTTCGGCTCACTGGCCGAAGCGGTCGGTTCTGCGGCCTAGCTTGCGCGCTTGCGCTTGCGGATGAACTCACCCGCCTCGGCTTCGCGCTGACGCTTCTCAGCGCGCCGGTCCTTGAGGGACCGTTCAGCCTTCTTCAGGCTTCTACCGGGTTTCTTGTCAGCCATTGTCGCTCCTTAAGCAGAAGTGGCAATCACTCACCTGCGACCATACGTCAGTTCCTCAGAAAAGCCAGCCGTGCAGGAAATCGGAGCGCGCAGAGCAGATTTCAGTGTTCTGCTACTTCTGCTCGTAGGTGCCGTGGATCAGCGCCCGCGCGATCGCGTGCTGAAACAGGTTGAACCCGAGGTACGCCGGAGTCGCGTCCTCGGGCAGATCGAGCTTCTCCACGTCGACGGCGTGCACGGCGACGATGTAGCGGTGGGGGCCGTGTCCCGGAGGCGGGGCGGCGCCGATGAAGCGCTGGAGGCCGGCGTCGTTGCGCAGCGTGAGCGCATCGCCGGGAAGGCCGCTGCCGTCACCCACTCCCTCGGGCAGTTCGGTGACGGTGGCGGGCAGGTTGGCCACCGCCCAGTGCCAGAAGCCGGACGCGGTCGGGGCGTCGGGGTCATAGACCGTGACCGCGAAGCTGCGGGTCTCCTCGGGGAAGCCCGACCAGGTCAGGTGCGGCGAGACATCGTTTCCCCCGGCACCCATGATGCCGCTGACCTGGTCGTTGCCCAGCGCGTCGCCGTCGTTGAAGGTGTCCGAGGACACCGTGAACGAGGGCAACTCGGGGAGGAACTCGTAGGGGTTGTAATCAAACGCCATGACTCGTCCTTTCGTCGATCAGCAGTGCAACAGGAAATGCTCGAGGACCTGGGTACCGAACTTCAACGCGTCAACGGGTACCCGTTCGTCGACGCCGTGGAACAACGCGGTGAAGTCGAGGTCGGGCGGCAACTGCAGCGGTGCGAACCCGAAGCATCGGATCCCTAACTGCGCGAACGCTTTTGCATCCGTACCCCCGGAAAGCATGTACGGCACGATGCGGGCGTCGGGGTCCACGGACAGGATCGCGCCGTTCATCGCGTCGACCAGGTCGCCATCGAACGTGGTCTCGTAGGACGGCAGTTCGGTGACCCACTCGCGGGTGACGTTCGGGCCGATCAGCTCGTCGACCTCGTGTTCGAAGGCCGCCTGACGCCCCGGCAGAATCCGGCAGTCCACCACCGCTTCGGCCGAGGCCGGGATGACGTTGGCCTTGTACCCGGCCTTGAGCATCGTCGGATTGGCGGTGTCGCGCAGGGTGGCGCCGACCACTCGGGCAATCGGGCCCAGCTTGGCGATGGCGCCGGCCAGGTCCGGCGAGTCGACGTCGAACGAATAGCCGGTCTCCTCAGTGACCGCCTGCAGGAACTGGCTGACGGCGTCGGTCATCACCAGCGGGAACTCGTGGCGGCCCAGCTTGGCCACCGCTTCGGCCACCGCGGTCACGGAGTTGCTGTCGTGGATCATCGAGCCGTGGCCGGCGTGGCTGCGCGCGGTCAGCTTCATCCAGTTCATCGACTTCTCGGCCGTCTCGACCAGGTAGAGGCGCCGCTCGCCGCCGTCCTTGCGCGGCACGGTCAACGAGAAGCCGCCTACCTCGCCGACCGCCTCGGTAGCCCCGGCGAACAGGTCGGGCCGGTTTTTGACCAGCCAGTGTGAGCCGAACTTGCCGCCGGCCTCCTCGTCGGACAGGAACGCGAAGATCAGGTCGCGCGGCGGGGTGATGCCTGCGCGTTTGAAGTGCCGCGCGATCGCGATCATCATGCCGCACATGTCCTTCATGTCGACCGCGCCGCGACCCCACACGTAGCCGTTCTCGACCGCGCCGGAGAACGGGTGCACGCTCCAGTCGGACGCCTCGGCGGGCACGACATCGAGGTGGCCGTGCAGCAGCAGCGACCCACGCGAGCTGTCGGAGCCCTCGAGCCGGGCGAACACATTGCCCCTGCCCGGCGCACCGGCCTCCACGTATTCGGTCGTATAGCCGACTTCTTCGAGCTGTTCGGCCACCCAGCGCGCGCATTCGGCCTCACCCATGGTGGTGGCCGGGTCGCCGGTGTTGGACGTGTCGAACCGGATGAGCGCGCTGACGAGGTCGACGACCTCCGCTTCGGCGTTGACGGGACCAGTCACAGTCACCATTCGTACCATTGACCTGGCGACTGGGTTTGGGTCACGCCTCAGTGATCCGATAGCCTTAGCTGCCCACAACGAGTCCGAGTGGCGGAATGGCAGACGCGCTAGCTTGAGGTGCTAGTGCCCTATTAACGGGCGTGGGGGTTCAAGTCCCCCCTCGGACACATCCGGCGACACGACTCAGGTCGGCAGTCGCCGTGACTCGCCGAAGATGCGGGTCGTAGTCGAGACGCAGGCCCAAGCTTGCGTACACCTCGGCGCGCTCAGCTCCGGTTGCCGCGCCGAGGATGACCGACAGTCCGCCTAACTCCTTAACTAACTCACTGATCTCGGCGGCACACATGGCGCGGGGCCGCTCCACTCGCTCAACGCGTGCCCTCAGCTCGTCGCGCTCGGCGGTACGTTGACGCAACGCAGCAGTTAGATCCTCAACGGCCACGCCAGACTCCACGGCGGTGATCAAGGCAGCCACTTTGGCATTCGCCTCGCTCAGCTGGCGCTGCAAGGCGGCGTAGCCAGGTCCGGCCGCCGGGTCCACGTCTTGCCCGCGTGCGAGGTCTTCTGGATCGGCCAGAGTGGCGATCCATTCGTCGAGTCGCGCTGTCACTGCGTCTTCGCGGAGATAGACGGTGCGCGGATGATCACTCAGGTCCACAGGTACAGAACGTGACTTGCCGAACTCACAACGGTAGAGGATCCGCGTTGTTTGCTTCCCCGGCCGGGCGGCGCCCTGCATTCGCCGTCCACATGCGGCGCAGAACAGCAGCCCACGCAGCGCATACGGCACTGTCGATTCTCTGCTGCACACGCGACCGGGACCACGCCGCGCCTGCATCCGGAGACGAACAGCCTGCGCCAGCTCATCAGGGATCAGCTCTTCGTGCGTGCGTCGATCGGGTGCGATCCAGTCGGCCCGATCGCGCCACCGCATGCGAGTCTCATATCCCGCGGCGACATCATCGGGGTTCAAAAGGACCTCATACTTCTCCTGCTTGCCCCAGACACGGATACCGCGGTACGCAGGGTTGTCGAGAATGGCGCGGATCGCCGAATGGGACCATCCACGTGGGTCACGATGCCGGTTCCGTGCCGGGTTGTATTGGCTCGGTGATGGCACTCCATCGTCGGTGAGCTGCTGTGCGATGAAGCGCAAGCCAGCACCATCGGCATACATGCGTGAGGTTCCCCCGAGACCGTGGAGGCATCAGCTATAAGGAGTAGCGATGTCAGAGAAGCGGAAGAAGTACGACCGGGAGTTCCGTGAGGGGGCTGTTCGGATCGTGCGGGAGACGGGTAAGCCGATCGCGCAGGTCGCGCGGGATCTGGGTGTGCATGAGGGCACTTTGGGCAATTGGGTTGCCCAGGACCGTGAGGCGCGGGAGGGCCGTGGGGAGTTGACCCGCGACGATCTTGCGGAACTCAAACGCCTGCGCAGCGAGGTTGCCGAGCTGCGGATGGAGCGTGATGTCCTCAAGCGATCAGTGGTCCTGTGGGTGAAGGAGGCGACGAAGTGAGCGTGGCACGTTTCATCGCCGACCAGAGGGCCAAATACCGGGTGCCGCATGAGGTTACGTGCAGGCTGCTGGAAGTCAGCGCGGCGTGGTTCTACAAGTGGATCAAGCGTGCGGCTGACCCGGATGGGCCCTATACCGACACCGAGCGGCGCCGCGTCGAACTCGACGCGGCAGTCGCGGCGGCGTTCGACAAGGCCCGGGACCTGCATGGGTCGCCGCGGCTGGTCACCGACTTGCGTGAGCTGGGCTGGCAGGTGTCGGAGAAAACGGTGGCAGACTCGATGCGCCGCCAGGGTTTGGTGGCGCGCCGCATCAAACGCCGCAATGGGCTGACCAAACAGGACAAGGCGGCCCCGAAGTTCGCGGACCTGGTCAAACGCGACTTCACTGCGTCCGCGCCGAACCGCAAATGGGTCGGCGACATGACCGAGATCCCGACCGAGTCCGGTCAGAAATTGTATTTGGCGACGGTGATCGACCTCTACAGCCGGCGGTTGCTGGGGGCGGCGATGGGCCTGCATCCGGATGCCGAGTTGGCGTGTGCGGCCATCAAGATGGCGGTGGCCGCCCGCGGGGGCCGCCAGGCGATCTGGCGCGACGAGGAGGCCGAGCGGGTCATCTTCCACACCGACCGCGGTAGCACCTATACCGCGAACGCTTTCACCAAGTTGTGCCGGCAGTTGGGGATTCGGCAGTCGATGGGGCGGGTCGGGTCGTGCTTCGATAATGCTGCCGCGGAGGCGTTCTTCTCCTCCTTGGAGTGGGAAGTATTGTCCCGCAATAGATTCCATGATAGCATCCAAGCGCGCGCGGTTGTCATCGACTGGTGCTACACCTTCTACAATCACCAACGCCGGCACAGCGCCGTCCGCTATGGCGAACGGCTCGCCGAGATCGGAGCGGTCCCCTCGATCGGCACGATCGGAGACAGCTACGATAATGCCCTGGAGACGGTGAACGGCTACTACAAGGCGGAGCTGATCTACGGGCCAGTCCGCACCAGGCCGTGGAAGACCGTCGAGGACGTCGAACTCGCGACCCTGAGCTGGGTGTACTGGCACAACACCAGCCGCTTACACAGCTACCTTAATGACATCCCACCCACCGAGTTCGAAGCCGCGTTCTACGATGCACATGGGACCGACCAACCCCTGTCCGGAATCCAATAACCCGAGCCTCCGGGAAAGTCAGGGCGATTCAATCAAGTCGCTAGAGTCCGATACGTTTGGCGATGACCTCGTTCATGATTTCGTTGGTGCCACCGCCTATTCCGAGAATCCGGCAGTCTCGATAGTGTCTCTCGATCTCAGACTCACGCATGTAGCCCATCCCACCGAAGATCTGAACCGCCTCGTTAACCACGTAGTCGCACGCATACACAGCGGTGTTCTTGGCCATCGACACCTCGGCAACGACATCCTCCCCCGCTAGCCACCTCTGCATGACCGCACGGGTGTAGGTGCACGCCACGTCGACCTGTCGAGCCATCTCCGCAAGCTTATGGCGAATCACCTGGCGCCCCGTCAAGGGTCTACCGAACGTTTCACGCTCCCGCGCCCAACTCTTGGCAAGATCGAGAGCCCTACCCGCCGTCGCGTACGCCTGGACGGCGATGCCGAGCCGTTCAGCCTGAAACTGCTGCATGATCTGCAAAAACCCGCTGTTCTCTGCCCCCACCAGGTTCTCAGCCGGTACGCGAACGTCGACGAAAGTCAACTCGGCGGTGTCGCTACATCGCCATCCCATCTTGTCCAACCGGCGGGACACTTCGAATCCAGGCGAATTCTTGTCGATCACGAGCAATGAAACTCCACCGTAACCCGGTCCGCCGGTGCGTACCGCCGTCGTAACGAAGTCCGCCCGAACTCCGCTGGTGATGAACGTCTTTGCTCCGTTGACCACGTAGGTGTCCCCTTCGCGCACTGCGCGTGTGCGCAAATTCGCGACATCTGAGCCTGCTCCAGGCTCGGTAACGCCCAGCGAGCCGATCATCTTTCCTGCGAGCGTAGGACGGACATATCGTTCAATCAGGGCGTCGGAGCCATTGGCGGCAATGTGGGGAAGGGCAATGCCATGGGTGAACAAGGCGGCGCAGACGCCAGTGGACCCGCCTGCGGCCAGGATGGCCTCAGTGACCAGTGCAGAGTCAATCGCATTGCCGCCGCTGCCGCCGACTTCTTCCGGGAACCCGATTCCGAGAAGCCCCACCTCGGCAGCATTGAGATGCAGGTCGCGCGGAATCTCACCCACGCGCTCCCATTCCGCTAGCTTCGGCGCGATTTCACGTTCCGAGAAAGACCGTGCCATTTGGCTCAGCGCTCGTCGCTCCGGCGTGGTCCACACCTCCGGGGCGATAGCGAAACGAGCAGCCCCATCCCTGCTTGCCGTGGTCGTGCCAGCGTCCGTCATCTCAGCCTCCCAGAGAATGTGATAGATGATCGATGAGGTGTCTGATGCTTGCCGTCCTCACGACGGGAAAGAAGGACCCGACGCCAACCACCCAAGCGGCCCGGCCGCATGATCTGCAGCAACGCAAGCACATGAAGACAGCAGTGGGCATGATGCTCTTCAGAACCGGACCAGCCCTCGGATATTTTTTCCTGAACGCATATCCTGGTAGCCCTCATTAATTTGGTCGAGGGAGTATTCGCGGGTGACCAACTCATCGAGCTTCAACAACCCAGCGGAGTACAGCTCGACCAGTCGCGGAATATCGTGCGGCGCATTGGATGAGCCATACAAAGCGCCACGAATCTGCTTCTCGTAAAGCGTCATTTCAAGCAGTGATCCTGAGATCGATGAGTCGTCGGGGTGCCCGATGGCCGTGACCACGACGCGCCCGCGCTTTCCGACCAAGGCCAGCGCTTCCGCGGTGTAGGAGGCCTCAGCCACATCGGTGGTGAGGATGCAGACATCAGCCAGCTTGCCCAGCGTCATATCGCTGACCAGCGACCAAGCTTCATCCATCGAGGCCGCGGTGTGCGTCGCACCGAACCCGCTCGCTTGCTCTCGCTTGAACTTCACCGGATCGACCGCCACAATCGCTAGCGCTCCCGCGATTCGCGCGCCCTGAATCGCATTCATTCCGATTCCGCCCGCTCCCACTACCACGACGGTGTCCCCGGCGCGCACCTCCCCAGTCCGCACCGCAGATCCGTAACCGGTCGTGACGCCGCAACCGATCAAGGCTGCCCGATCCAGGGGGATTCCGCCGTCAATCTTGACCACGGACGCCTGCGGCACCACTGTGTACTCGGAAAACGTCCCGAGCAAACACATCTGCCCGACGTCCTCGCCTCGTGCGTGAAAGCGATAGGTGCCGTCGATCTGCGGTCCCATCATGAGCGCCGCTCCCAACTCACAGAGATTGCCCATGCCGCGCGCGCAGTACGAGCAGCGCCCACACGAGGGAAGGAAGGTCAAGATGACAGAATCACCGTCGGACAGTTCCTCAACCCCTTCGCCGCACTCCACGACTGTGCCAGCACCCTCATGACCCCCCACTACCGGCAATGGGATCGGGAGGTCGCCGGTCACCAGATGTTCGTCGGAATGGCACAAGCCGGTGGCCGCCAGCCGCACGAGGACCTCCCCGGGACCTGGCGGATCCAACTCGACTTCTTCGACCTCCCACTTCTGCTCCAACCCCCACAAAACAGCCGCACGTGTCTTCATGTTGAAGTCCCTTCTATCGAATTACGCTTCTCGAGTAGTTATCCCGACCGCGCACGGTGGTCGCGCGAACTGTCCTGGATGATCTCCGGGCACATCGCCCAGAGGCCCGCGCCGGCCGCTCACCAGGGCCCGGGCGCGGTACCGCACCGACATCACACATTGAGCAGGTCGTGACGCTTGTCGGCCTCAAGGATTGCCCGGTACTCCGGAAAGAGGTTCTTTGCCTGCGGTATGAGCTTGATCAGTTTGGTGACAGGACCTTTCGCTCGTACAGTTCCTTTCGCCATCGCCATGGTCAAGTTCACCTTCCCCAACCAGAACCTGTTGCCGGTATCCGCGGACATGAACAATTCGACATTCGGTGTAACGCCACTGTCCGCGCCGGTCTCTACGACCTTCTCCGGCATATCCACGGTTACTACCGCATCCGGATCGGTGTAGTGGATCCGTAACACCACCCCGGACCCGGCAAGTCTGTTCGCAAGGTCTTCGTTCTCCAAACCTCGTCGAAAGATGCCGGCGAGGTAGCGGTAAACCTCTTCCGCATCAGCGAAGACAGCCATCGTGATTCTCCCCTCTTATGACACAATTCAAAGCGCTCAAATAAATCTGCTGGGTCGCAACCAGTTCGGCTTGCTTCGAAGCAATCAGAACTCATAGGAGTAGATCTCCTGCCTCCCTCAGCGCCTCCGCGAGTCGACGTTCGGCTGTCGGCAATTGCGCAGCCACGGACGCGGCGCCGCTCGCTCTTCGGTGCGGATCTGCACCGCGGTCATAAGCGGCGTGCGCAACCGCGGTCCACAACTCAGATGCGGTCTTTGCAGCCTTCGCTGCTTTAAACGCAGGTTCGAAACTCAACTCTTCTGCGACGCGCCGACATCCACGTGCTTGCAGATCTCGGAACAGACCGCCTCCGGTTCCGGCTTTTTCGATGAAGGCGCTCAGCGCAAACAAGGCTCCGTCGAGGGTGTCGTCGTCAAAGATCTTCGGCCACCGCTTGAGATCCTCCACAAAAGTCGATACCCCTGGTAGCCCACGCACCTGAATTTCACAATCGGAGTCCTCGGTGATCGGCGCGCTCACACACGAACCCTGCATCGCGTCCGCGGACCTACGGAAGGCCGACCGGGCAGCATTGCCGAGATCTGGTGCCGCGCCGGGCCACTCGACTACGTAGGTGGTGTGCCGCGTGGGGACGGGAAATCCCGTCGATGCCCGCGCCTTCCGTAGATTCTCGTAAGGCACGGCTTGAGGTGTATCGCGATCGTTATCGACCACGAAGGCGAGTTCCTCGTCGTCGTCGTACCCTACGATCACGACATCGTGCCGGCTCATACTCAGACGCGTTCTCAAATAGGGCAATTCGGCGATGTCAGTCCACACCATGACCGGCGTACCGGCATCGATCTGTTCGGTCACCCATTTCCACCCGAGATCGGGGTCGTCTGTCGAACGACACTCGAAGCGCGCGCCCAACCGGGTCAAGTATTCGTCTTCGAGGTCCGCGCTGCGTCCAACGAGGTAGATCGGTGGACGTAGGTGGGCCGAGCGAACATACGAGAAGTCGAGGGCCCCGCCGAGAGCAAACACGATGCCTTCGTCCGGGGTGTCATCACCCCAACGGATCCCGGCCCATTCGGTCAAATCCCGAAGAGCCCCCGATCCGCAGTGGCCGCCCATGTCGTGGCGATACGGCACCACCATCGATGCCATCAGTCCTCCTCCTCTAGATGACTAACGTGCAGGCGGCAACTCCTCTGAGTCATAGGGAACGCGAGATGATTTCCTTCATCACCTCGTTCGTGCCGGCATAGATTTTTTGCACGCGCTGATCCACCCACAACCTCGAGATGGGGTACTCGGTCATGTAGCCATATCCGCCGTGAAGCTGCATACAGTCATCGAGTACCTTCATCGCTCGCTCAGTGGTCCACCACTTCGCCATGGCGACGGTCTGCACGTCCAGTTGACCCGCAAGGTGCAGGTCGATGCAGTAGTCGAGGAACACTCGTGCGATGCGCGTTTCTGTCGCGGCTTCAGCCAGCGTGAACTTGGTGTTCTGAAAGCCAAAGACAGGCCGACCGAACGCCTCCCGCTCACGCGTGTACTTGAGCGTCTGCTCCAGGGCAAGTTCCATCGCTGCGACAGCCCCCACCGCGACGATGAGTCGCTCTTGTGGCAGCTGCGTCATCAGCTGAATGAAGCCCTGTCCCTCAGACTGGCCCAGTAGATGCGAGCGCGGAACTCTCACTTCATCGAAGAACAACTCGGAGGTGTCCTGGCCGCGCTGGCCGATTTTGTCGAGAACCTTGCCGCGCCGGAATCCCGCCCGGTCAGCCTCGACAACGATCAAAGAGATGCCCGCAGCGCCCTGGCTCGGATCTGTCTTGGCAACAACGATGATGAGGTCGGCCTGTTGGCCGTTGGTGATGAAAGTCTTGGAGCCGGTGATAACGTACTCGTCACCGTCCAGGAGGGCTTTTGTCTTGACGCTCTGCAGATCGGACCCGGTCCCCGGTTCTGTCATGGCGATCGCCCCGATCATTTCACCGGATGCCATCTTGGGAAGCCACTGCGCGCGCAGCTCTTCAGTCGCGTACCGCAGGATGTAGTGGGCGACGATTCCGCTGTGCAGTCCCGCGCCCCATGAGCTGTCACCTATGCGGGCCTGCTCTTCAAGCACGACCGCTTCGTGCGCGAAAGTGCCACCGCCTCCGCCGTATTCCTCAGGTATAGACATGCAGAGCAGGCCCAGCTCGCCTGCTCGGTTCCACAGTTCTCGGTCGACGTGGTGCTGGTCTGCAAAGCGGTTCGCATGCGGCGCCAATTCGGCCGAGAAGAACTTCGCAGCGAGGTCACGAAGCTCGAGTAATTCGGCATTCATCCAGGGAGAGATTGGTGAGGACATGATTACCTTCCGACTGTTGGAATTCCAGGGATTTGACGTTATGACGTTTCGATTTCGATGAGGTATTCGCCGGCAGAGTGGCGCGCACGGATGGCCTTTTTGTCGTACTTTCCGACGCTCGTCCTCGGAATATCGGACACGAAGCTCCATCGCTCGGGAATCCACCATTTGGCGACTTTGTCCGCAAGGAACGATCGGAGTTGGTCAATGTCAACATCGGTTCCGGGGTGGACGACGACAAGCGCCAACGGCCTTTCCTGCCATTTATCGTCCGCGACGCCGACTACCGCCGCTTCGTACACGGCAGGGTGGCCGATCAGCGTGTTTTCCAGCTCCACCGAGGAGATCCATTCGCCACCTGACTTGATGACGTCTTTCGAGCGGTCGGTCAGTGTCAGATAGCCCTCGGCGTCGATCTTGCCCACATCACCGGTACGCAGCCATCCTTCGTCGAACTTCTCCGTATCGTTGTCTCCGAAATAGGACCCGGTGATCCAGGGACCGCGCGCCTGGATCTCCCCAACTGCTTGCCCGTCCCACGGCACGTCTTTCCCGTCGTCGTCCCGCAACCGGATTTCGACACCGCAGATCGGCCGGCCCTGGGATGCGCGCATCTCCCAGCGCCGCGTCGCGTCGGCTCTGTGAGCCGGACGTGCAACGGTCGCCAACGGAGAGGTTTCGGTCATACCCCAGGCCTGCACAATGGGCACGTCGTACTTCTCTTCAAATGCCCGCATCAACGAAAGCGGAACAGCAGACCCCCCGCACGCGACCAGCCGTAACGAAGAAATGTCCCGCTCAGGGTGCGAATCCAGATATCGGTCGACATCGTTCCAGATCGTCGGCACTGCACCGGCCACGGTCGGTCTGGTGTCTTCGATGATCGACACCAACGGTTCGGCTTGGAGATACCGGTCAGGCAGTACCAGATCCGCACCGGACATCAACGCTGCGTAGATAAGCCCCCACGCATTGGCGTGAAACATTGGGACGATGGCCAGCACACGGTCGGCCTCGCTGACTGACAAAGCGTTAGCTGTGCAGGCGGTCAGGGAGTGAAGGTACGTCGAACGGTGGCTGTAGACGACGGCTTTGGGATCTCCGGTGGTACCGCTCGTATAACACATGGCCGCGGCGGACAGCTCGTCGAGCTCAGGCCAGTCAAATGATTCTTCTTGGCCGGCAAGCACTTCCTCGTAACGCAGAACGGTCTTCCCGCATTCCTGTAGCGGGGCAAGGTCGCCCTCCCCGGTGGCGATGACGGTGTGCACCGACGCCATCGCTGGGAGCGCGCGCGCCAACAACGGGGCAACCGAAGCGTCGACTAGGACGATCTGATCGCTCGCGTGGTTGGCGATGTACGCCAGTTGCTCTGGGGCCAAACGAATGTTGAGCGTGTGCAGGACCGCGCCCATGGAGGGAATCGCACAGTAGGCCTCCAGATGTTCCTGGTTGCTCCACTGGAAGGTGGCCACGCGTTGGTCCGCCGTGACGCCAAGACTGCGCAGCGCATTGGCAAGGCGAGCCACTCGCGCCAGCACAATGCGGTAAGGCGTTCTCCGATATCCATTTCCGGTCGGAGTGACGACCTCGCTGTCACCGTGTATGGCTGCCGCATGCTGGACGATCGCCGACACCGTGAGCGGAACATTTTGCATTGTGCTTTGCATCGTGTAGTGCCCTTTCAGGCGAAGAGGTCGGGACGGCTGTTCGGCTGATCGATGAATGTGCCGTAATGCGTTCTCAGTGCTTGCAGGATGTCTGCTAGGGGTAGATCGTCGTAGGCTCCCCGGTCGCGCAGATACTCCATGTGCTGGGTGCCGTCAGCGGTGAAACCATGGAGTAGCGCGTCGCTACGGCCGTCGAATTCGATCGGCGAGACACCGAAGCGTGCGCACAGCTCGCGATTGAACGCCGGGGTGGCCTTTACCCACGCACCGTTGAGGAACATGAGACTGTAGCCGTGGTAGACGAAAACGTCGCTACCACCCATCCGCTCGCGCAATGCCTTGGTCTGGAGGTGGTTTCGGACGTCGGCGAACCCCAGCCGCGCCGGGATTCCCGCCGCTCGGCACGCTGCAGTCAAGAGCACGGCCTTCGGGACGCAGTAGGCCCGTTCTGCGGTCGCGACGGTGCTGGCGCGATACGCGTGCGGGTTGTCGGTCACCGTGTAGGGGTCGTACCAAATGGAGTCACGGACCGCGGTGAAGATGGCGATGGCCTTCTCGGTGTCGCCGCAGGCACCACGGATCGCCGATGACACGAAGTCACGTACCGAATCTTGTTGCCAGTCAAGAAACTCCGTGGGTTCGAGGTAGGGGCTGTGGTCGACGGTCATCGGCGCTTCATCTCCAACGGAAGTCCGTCCACCGGAATGGGCAGCGAGGTGTTGTCCCATCGGACGTGATAGTTCTCCGGAACCTTCCAAGTGAACGAACGCAGCATCCTGTGCAGGATTGCTTTGACCTCGAGCGTCCCGAATTGCATGCCGATGCACTTGTGCGCTCCACCTCCGAACGGAACCCAGGCGAATCGGTGGTGTTGGTCTTCGCGCCGAGGCTCGTCGAAACGTGAGGGATCGAACCGCTCCGGATCACTCCAGATCGTTCGATCGAAGTGATTCACGGCAGGCGTTATAGCGCATAACGTGTTCGAGGGGATGTGATATCCATCGATGGCGACATCTCGAACCGTCTTGCGCATCACCAGCGGAACAGGTGCAAGCAGTCTGAGCGCTTCCTTGATCACGAGGTCGATGACCGTCATCTTCTCCAGGGCCTCGATGTCCGGCAACCCGTCACCGATGGCCGCGGCTTCCGCAGCCGCAGCCTCCTGCCACTGCGGATACTTGGCAAGGAAATAGGTGACCGCTGTGGTGGTGATCGTCGAGGTGTCGTGGGCCGCCATCATCAAGAAGATCATGTGATTCACCACATCCTCGTCGGAAAACCGCTCCCCGTCTTCGGTCGTGGCTTGACAGAGAGCAGCGAACAGATCCTCCGTTTCACCGGCTCGCGCGGCCGGCAGATGCCGGAAGAAGTAGTCCTCCAAAACGCGCCGCCCTTGCACACCAGCGCGGAATCTGGTTCCCGGAAGCGGAGCACGCACAAGGGAACTCGCCGCCCGGACCGTAGCGACGAACGCCTTGTTGACAGCATCGCTCTCGTCCTTGCCGCGGCCGCCCATGAAGACGTCGGTAGCGATGTCGAGGGTGAGTTCCTTCAACAGTGGGTAGATTCGAACCGACGGGCCCACCGGCCACGCAGGCACTGCCGAGCGAACGCATGGCGTTACCTGTTCGACGTATCCGGTCAGGCGCGGACGCGTAAACGCCTCCTGCATGATGCGCCGGTGCATCAAGTGCTCGTCGAAGCTCATGAGCATCAAACCGCGATGGAAGAAGGCGTCGATCAGGAAGGACCAGCCATCCTGAGAGAATGCCTTCGCTTCGCTCGTGAACGCCTCTCGAGTGGCGTCAGGGCCGGCGATGACCACCATCTTGGTGCCGAACGCGCCCATCCACGACACCGAACCCAGACGGTCGTAGCGCTCTCGACTGAAATCCGAGCCGAATCGGATGTAGTCGAGCGTGTGACCTACGAAGGGCAGTCCGGCATCCCCCCGGACGGCTTTCAATCCACTGCCCGCGGGTGCCGGTGCCAGTTCACGAACCGGCCAGTCCCGGCTCCATCGACGCCATCTGTCGTCGACGGCGTGAGGCGCGGGGACCATGATCACAGAGGACAACCGCTCCTTCACGTGGTGCGCAGGTGCGAGAAGGTGATTCGTCATGGTTCCTCCTGGACGCTGGGCCGCTTTGACGGCGTCCACCAGTCTTTACAAAGATGCCATTGATGTCAATATCTAGACATTATTGGCCTAGCGGTTAAGGGCGCGTCTCGTGCCCTTAGTCGGCCAGGCTCGGTTCTGGAGGGTCTCCGACCTTTAGACGCCCGACGTTTCTCAAGACGTAATCGCCGCTGTGCGGCTTCCGGGTAAGGAGTCGATAAACCAAGGTAGGCCCCGGCCAGTTCGTCGGGATTTCCCCGCTCGAGGTTCGATACCAGCTCGCACACAGCGCCCACACCGACCTCCGTAGTCGCCTTCTCAAGCGCGTGTTGTAGCGTTGCGCGCTCTCCGTCCTGACATCGATCGCATGACCCGGATGAGCAGCCACGGCTTTGATGAGCGTTGCGATGTGACGGACTTGTGACTCGATCATGTAGAGGATCGACCCCGAGCCCACATTCGTGTTGGGACCATAAAGCAGGAACAGGTTCGGGAACATGGGGACAGTGATGCCCAGATATGCGTACGCCTGGGTCTTCCACACCTCGGCCAAGGAGACTCCGCGAGAGCCGCGCACGGACATCGGGGCGAGAAAATCGGTGGCGCGAAACCCGGTTCCGTAGATCACGACATCTGCAGGACGAAACTCTCCATCCACGGTCTTGACACCGTTGTCGCAGAGCTCTGCGATAGCCTTCGGCACCAACGACACGCGATCACTCGCGATTGCTGGATAGTAATCATTCGAGAACAGCACTCGCTTGCACCCTGGCGCGTCCGAAGGCATCAATTGCTCGCGCAAAGATGGGCTAGCAACCTGCCGATGTAGGTGGCGGCGCGCGATCGCACCGAGGACGCGTGAGAGGGGCTTCGCGTCGACTAGCGTCACAGCGAGCAACTCGAAAATTAGCCATACCGCGAAACGCTCGAGGCGCAGCGCCATCGGCAATAACTCGCTCACCCTGTCGTGAAGGACTCCATACCTGCTGTCCCACTTCGGCAAGATCCACGGAGCCGTGCGCTGATATAGCGTGACATGCTCCGCCTCCTGGGCGATGTGTGGCACGAATTGGATGGCACTAGCTCCTGTGCCGATGACGGCTACTTGCTTGCCGCGAAGCGAAACCGATCGGTCCCAACGCGCCGAATGAAAGCGCGGCCCCTGGAAGGTGTCTGCGTCGGCAATAACGGGTACGTGGAGCAAGGAGAGCTGACCCACGGCCGAGACGACGACATCGCAGGTTATTGTCTCGTTCGAGTTCGTAACCAGGGTCCAACGCCCTATTTGGTCATCGAAGGTCATTGCGACAACTTCGGTCTGGGTACGCAGATGCGCGGCCAGTCCGCCACTCTCCACGAGTTGTTGGAGGTACTTGAGTATCTCGGGTTGCTCGGCATATCGCCGTGACCAACGAGGATTGGGCTTGTACGAGAGTGAGTACAACGCTGACGGCACGTCGCAGGCCGCTCCCGGATAGGTGTTGTCACGCCAAACACCCCCGATGTCTGCAGCCTTTTCCAGGATCGTGAAGTTCGTGAACCCGTCCTTCTTCAGCCGGTGGGCCATCGCAACCCCGGCGAAGCCGGCCCCGATGATCACGATCGACGGATCGTATGCGCGACAGGCCGTCGCGAAGTTGCTGCTCATGAGGCAGAGACGACTGACTTCACGCTGCGGCGGTCGAGGTGGTGTAGGTGTAGGAGCATTGCCTGTTCGGACACTTTCACCTGACTTCCGAGGCTTCAAGGAAGCGTCCCGCTCGATGAATCGCGTCTCGGGCTTCGGGAAGAATCCGGAACATAGCCTGGAATACATGGATCTGTCCCCGGTATACCTGGATCTCGACGTGGGATCCAGCTGATTGAAGTCGCTCGGCGAGACGGCGCGAGTCATCGATCAACATTTCTCTCCCGCCCACCTGAATGAGGATCGGCGGCATCGAGGTGAGGTCCGCGTCAAGCACGCTGAGGCGCGGATCTCCGCGATCTGCGCCACCTACGTAGAGGTCAAGAGCGCGCGCCGCTGATTGAGCGGAGGCAAAAGGATCCCGGCGGCGAATTTCACGCGCTCTGGCAAGTTCGCACCTGAGATCCAGGACGGGAGACATCAGCAGCATCGCATCAGGGAGCGGCAATCCAACTGCACGTGCGCCCAAGGCCGTGGCCATCGTGAGCTGACCGCCCGCTGAATCGCCGGCAACCGCGACGGTGCGCTGACAAGAACCCGGGGACCCTCCGCTGGTAAGCCAGCGATACGCATTCAGCGCATCGTCCGCGGCTGCGGGATAGGGATACCGCGGGGCAAGACGATACTTCACTGCGAAGATGGGGCGCCCGCTCGCCGAGGCGAGTTCACCAAGAAGACCGCGGTGCGTCTCCGGCGAGCACATAGAATAGGCGCCGCCGTGGATGTACAGCAAAGGGTTGGCATGCGGATTAATGGCAGGCGTGGTGATCCAGTCCCCACGAACCGGGCCTCCGGCGAATACAGTGTCAACCTTGCGCACTGTGACGCCGCGCCGAGGCCGTGAGGCTACGAGCGCTGTTCGAAGCACGCGATCCATCACCGCAAGTCCGTAGGCGTTTGATGGCATCAGCTGCGCCAGTGGCCGCAGCGTGGTTCGCGAGGACATCGCGACGAGATGACTGGCAAGACTGGGCTGCCAGTCAGGGGCATCCATTCTGGTCACCGGGGACACACCTCTTCGGGCCGATTCTCGAATCGGTAGTCCGAGAGGCGAAAGGTGCGGCTCCGCCAATAGGTCTCCAGAGTCGTTGATGGACGGAGTGGAACGTCACCGTGCCTGTCGAAGTAGTAGCTGTTGGCATTGGAACAGCTCGGCTGCCAGAAAACCTGTCTGTGACGCCGCCTTAGCACTTCGGCGAAATAACGGTCGTTCGCCTCCTTCTTGACCTCCACGCAGTTAGCACCCAGCGCCCGCGCGCGACGAAGACACCGGACGATGTGCCGACTCTGCGCCTCGATGAGCGTGAAGTACGAGGAACCGTTGTAGCCGTACGGGCCGAAGATGTTGAAATGATTCGGAAATCCCGGGACGCTCACCCCTTCGAAGGCCTGCAGTCGATGCTCGTCCCACCATGTAGCCTGCTCCAGCCCGCCGCGTCCCTTCAATACGTAAGTTGGCATGTTGCCCGACTCCATCACTTTGAAGCCGGTGGCCAGGATCAAGACGTCAATGGGATGAGCTTTGCCGTCTCGAGTATGGACGGATGCATGGTCGATATGGGTTATGCCGCTCGTCTCGAGCGAAACGTTGGACCGGTTGTACGTTGCGAGATAGGAATTGTGGAAGCTGGGTCGTTTACAGCCCAACGAGTAGCGCGGAATGAGTTGTTCTCTCGTCGTCGGGTCATGGACCTCACGCCGCATGTACCGCTTTGCGGCGCTCTCCATGACATCGGCGAACGGTATCACCGTATGAAAGTGAGCGGCGATTGGGAAAGTGATTTCCACGAACGCCTGGCTGGCGGTCCTGGTCGCCAATTGTGCCCCCGGCAGGAAATGTAGAAGCCTTCCACCCCACGTCGGTATGGGGAAGTCTGGCTTCGGCAGACAATAAATTGGAGTTCGCTGAAATACCGTCAGACTCTCTGCTTTCTTTGCGACTTCGGGTATCAGTTGCACCGCCGATGCACCGGTACCGATTACTGCAACCCTCTTCCCGCTGAGATCTTTGGCATTGTCCCATCTAGCCGTGTGGAGCGTAACGCCGGCGAAATCTCGCACCCCCTTGATTTCAGGCCACTTTGGCCGACTGAGAACGCCGGAGCAATTTATCACGAAGCGTGCCGTGAACTCCTCACCATTGGCACTGGTCAAATGCCACCGTGTTGCGTTCTCGTCGAAACAAGCCTCGGTAATGGTTGTGTTGAAACGAATATGGTCCCAGAGCCGATACTTTTCAACACATCGCTCGGCATAGGCTTTGAGCTCATTGCCGTGGGCGTACGTGCGCGACCAAGAGGGCCGCATTTCGTATGAGAATTGATAACTGTACGACGGTATATCGACAGCGATACCCGGGTAGGTGTTCCAGTGCCACGTACCACCTACGCCATCGGCGTCATCAACCATCAAGAAGTCGGTAAATCCCGCCTTCATCAAGCTAATGCCAGACCCGATGCCGGAAAATCCAGCTCCTATGATAATTATCTCGTAATTACGGTCGGACTTGCGATCCATTCCTGTATTTCACCGTTCTGACGGTCAGCCTTGCAAACTTGTATTCAGAGTGATTGCGTCAGCTCGACGTGTGTATCGTCGCGCCGGGTTATCACGTAATCATGAGGATCCAAGCGGGATAGTTCTCTCATAAACTGGGTCGCGAAACCTGGGTACATCGTGCCGTTGTAGCCGTCCTCGGTCAAATACCAACTGCTGCACCCCGAATTCCAAGTCGTTCGTCGAAGGCGGCGCTGAATTTCGGAGTGATAGCGGTCCTGACGATCCTCCCTCACATCCAAAGTGCCGATGTCATTTTGCTGAAGGAGCTTGATCGCCTTGACTATATAGTCAATTGCAGCCTCCATATATACGAGCGCCGAGTTGTGGCCTGGCCCGGAATTCGGTCCGAAAGTGAAGAATAAGTTCGGATACCCGGCCACGCTCACGCTCTTGAAGGCAAATGTCCCCTGAGACCATTCATCGCCGAGCTTCCGACCGCCGAGGCCGCTAATCGGGAACGGGGTGCCACGTTTGGCCACATCGAAGCCAGTGGCAAATACGATACAGTCCACTTCGTGCTCGACACCGTCGGCGGTCCGAACACCGTTGGGTGACAATGTGGCGATCGGCCAGCTGATCAGCTTGCAGTTATCCGCCTGTAGCGCAGGGTAATAATCACTGGTCATGAGCATGCGCTTGCATCCAGGCCTGAAATGGGGCGTCAACTGACGTCTCAACCAGGAGTCTTTCACCTGCCGACGGAGATGAGCCTTGGCCGCCAGCTGTATCGCGGACGTCGCGGCGGTGTTCCAGACCATACCCACTGCCATCACTTCGTGGGCCCAAAACCACGCGTCGCGGAGCGCTTGTTCGCTCACCGGCAGGTGTGTGAAGGTCGAACGCGCCCAGGCCGGATGCCTGAAGTTCACCCTGGGCAACACCCAGCCGGGCGTTCTCTGGAAGACTTTGACCGAGGCAGCCGACTTTACGAGCTCGGGAATGATCTGAACCGCGCTCGCGCCTGTCCCGATGACTGCAACCCTCTTACCGCCGAGATCGTAGCCATGGTCCCATCGAGCGCTGTGGATCTTTTTTCCACCGTACGAGTCAATACCCCGAATATCGGGAAAGCTGGCGTTGGCAAGTGGTCCACTGGCCATCACAACTGACCGGGTGAGATACCGCTTTCCATCTGCCGTGTCGGCCATCCAGATGCCGGCACTCTCATCGAATTCCAAGGCAGTCACGTCGGTATCAAACTGGATGAACCGGGCAAGATCGTACTTGGCGACCATATCGTCGATATATTCGAGGATCTCAGCGCTCCCCGAGTAGGTACGAGTCCAGCCCGGATTCGGCTCGAACGAGTAGGAGTAGAGAAGCGAGGGAATATCGCAGGCCGCACCGGGATAAGTATTGTCTCGCCAGGTGCCTCCGACGCGATCTGACCGTTCCAGGATGACGAAGTCATCCGTGCCCTCTTGAAGCAGTCTGATCGCCGCACCGATACCTGCGAACCCGGCGCCGACGATCAACGTCGTCGTGGTGCCTGTCATTTGGCAACCGGTTCGTAGGTCAGTTCGTCCGTCCAGGATGGCGGCCGACCGAAAATCTGAACAGGGAAAACATCGATCGCATTGCCAAGGCGCTGAGACACGAAGTGCAGAGGCTGGGACCGCTTGATGGACGACGACATGTGCGCCTTCAAGATGTGATAGCCGGGCACCCTCCGCGTATGCTCACTGCGATCGCCGACATTGGCATACCGCGTCACTGCGTTGTATAACTTCTCCTCGGACAGACCCATAGCGTTGAGATTCATCAACATGCGCGTCAGGAGCGGGATATACAGCAACGCGCCGGTGAGAATGCGCGGGTCGACAAGAGCACCCGCAGTTTGGATGGCGTGGATTCGCATCGGGCTGGCGCCCAGGTCATTCAAGACCTGGAAGCCAACCGCGAGATGCCTTGATTCGTCGCTGTTGACCTTGTTGAACACCTCCCCGCACACAGGGTCGTCAACCTCATCGAGGAGAAACTTCAGCAGCGCTCCATCGAGCGCAGTCTCCAGTGCCGGAATCGCGGCCCCGATGACGGTCAGGGGCAGGGCTTCCGCATAACGGTCCAGCCATTCGATGACCAGCCGAATATTCTTGTTCGGGACCGGTTTCTCGCCTTCCTCGAGCATGCCCCAGCGACGCATCAAGGCAAGTTCGGCATTGGCGTGACGCTGCTCCTCGGCGTGAAAGTAACGGTAAATGTCTCCGAGCGCTTCGAATGGCGCCTTTGGAGCCATCGCGGCGAAGGCACGTGCTCCAACATGCTCAATCCACACCACGTCGGACATGAATTGCTTGAGTTTGGGACGCTGTTCATCGGTGATCAGTTCCGCGCCAGGGGCGTTCCAATCGATATCGGCAAGAGCCCATTGCTTGTTTTTGATTGTCTCGAGCATGTCACTGTATGCGAAAGCCATTTTCCCTGCTCCTCTACTCGGCTGAATCGTTCCATGAGGCCATGCGCTCCACGAGGCCCAGCGTGCGAGCAAAGGGGCCGGGTAGGGCTCTCTTGAGTTGCCACAAGACTTTGGCATCGAGTTGGGGTACTACATAAATTTGTCCGCGATCGTGCGCGTTCAACGTCGTTCGAGCAACGTGCTGTGGCGAAATGCCGGTCCATTTCATCAGGTTGGCCGCGAGTCTTGCAGCCGCCTCGTCGATTTGAGGATTGTTGACGATGTTCGTCTTCACGAAGGTGGGGCAAAGCACTGTGACGTTGATGTCAGTACCGCTCAGTTCGGCCGCCAATGTCTCCGACAGAGCGAGCACCCCGGCCTTGCTCACGTTGTAAGCCGCCATCCGAGGGGCCGAGCCAAAGCTCGCTGCCGACGCCACATTGATGACTCCGCCATGCCCATTGCTGCGGAGCCGAGGCACAAAAGTCTCGCAGCCGTAGATAACGCCCCAGAGGTTGACAGAAATCGCCGCGTTCCAGTCCTCGATCGACGTCGCGCCGATGCGGTTGCCGCCCGCACCGATTCCGGCGTTGTTGATGACGAGGCTCGCAGCCTTCTCGAACCAGTCTTCGCTCACATCAGCGAGGTTGCGGACCTGCTCAAGATCGGTGACATCGCATGCGATGTCGAAGCCCTCGCCGCCAGCCTGCCTCACCAACTCTGCCGACTCTTTTGCAGTGACGGGATCTTTGTCGGCGCACACCACGCGTCCACCTCGGCGCGCAAGCTCCACGGCGAATGCGCGGCCGATACCGCTTCCTGCGCCCGTGACGACTGCATCGGCGCGGTGCGTTCTGCCTGGTGCGCCGCCGAAGGGCAGCAATCTCATCCGTCTGCCTTTCGGGTCGCGACATGGACGTCTGCTGTGGGGAAACTCTCATCTGGGGGCACCAGCCACCATTGGTGTCGCATGCCACCAGTTTGGTGGTGGAACGAGCACCTTGTCAAGATGGAGAGGTGCGGTCGAGAAACAAGCGCTGGGGTGGTCGGACCGGGGCCGAGCGTCGTGCCGAGCGACGGCAGCAATTGATCGAGGCCGCAACCGAGATTTGGAGTGAGAGCGGTTGGGCCGCGGTCACTATGCGCGGCGTATGCGCCCGCACAGGGCTGAACGATCGATACTTCTACGAGGGCTTCAAGACGCGCGATGAGCTGCTCGTTGCTGCGTGGGATGGCGTCCGCAATGACATGCTCGGCGAGGTCGCCGCGCTCTTCAACGAGCGTGCGAATCGGCCGCCGATCGAAACCATCACCGCGGCGATCACCATCGTGGTCGACCGGATCGCACGCGATCCGGGCCGGGCACGCATCCTCCTCGCTCAGCATGTCGGTAGCTCACCGCTACAAGACCGCCGCGCCGTGGCGCTACAGGAAGCAACGCAGTTGGTCGTTGAGGCAAGCCGGCCACACCTCCGACAAGATGCCGACGAGATAGCCCTTCGCATGGACACCCTGATCGCTGTCGGGGGATTCGTCGAAGTCATCACCGCCTGGCACTCCGGTTTGCTTGCGGTGACCGAGAAAGAAGTGGTCGCGCACACCAGCAGACTTGCTGAAACCCTGGCTCAACGCTATGTCATCAGCGACTGATCGAGGCTCACAACAGGGCCAGCCAGCCCCGTGGCGATCGCTGCGAACCGCATTTGCGGGTCCGACCGCCACCTTCACCGGCCACCGAGCACCGAATCCGTGAGTCGACCGACGCGTCGCACCCTGTTCGGAAGGAGCGACGCAGGAACGGTGCTCCTGCGTCGCCGCACTTCCGCATCTTTGCTATCCCGACGAAGCGATAACTCGCTGTGAACCGTCTTGGTCGAACAGTTCTTTGCTCCAATGCTCCAGGACCGCGGCGCTGTCCCAATCATCAGGATGGAAACCCGGGCGATTGTAGGAACGGAAACGCCGCAGCGCATCGGCGGTGAACATCGGGGTGCGACTGAAGCGGTACAGACTGCGCACCAACGTGACCGGGTTATATGAGGCTTTGTCAGCGGCCATGGACAGGGCAGTCTGCAGAATGAGTTCGCCGAACAGAATTACTGAAGCGATCCGCATGCCGCGTACACGGGTGCGCTCGGTTCCTCCCACGAGCCGATAGACATCGAAGGCAACCGCTTTGTGCTCCGACTCCTCGAAGGCATGCCACAGCAGAATCGGTCGAACCTCTGTCTGTCCGATGAGCTTCTGGGCGTCTTCGCTGGTAAGAATGATTTCTGCCAGCGTAGCGGTGTAGTGCTCCAACGCGGAGGTCATGGACAGCCGCATTTCCGGCGAAAAGCGCCGTTCCAATCGCTTGATCAGGCGTGCGACATGACGGTCGATTCGCGCCGTCGGATACCCCATGACCTGGAGTCGCTCGTTGAGGAGACGATGCTGGTGTCGATGTGTGGCCTCTTGTCCGATGAAACCCTTGACCGCTGTATCCAATTGGGGATCGTCGATGGAGCTCTGGAAGTTCCTGACCGAGCGGATGAAGAAATCCTCGCCTTCCGGGAACGTCGCAGAAAGCACCGAGATGAAATGGCTCATCACCAGGTCGCCATCCACGAAGTGTTGCCGCTTCGTGGAGGTCGGCATCGGAAAACGAACACGCCTGGGTTTTGGCAGCACGCGGGTCCTGGTCCGGGCTTGATCTTCCGACACTGGAGGTCCTTCCTCGAAGTTGGATCTGACTTTATGCCTTGTCAGATAAGACTGCCAGACTGTAGGACATGAGTCCAGCACGTGTTTATGGCGGGCTGTCCGCAGCTCAACGCGATGCGCAGCGCCGCGTGATGTTGATTGATGCCGCGGTCTCAATCATGGGCACCCACGGAGCTACCGCGTGCACCGTGACCGCCGTGTGTGCGAAGTCAGGAGTGACGAGCCGGTACTTCTACCAGCAGTTTCGCGACCGAGACGCACTCTTGCGCGCGGTATTTGCCAAGATCTCCGCCACCTTCCAGGCGGTGATAACCAGCGCCATTCCGGACGACACGGTTGCTCCTCAAGAACTCGCTTACGCTCCGATCAAGGCCCTGGTTCAGGTGATCGAGAACGATCCCAGCATGGCCCGCATACTGTTTGTCGAATCGGGCGCAGAACCCCTCCTTCGGCAGCTGCGAAGCGAGCTGATGACCGATTTTGCGGAGCTGGTGCTCAGAGAGGCCCGCTTGCACCTCGATATACCCAGCGAGGTGCTTCAAGTCGCAGATCTCGCCGCCACCTACGGTGTCGGGGGCCTGTTCGAGATACTCCGTCGCTGGATAGACGGACAACTGAACCTCTCGACTGAAATGCTTATCGAGCACTGTGCGGGGTTTCTCGGCAGTCTCGGCCTATATACCCTCGGGCAGGCGCCTGATCAGGCCGCTCCGCGGCTGGCCGCAGTTGACGAGACCCGATAGATTCTGACCGACCCGGATTTATATACGACTCGGTTGGCTGAGGCGCATGGCGCGACGCTGATAATCACTGCTGGCGTTCACCCGAGATCGCGACCGTAGACTCCACGCGCGCCGGACGAGGAACTCGATACGACCTAGCAAGGGCCCTGTGTGTGCCGTCGCGCCCGCAGTCAATTCCTTTGATCGCTCGATCTGCAGCGAAGCGCACCGCTTCGATCCATCGCGCTTCGACGGAATCGCGGCGCGGGAAACAAATCTGACGCAAGCCCTGCCGCCGTTGTCACCTGATGTTAATTGCGGCTAACACCAGCGCCTAGCAGATGACGTCGATGCTCGCCCGGAGGGAAAATTTTGGTACAGGTCTTGCCCGACCGGGTCGACGACACCGCGCCCGGGTATCTCAAGAACCGCGAAGGACTGAGCGCGCAACTCCACACCATCGTGGAGCAACTGGCGCTGGTCAACGGCGGCGGAGGCGCGAAATACGTTGCGCGCCACCGCAAGCGGGGCAAGCTGCTCGTCCGCGAGCGCATCGAGCTGATGCTCGACCCCGACACGGCGTTCCTCGAACTATGTCCCTTCGCCGCCTGGGGCAGTAAGTTCCCCGTCGGCGGTAGCGTGGTGGTCGGCATCGGCGTAGTCGAGGGCATCGAGTCGATGATCATCGCCCACGACCCCACCGTCCGCGGCGGCGCATCGAACCCCTATACCTTCCGCAAGGTGTTCCGCGGCATGGCCATCGCGCGGGAGAACCGACTGCCCATCATCAACATCGTCGAGTCTGGCGGCGCCGACCTGCCCACACAGGCAGACATCTTCGTGCCCGGCGGACAGCTGTTCCACGACTTGACACAGCACAGCGCAGCGGGGCTGCCGACACTGGCCTTGGTCTTCGGCAACTCCACCGCTGGAGGTGCGTACGTCCCGGGCATGTGCGACTACGTCGTGATGGTTCGCAACCGTTCCAAGGTGTTCCTCGGGGGTCCGCCGCTGGTCAAGATGGCCACGGGCGAGGTCTCCGATGACGAGTCGCTCGGCGGCGCCGACATGCACGCCCGCACCTCGGGGCTGGCCGATTACATGGCCGAGGACGAGCAGGATGCGATCCGCATCGGCCGTCGCATCATGGCGCGGCTCAACTGGCGGAAGAACGGCCCCGGACCCACCACGCCGCCGCACCCACCGGTGCACGACCCCGATCAGCTGCTCGGCATCGCGTCGGTCGATCCGAAGGTGCCCTTCGACCCCCGCGACGTCATCGCCCGAGTGGTCGACGGCTCGGCCTTCGACGAGTTCAAACCTCTCTACGGCACGTCACTCGTCACCGGCTGGGCCTCGATCCACGGCTTCCCAGTCGGCATCCTCGCCAACGCACGGGGCATCCTGTTCAGTGAGGAGGCCGAGAAAGGTTCGCAGTTCATCCAACTGGCAAATCAGATCGACACCCCCCTCATCTTCCTGCAGAACACCACCGGTTTCATGGTCGGTGCCGAGTACGAACAGGGCGGCATCATCAAGGACGGCGCCAAGATGATCAACGCCGTATCCAACAGCACGGTCCCCCACGTGACCATCACCATGGGTGCGTCCTACGGTGCCGGGAACTACGGCATGTGCGGGCGATCGTACTCGCCGCGTTTCCTATTCGCTTGGCCTAACTCGAAGTCGGCCGTGATGGGTCCGGCGCAACTGGCCGGAGTGCTGTCCATCGTGGCGCGCGAGTCCGCCGCCGACCGCGGGCTGCCCTTCGACGAGGAGGCCGACGCCCAGATGCGCGCCGCCGTCGAGGAACAGATCGAGCGCGAATCCGTCGCACTGGCCAACAGCGGCCGACTTTACGACGACGGGATCATCGATCCCCGCGATACGCGGACCGTTCTCGGGTTCTGCCTGTCGGTGATCCACAACGGCGAGGTCCGTGGCCAGCGTGGCTACGGCGTGTTCCGGATGTGATGGCGATGCCCAAGATCCGCAAGGTCCTGGTCGCCAACCGTGGCGAGATCGCGCGGCGGGTGTTCCGCACTTGCCGCGATCTCGGCATCGCCACCGTCGCGGTCTATTCCGACGCCGACGCCGACGCGTGGCACGTCGCCGACGCCGACGAGGCCGTGCACCTTCCCGGCTCGTCTGCCGCTGAGACCTACCTCGACATCCACCGGATCATCGCCGCTGCCTCGCTCACCGGCGCGGACGCAGTACACCCCGGCTACGGCTTCCTTTCGGAAAACGCCGGGTTCGCGCGCGCCTGTGCCGCCGCCGACCTCGTCTTCATCGGTCCGCCGCCCGGGGCGATCGACGCGATGGGCTCGAAGCTGCAGGCCAAGAAGACGATGTCCGACGCGGGGGTGCCTGTGCTGCCCGGTGGCGACACGACGGGGCTATCGGCCGAGCAGCTGGCGAAGCTGGCCGCCGACGTCGGCTACCCCGTGCTGGTCAAGGCCAGCGCCGGCGGCGGTGGCCGAGGCATGCGCATTGTCGCGTCGCCGGACGAGCTCGACGAAGCGGTCACCTCCGCTTCGCGTGAGGCCGCCGCCGCGTTCGCCGACGGCACCGTCTTCCTCGAGCGTTACGTCCAGCGCCCACGCCACGTCGAGATCCAGATCATGGCCGACACGCACGGAAACGTCGTCTCTCTGTTCGAGCGCGAGTGCTCCGTGCAGCGTCGACACCAGAAGGTGATCGAGGAGGCGCCGTCACCGGTCGTCGACGACGCGTTGCGCGCTCGGATGAGCGAGGCCGCCATCGCCGCCGCGCGCGCCGTCGGCTACGTAGGCGCCGGGACGGTCGAGTTCGTCTACGACGCCGCTCAGGATGGCAAAGCCGACTCCTTCGCCTTCCTCGAGATGAACACCCGGCTGCAGGTCGAGCACCCGGTTACCGAGCTGATCACCGGCCTCGACCTGGTGCGTGCCCAGCTGCTCGTAGCCATGGGCCGCCCGCTGCCTGAGGAGATGCACAACCCGCGAATTCGCGGTCACGCGGTCGAGGCCCGTCTGTGCGCCGAGGATCCGGCCGATGACTACCGGCCCTGTACCGGCACCCTGCGCACCTTGGATGTCCCGGCGCTTGCCGGCGTGCGGGTTGACTCGGGTTTTCGTGCCGGTTCGGTCATCAGTCATTACTACGATTCGCTGCTGGCCAAGGTCATCGCGTGGGCACCAACGCGCGACGAGGCACTTGCCAGCCTCTCGGCGGCGCTGGCCGGCGCCCGTATTCACGGCGTGACCACCAATCGCAACCTGCTTGTTCGCGTCCTGCGCCATGACGAGTTCGCCGGGCGGGGCACCGACACTGGGTTCCTTGACCGACACGACGTCGCCCAACTCGGCGCTGCCCTCCCAGACACGCAGTCCGAGCGCCTGCACGCCGTCGCGGCGACCGTGGCCGGGGTGGCCGCGCGGCGTGCCGTCGCAACTCTGCAGGCCACGTTGCCCGCCGGCTGGCGCAACAACCCTTCGCAGCCGCAGACCACGACCTGGCAGACCCAGGGTGGGCGCGAAGTGCGCGTCGGGTACACGTTAGGTTCGACAGGGACCTGCCTGCAGGTCGACGACGAGCCGTTGGCCGACGTCGAGGTTGTCGAGGGCAGTAGCGAGCGGGTGGTGCTGCGCGTCGACGGGGTGCGCCGCACTTATGATGTCGTCCTCGACGGCGATGTTGCCCACCTCGACTCGGTCGCCGGCTACTCCGCCCTGCGGCTGGCGCCACGCTTCGTCGACCCGAGCACTCTCAACCCGCCCGGGTCGCTCACCGCGCCGATGCCGGGCTCGGTGATCCGACTACCGGTCGCCGAGGGCGAGACGGTCTCGGCGGGCCAAACCCTTGTCGTCCTGGAGGCGATGAAGATGGAGCACACCGTCGCGAGCCCGATCGACGGGGTGCTGAGCGCCCTGCCGGTCCAGGTCGGCCATCAGGTCTCGAGCGGTGACGTCCTCGCCGTGGTCGAGGCGGTGGACGGCGGTGAAGTGGCGTCGGACGCCACCGAGCTCTAATGAACCCGGCGCGCTCCCGATCGGTGGCGCGTCGATACCGATGTGAGGAGTGTCATGGAATTGCACGAGACAGAGGAACGTCAGGACCTGCGCAAGGCGGTCGCCGAGATCGCCAAGGACTTCGGACACGAGTACTACCTGGAAAAATCGCTGGCCGGCGCGAAGAGCACCGAGCTGTGGCAGGCCGTGGGCAAACAGGGCTTCCTCGGGGTGAACCTTTCCGAGCAGTACGGCGGCGGCGGCGGCGGCATCTACGACTTGCAGATCGTCGGTGAGGAGCTCGCCGCGGCGGGCTGCCCGCTGCTGATGACCGTCGTCTCGCCAACCATCTGCGGCACGATCATCCAGGCATTCGGCAGTGAGGAACTCAAGCAGCAGTGGCTGCCGGGCATCGCCAGCGGCGAGACGATCATGGCATTCGCAATCACCGAGCCGGACGCGGGCTCGAACTCGCACAACATCTCCACGACCGCGAAACGCGACGGCGACGACTGGGTCATCAACGGCACCAAGTACTACATCTCCGGTGTCGACGAAGCCGAAGCGATCCTGGTCGTCACCCGAACGTCTACCAACGACAGTGGTCGCGGACTACTCAGCCTGCTCGTCGTGCCCACCGATGTCCCCGGGCTCACCAAGTCACTCATCCCGGTCCAGGCGGTCACTCCAGAGAAGCAGTTCACTCTATTCTTCGATGACGTCCGCGTGCCGGCCGCCAACCTTATCGGCACGGAGAACGAGGGCCTGCGCCAGGTCTTCATGGGCCTGAACCCGGAGCGAATCATGGGGGCAGCGCTCGGCAACGGCATCGGCCGTTACGCGCTGGATAAAGCCGCCGATTACGCCCGCAACCGCCACGTGTGGGGAGCGCCGATCGGCTCGCACCAGGGCGTATCGCACCCCCTCGCCCACGCCAAGATCCAGGTCGAGCTGGCCCGGTTGATGACCCAGCGTGCCGCCGCCCTGCACGACGCCGGCGATCCGGGGTCGGGTGAGGCGTCGAACATGGCGAAATATGCCGCAGCCGAGGCGGGCATCCTGGCGCTCGACCAGGCGATTCAGACCCACGGCGGCAACGGCATGGCCACCGAGTACGGCCTCGCCACGTTGTGGGGTCCGGCCCGGCTCATGCGCACCGCGCCGATCAGCCGCGAAATGATCCTCAACTTCGTGGCGCAGCACAGCCTGAAACTGCCCGCGTCCTACTGAGTCGCCGCGGACGGAAAGGGAATCGCATGCAACTCGGCATCGGTCAGTGGGTGACCCGGCGCGCCTTCCTCAACGGCGGGCGCACCGCGTTGATCAGCAACGGCGCGCACATCACCTACGCCGACCTCGATCGGCGCACCAACCAGGTCGCCGCCGCACTCATCGCCCTCGGCGTGCGCAAGGGCGATCGGGTCGCGATGCTGCTGGTCAATTCGACCGAGTTCATCCAGGTGCTGCTGGGCTGCGCCAAAATCGGCGCACTTGCAGTTCCGCTCAACGTGCGCCTTGCCGGACCCGAGATCGGCTACATCCTGGCCGACTCAGGCGCCGATGTTCTGGTCTTCCACGAGCCGTTCGCCGCGCAGGCCAAGAGCGCCGTCACCGAGTCCGGAGTCCGCGTGCGCCATGTCGTACGCGCCGGTGGGGCGCCGGCGCCGGGCGAGCTCGGCTACGAAGACGTCGTCTCGGGCGCCGCGCCCGAACCGCTCAACGGTGACGTCGACGGCAGCGACCCCGCGTTCATCATGTACACGTCGGGGACGACGGGCCGACCCAAGGGCGCGATCCTCACCCACGACAACCTGCTATGGAACGCGATCAACGTCCTCGGCACCGACATCGGCCTGCGGGGCGAGGACGTCACCGTCGCGGTGGCGCCGTTGTTCCACATCGGCGGGCTGGGAGTACACACCCTGCCGCTGCTCTACGTCGGCGGCACCAGCGTCATCATGCCGTCCTTCGAGCCGCGAGCTACGCTGCAGGCGATGGCCGACCACCACGTCACGGTTCAGTTCATGGTGCCGGCCATGTGGACCGCTCTCACACAGGTGTCCGACTTCGACTCCTTCAACCTGTCTGCGCTGCGTTTCGCCATGGGCGGCGGGTCGCCCGTCCCCCTCACGGTCATCGACTTCATGCGCGAGCGAGGCGTGCCCTTCACCGAGGGCTTCGGCATGACCGAGACCGCTCCCCTGGTGACCGTCCTCGACGCCGAGAACATCAGCACGCGGGCCGGGTCGATCGGCCGCGTCGCGATGCATGTCGACGCCCGCATCGTCGACGACGACGACCGCGACGTCGCGACCGACACCGTGGGCGAACTGATCGTGCGCGGTCCGAATGTGTTCACCGGCTACTGGATGAAGGCCGATTCGAGCGCCGAGGCGTTGCGCGGGGGCTGGTTCCACACGGGCGATCTCGGGCGCATGGACGCGGAGGGCTTCATCACCCTCGTCGACCGCAAGAAGGACATGATCATCTCCGGCGGCGAGAACGTCTACCCGATCGAGGTCGAGCAGGTCCTCTTCCGCCACCCGGCGGTGTTCGACGCCGCCGTGATCGGCGGTAAGGACGCGAAGTGGGGCGAACGCGTCGTCGCGGTCGTGGTTGCCGACCCGGCGACGCAGGCGCCGAGCGCCGAGGAGATCGTGGCGTGGTGCCGGGAGCGGCTGGCACACTTCAAGTGTCCGCGTGACGTGCACTTCGTCGCCGAACTGCCGCGCAACGCCACCGGCAAGCTGCTCAAGACCGAGCTGCGCGCGCAGTTCACGGGCATCGAGGGCGGAGTCGTTTTGCGCTGAGTCGTGCCGCTGCACATCGCGGGTTCGGAGCAGGGCCCCTAAATCATGAACTGAGAAAAGGATCGACAGCATCGGCGGGGGCTAGCGGTTTCGTTCACCTCCCTCGATTCGGTGCGGCGGGTGCCGACGCAGGCAACCCCAGCGTCGGTAGGATCCCAGCCCAGCGGATCGGACGGCGAACAACGTAACCACAAATCGACAGGAGGCCTGAAAGTGGCCGGTTTGCGCCGCAAACTGCTCCTCGAGGCCGCCGCCGACCTGTTCGCGCGGCAAGGCTTTCACGCCGTGGGCATCGACGACATCGGTGCCGCAGCAGGGGTGAGCGGGCCGGCCGTCTACCGGCACTTTCAGAACAAGGACGCGATCCTTCGCGAGTTATGCGACGCCGCCATGACTGAGCTGCTGGCCGGCGCCCGGCGCGCCACCACGGCCGGCACACCGACGGAGGTCCTGCACGCCCTTGTCGACCTGCACGCGGCCTTCGGCGCGCGACGACGCGGCCTGTTGGCCGTCTACGCCCGCGAGCACCGCTCGCTGTCGCCGCTGGCGACCCGTGCCCTGCGACGCCGACAGCACAGCTACGAGTCCTTTTGGGTCGAGGCACTCGTACGAGCACGGGGCGATCTGGACCGTGAGCGCGCACAGGGCCTGGTCGCCGCCGTGCTGTCATTGCTCAACGCGTCCGCGTACATGCCGGCGTCGCTGGACGACGCGACGATTGAGGCGATGCTGGCCGCCGCGGCCGTTGCGGCGCTGTTCAGCCGCGCGGTTACACAGCAGGTAGACGGCGCCCCGCACCGGATTTAGTGTGTGTCGAGCAGCGACTGGGGAATGTCCACCATGCGGGACCGCACGTATTCCCCGAGCCCCTTGGCCTGTGCGTCCAGCCGGGTCGAGGAGGCCACCCCGTCACCGAGCAAGCCGTGCACCACCACGTTGAGGGCGCGCAGGTTCGGCAGTTCGAAGCGCTCCATGGGCAGGTGCGCCGTCTCCGGCCCGAGCAGAGTGCGCAGCCGCTCGACGCTGAGGTAGTCACGCGCCCACGCGTACCCAGGGTCATCCCGTGCCCACAGGCCGAGGTTAGCGTTGCCGCCCTTGTCTCCGGACCGCGCGCCGAGTACCGACCCGAGCGGCGCGCGACGTGTCGGCCCGGACGGCACTGGCAGCTTCGCGAGCGCGGCGATCCTAGCCGGCGGGACGGCACCGGTCGGCGGGTCGGGGATCTCGTGCCGTGTGCCGTCGGCGTCGACGAGTACGTGCGTGAGGGCCGACCGCGCTACGTAGGCCGGCCGGTAGACGCCGAAGGCGGTCTCCGAGGACGGTGGCGTGGTGGTGTGGAAGCCGGCGAAACCAGCCAGGGCGATCTCCATGACCCCCCCGGAGAAGGCTCGGCCCACCTTGCGCGGGTCGGCGTCCTTCACCGTCACACGCAGGTGCGCGCAGGCTTGCTCGTTCGTCGGTGCGTCGGAGACGTCGAAACGCAACAGCCTCACGTCGACTTCGTCGAAGGCGTCGCGTCCGCCGAGAACGTCGAAGAGCTGCTGTTCGGCGAAAGCCGCCTTGGCCCCGATGTCGAGGCCGGTGAGCACCATGGTCATTGTGTTACGGAAGCCGCCCACCTCATTCAACGCCACCTTCAACGTGTCCGGCGGCGGACTGCCTTTCGTACCGCTGATCGCGACGCGGTGCTCACCCTGTTGAGCCAGCCGGATGGTGTCGAAGTGGGCGACGACGTCGGGGCCGAGGTAGGCAGGTTCAGCGGTCTCGTAGAGCAGCTGGGCGGTGACCGTGCCGACTGAGACCAGTCCCCCGGTGCCGGGATGCTTCGTGATCACCGAAGAGCCGTCCTCGGCGACCTCGGCGATCGGAAACCCCGGGTAGCGGCGGTCCGTGATCTCGTCCAGGAACGCGTAGTTGCCGCCCGTCGCCTGAGGGCCGCACTCGATCACGTGCCCGGCGACGACCGCGCCCGCGAGCCGATCCCAGTCGGCGGGTGCCCAGGCGTGCCACCAGGCGGCTGGACCGACGACCAGGGATGCGTCGGTGACCCGGCCGGTCACGACGACGTCGGCGCCCGAACGCAGCGCCTCGGTGATGCCCCAGGCGCCGAGGTACGCGTTGGCCGATACCGGTTTGATGTCGCCGACGGGCGGCGTGATTGCGTGGAGGTCGCCACGTAGGTCGTCGCCCTCGACGTGAGCGACGCGCGCGGTGAGGCCGAGACGGGCGGACAGCTCGCGCAACGCGGCGGCCAAGCCGGCGGGATTCAGCCCGCCCGCGTTCGCGACGACCTTGATGCCATGATCGAGACAGGTGCCCAGCACCTGTTCCATTTGGGTGAGGAAAGTCCGCGCGTACCCGCCGGACGGGTCTTTGGCCTGGGCCTTGGCCAGGATGAGCATGGTCAGCTCGGCCAGATAGTCACCGCACAGGACGTCGATCGGTCCGCCCTCGACCATCTCGCGGGCTGCGGCGATGCGGTCGCCGTAAAAGCCGGAGCAGTTGCCGATGCGGACCGGGACGCTCACCGCTGACGCCCTGCAAACTGGCCCGCCACGCGCCCGCCGCCAGGGGGCCCCGCGAAGGCCTGGGCGATCGCGAGCCACTGGTCGGCCAGCGGGCCGTCGGCGACCAAAGCGGTGTCGTCGCGGTGGCGGCGTTGGGTGACCAACAGGCAAAAGTCGAGCGCCGGCCCGCTCACGCGGTTGGCCGCGTCGGCTGGCCCCCACGTCCAGACGCTGCCGTCCGGAGCGGTCAGCTCAACGCGTACCGGGTCCGCGGGCAGGTCCAGACCGTTGGCCAGGTAGCTGAACGCGCGTGCACCCACCCCGATGTGGGCCACGTGACGCAGCCGTGCCGTGGCCTCGCGGGTCGCGCCGAGCGCGTCGACGACGTCCTGGCCGTGCGCCCAGGTCTCCATGAGTCGCGCTGTCAGCGACGAGACCGCGCTCATCGGCGGCCCGAACCACGGCAGGCGGGTCGCCGGGTCAATGTCCGCGAACGCCGCAACGAGGGCGGCACGCGACGTGTCGAACCACGCGAGCAGGTCGGCAGCCGGCATTTGACGGTAGCGCTCGGCGATGACGTCGGGTGAGATGGCTCCGTCGGCCATCATCGGCAGGTAGTCGCTGCTGAACCCGTCGGGGTCGGTGGCCGAGCGCACCGCGACGTCGTCGAAGAACGCCAGATGGCTGATCTGGTCGCGGATCGTCCAGCCCACGGCCGGAGTCGGCGCGTCCCAGCCGCGCGGACCTTCGGTCAGCGGCGCGACCAATCCGCGTAGGGCTGCCGTCTCCGCTTCGATGTCGGTGATAACCGACTGCATGCTCACCGCCATGTCAGTGTCCCTTCCACTGCGGCGCGCGCTTCTCGCGGAACGCCGCCGGGCCTTCCTGCGCGTCGTCGCTCAGATAGACCGGCTCCCATATCTCGTCGGCCAGGTCGTACGCGGCGGCGAGGTGGTGCTGCGCCGAGAGGTACACGGTGCGCTTGGACGCGAGCACGGACAGCGGTGCGTTCGCGGCGATGCTGAGCGCCAACTGCTGGGTACGCTCGCGTAACTGATCGGCCGGCACCACCTCATTGACCAAGCCGACCTGGTGGGCGCGCGCGGCGGTGATCGGGTCGCCGGTCAGCAGGATTTGCATGGCAACGCGCGGGGGCACCAGCCACGACAGGGGTGTCGCCCACGGCGAACCGCGGCCGACCTTGACCTCGCTGACGGCGAAGGTCGCGTGTTCGGCGGCCACGACCAGGTCGCACTGCTGCGCGAGCAGGAAGCCCCCGGCGAACGCGACACCGTTGACGGCCGCGATCGTCGGCTTCGCGACATCGATGTTGCGGCCGAACTGCGGAGCGAAGTCCTTCGGGGGCACCTTGAGCGCGTTCTGCGCCATCTCCTTCAAGTCCCCGCCGGCGCAGAACGCCTTATCGCCCACGCCGGTGAGGACGAGCACCTTCGCCGCGTCGTCGTCATTGAAGCGGAGTACCGCGTCGATAAGCCCCGTGCGCACAGCGTTGTTCAGCGCGTTGCGCGCCTCGGGCCGGTTGATCGTCAGCCAGGCCACGCTGTCGACGACCTCGTAGCGAATCGGTTGCTCGGCCACCGAGCCTCCGTCCCTCACCGTCGTCTCGCATGTGAGTGGCAGTTCACCCCGGCACCTCGACAAACGGGTCGGCCAGCTCAACGGTGGCTTCACTCGGCACGCACGGACCATCTTCGCTCGAGACGAGCAACTCGAGGTCGACGAGGCGCCGTCCGCCATCGTCGCGTTTGGCCACGACCTTGCCGCTCAGGGTCGCGGTCTGGCCCGGGTAGATCGACCGGATCATTGAGATTCTGCGGCGCCGGATGAGCGCGTCGGGTCCGGCCCATTCGTTGAGGCCGCGGTCGATGAAGCCATGGAAGAAGAGGGTTGACAGGTAGATTGTGCGCTGGCCCTGGCTGCGCGCGTAGTCGGGGTCGTGGTGACCGGGGAACCAGTCCCATGTCGAAGCCGCGTTCATGCAGATGCGCTTGTAGCTGATCTCGATCGAGACGGGCGTCAGGGTGTCGCCGACGGCGATGTCCTCGAACCGCACGGGGAAGCGGACCATGCTGTGCTCGGTGGATCCGTTCATGATGCGCCTTCACTATCGGCGGTGTCGTATCGGAAGAGCACGTTGGTGTTGCGGCCGATGACCTCACCGTGCTGGTCGGAGAACGTACTCACCGTGGTGATGAACACGCCGGTGCCCACCCGCGTCGTCTTCGGCTCGGAGATCGAGGCGATCTCCTCCACGATCGACACGTGATCGCCTACCCGGGGCCGGCGTTCGAACTCCGTCGTCGTCGAGGCGTTGATGATGTGGTGGCCCGGCAACGGGACGCTGAGCGCGAACATCATGTCGGCACGCGCTAGGTACCCGGGCACCCACTGCGGCGCGAAGCCGAGGCTCATCAGCAGCCCGGGCGGGCAGTCCTCACCCTCCCAGTAACGGGGGTTCGCGTCCTCGACGAGCGAGCAGTAGTACAACACCATCGAGCGGTCGATCGGGAACCACGCACGCCGCGGTTCGGAGCGATGACCGACCCACGCCCGGCCTTCGTCGAAGGTCCCGAATGTCATCCCGAGGCCGGTGACGTCGCTCGTTGGCGCGCTCACCGGGCCACCTGCACGACGGCGCTCCCCTTTATCGCGGGTTCGCCGGACTGGCGCGTGACCACGAGTTCGAGGTCTGCCACCTGCTGCCCTCCGGCCTCGCGCACGCCGGTGACCCTGCCGCCGAAGCTGAGCAGGTCACCGGGCCATACCTGACCGGTGAACCGGATGCGGAACGAGCGGATGTTGGCCAGCCCCACCCAGGCGGTCAGCCGCTGGGCGAGCACACCGCCGTGCAGCAGTCCCATACCGAACACACCGGGCATGCCGGCCGCGCGGGCGAACTCCTCGTCATGGTGGATCGGGTTGAAGTCGCCGCCGGACCCGGCGTAGCGGACGATGTGCGAGCGCGTCAGCGGGCCGAACTGTGAGCTCGGCATCTCGTCGCCGGCGGCCAACGCCACCGGCGCGGGGGATGTCGTCATTGGGTGGAGCCTCCGGTTTCGATCAAGACGTCGGTCTGGCGCACGACGAGTTCGTCGCGCTGGTTGGTGAAGTCGGTCTCGATCGTCACGATTGTCATGGTGCCGCCGCGCTTGCCCTCGCGGCTGGTCACGTTCGACACCCGACGCGTCTCGGTGAGCTCGTCGCCGACGACCACCGGCGCGAAATACTCCCAGCCGCACTCACCGTGCAGTACGCGTCGCAGGTCGAGCCCGAGGGCGCCGAACATGTCGTCGTCGGCGCGCCAGTGAGCCGAGGAGACGACGAAGGTCGGCGGAGCGGGGATCGCGCCGAAGCCGGCGGCGCGGGCCGCTGCGGCGTCCTGGTAGATCGGGTCGTGGTCGTCGAGGGACAGCGCGAACTCGCGCACTTTGGACCGGTCGACGGGAAATGTGGTGCTCCCGAGTTGCGTCCCGATGAGCGATGCGTCAGCCACTCTGGTCACCTTTCCCGCCGGCGAAGGCCGGTGCACAATCGCGAATGAGGCTGCCTAGGTTCTCGGCGATGCGCTCGGGCGCGAGGCCGATCGAGGGTGAGTAGAGAACGATGTGGTCCAGCACGCCCTCGTAGCGGCGCAGCCCTTCTCGGACCTCGGCGGCGGTGCCGGCCACCGCCATCGCGTCGATCATGTCGTCGGTGACGGCTGCGAACATGGCCGGCAGGTCACGCCGCGCGAACGCGTCGCGAATCGCCGCCCCCTGCCTGGCGAAGCCGCTCACATCGAGAACGTGTTCGTAGGTCTTCACCGAGGAGTAGAACGCGATCTGCTGCGCGGCCTCACGGCGTGCGATCTGTGGGTCGTCGTGCACCGCGCAGATGACCATCGAGACGATCTCAATGTCGGCGGGATCGCGTCCGGCCCGCTCCGCACCGCGCACGACGGCTGGGCGGGCGACCTCCTCGACGTAGGTCGTGGTGAATAGCGGATGACCGGCCAACCCGTCGGCGACGCGCCCTGCCACCTCGCACATCCGCGGACGCACGCCCGCGGTGATGATCGGGATGGCCCGCTGCGGCGGCGCGACGTCGCCGGTCGGGACGAGATTCATCCGATAGAAGCGACCCTCATGGCGCACGGGGCCCTCGTGCAGGTTCCAGATCCGACGCACGAGCGGGACCAGCTCCTCCATGCGCAGAGCGGGAGCGGAGGTGTCCTCCACGCCGTGCCAGTCGCTCATCATGCGGCGTGTGCCGTTGCCGAGCCCGAGCACGACGCGCCCGCCTGAAAGCTCGTCGAGGTCACGCGCCTCGGTGGCGAGCACGAGCGGGCTGCGCCCGACGCCATACAGGATCGACGACCCGATGCGGCAGCGCTTTGTGCGCGCGGCCATCGCGGCC
This sequence comes from Mycobacterium sp. 852014-52144_SCH5372336, assembly GCF_001665615.1. Lineage (NCBI taxonomy): Bacteria > Bacillati > Actinomycetota > Actinomycetes > Mycobacteriales > Mycobacteriaceae > Mycobacterium > Mycobacterium sp. 852014-52144_SCH5372336. The sequence continues at coordinate 290,180 of NZ_LZSW01000055.1, forward strand.
ATCGAGATCGAGCCGGAGCGCGAGTAGAACTCCGAGGCCCAGGCGGCGTCGAAGCCGGCGAGGTCGGTAGCCTCGGCGGTCTCGACAAGGGTGGCCAAGTCCGCGCCGAGCACCGAGACCCCGTACGTGCTCACGACGCCGCCGGCCTGAATCGGACCAGCCCAAGGTCCTCGTTCACCCGCTCGAACACTGCGCGCACTCTTGCGCCGATCGCAACTTCATCGGGGGCCACGCCCTCGAGACTGGCCAACAACTGCGGCCCCTCGTCCAGACGAACGAGCACGACGACGTACGGCTCGCTGCGCGGGAACGAGTCCCACGGGGGGCGGTACACCGGCGCGAAACTGACGATCTCACCAGTACCCGCCGCGGTCTCCCAGGCCAACTCACCGTCATGGCAGACGGGACACACCAGCCGCGGGTAGAGGAACGGGTGGCCGTTCGCGCACCGCTGGAAGACGAGTACGCCGCGGGCCGCTGCTGCGAAGTAGGGACGGTTGACATCGGTCAGCGGCGGCAGCGCCTCAGGATCGTGCAGACCGTCGAGGGAACTCGAAGCTGCGGTCATGACGCTCCCTCCATCACCATGCTGACGTGACTGCACAGCATCGAGCCGTAGCTGTGCACGAACGCGGTGTCCGCCCCGAAGACCTGACGGCCCTCGGCGCGACCGGACAACTGCCAATAACCCTCGAGGATCTGCGAAATGCCAGAGGAGGTCCCGGTGTGCCCGAACCGGATCAGGCCGCCGTCGGTGTTCACCGGAAGGTCGCCCCCCGGATCGGCGCGGCCGTCACGGTAGAAATCGCCTGCCCCGCCGGGCTTCACGAAGCCCGCCTCCTCCAGGATCATCGCCGGGTTTGAGGCGAAGGCGTCGTAGAGCAAGGCGATGTCGATGTCGGCCGGCGCCCGTCCGGAGCGCTCGAAGGCCATCGGACCCGAACGGGCGGCCCCGGTACGACCCGGGCGGGCCAGCGAGGTCAGAAAACCGTGGGTGTGACCCTCTCCAAACCCGAGCAGGTGTACCGGCCGGTGTTTGCCCGCGCGAGCCCGGCGGGCCGAGCCCAGCACGAGCGCGCCACCGCCCTCGCAGGGAATCGAGCAGTGGTAGAAGTGGAACGGCCCGGCGATCGGGCGGGACGCCAGCACGTCCTCCACAGTCAGGCGTTGTGAGCGGTGCGCGATCGCCGCGGGATTCAGCGCGGCCCACCGGTCCTGCGACGCGGTGACCTCGGCGATGTCCGCCTTGCCCTGTCCCGTCTCGTGCATCCAGGCCTGCGCGATCAAACCGTACAGCGCCGGCACGGAGGGTCCGTAGGGCATCTCGAACGCGTGGTCACACACCAGCGCCATCAGTTCGCGCCCGCCATCGCGGATCGGTGGAAACTTGCCCGCCGACACGACCAGCACCGTCTCGGCCTCGCCCCGGGCGATGACGTTACTCGCCATGCGCGTCATGGCCAGATGGGTCCCGCCGCCAAGCTGACAGGTCATCTGAAGTTTCAGGTTGTGCAGCCCGAGATAGTCCATGAGGTCCTCGGACAGGAAGATCGAACCCTCGTTCGTCATCGGCCCGGCGCACACGAGACCGTCGACCTCGTCTGGGACCACCCCTGCGTCGGCGAGAGCCGCGACCGCGGCGCGCACATGCAATTCAGTGGAGGTGTACGGAACGTTTCTTCCTGGAGCGACTTCGGCGGCACCGATGATGGCCGGCTGGTCGTGTGGCATCCGGACTCCTTCCGACCACGCGTTCAACGCCGGTCCCGACGTGAACGACGGTTAGCATAGCGTGACTAGGGGGTCCGCGTCACCCCCGGCCCGCACCCGCCGCCAGCGCGGTATGGATTCTCTGGATGTCGTTGCGCCTCTTCCCAAGAGGGTGCTGCGATGACCGAAACCCGCGCCGATCGTGTCGTTTCTCGACGATGTCCAGGTGACAGATGAGGCCGATCGCGAAGCCCGCTGGTTCCGGTGGACGCCCGGCACGCGCCCGGGCGGAACTTTGCGCGCTCAGTCGCGCGTTTTTCTGAAGTGGCGCGGTGACCGACCGGTCCACCGTTTGAACGCATGTGTGAAGTTCGTGAGGTCCGCGTACCCGAGTTCTGCCGCGATCTCGCTTACAGACACCGATCTGTCGAGAATTCGCAGAATTGCTCGCTCCTGCAAGAACGACTGACGTAATTCTCGAAAGGTGGTCCCCTCTTCGCGCAGGCGCCGCTTCAACGTGCTCGGGGATATCGAGAGCTCGCCCGCCGTCCGGCTGATGTTCGTTTTTCCGGGATCTTTCTCGAGCAGGTCCCTTACTTTTTCGGAGACCGACGTGTCACGTCGTTGATCGAGAGTTCGCTGCAAATCGGTGACGGCAATCCGGTACGCCACAGGATCGGAGAATCGACAGACCTCCTCCAGCGTAGCCGCGGGAACGTGGACGAACGAGCTGGGGGCGTCGAAGAAGATCCGACCCGCCAACACTTCGTCATGAAGAACCCACGACTCCGGCGCTGAATGACTCAGATGCAGTTCAATATTCGGTACGGCACCCGCGAGCATGTCGAGCAGACGCAACAGCGCCAGCCCACCGTAGGTGACGGCCAGGCAGTTCAGGCCCGCGTCACCGGTGCGACCGGTGAGCCCGATCGTGAGGCCGCGTTCCGTCGAATGGAACGACGGGCTGAGGGCTGTGGTGATCACCGGCAGATAAGCAAGCAACTCGACAACCTCGGCTACCGAGCCCGCGCTGACCAAGGGAACACTGAGTGCCCCAAAGGACGTCAGTTTGGCGTGTTCAGCGAACGCGAAACCCAGACGGGTTCCCTGATCACAATCGAAATCGGAATATATCTCCCTGAACCACCGTAAGGGGACCTGCGCGTCGCGGCCCACCAACATCGACTCGGTGACGTGCTCGCGAACCATGATGCTGCGCAGCGCAATGCTGGCGTCATGCCCCAGCGCCTCACTGTCCAGCATCTGCAGGAAAGCCAGCGCTGGCATACCCGAGTCGTCGAGTTTCACGTGCCTCCCTGCGCGTGAGCTAAAAACACAACTCTTTGACTCCTGCGAGTCTAGCGACGCTGGTCACGCGCGACAACACTAAAAAGAGAAGTTCCAGATTGAGGAGAGTTAATCATGGCAGTCGTCACCTTCGTCTCTCATGACGGCGAGAAGTACGAAGCCCCCTTGGCCGAAGGGCAGTCCTTGATGCAGATTGCGGTCAATAACGCGGTGCCCGGCATCGACGGCGATTGCGGAGGGGAAGCCGCATGCGGAACATGCCACGTGATCGTCGCTCCCGAGTGGTCGGACACGGTGGGACTCTGCGGCGCCAACGAAGAGGAGATGCTCGCGATGAACCCCGAGCGTCAGCGGACGTCGAGGCTGTCCTGCCAGATGGCCGCCTCCGAGGCATGGGATGGCTTGACGGTCGAGCTACCTGAGTTCCAGCTCTGAAACAACGTCATGGATTTGGAGGAAACAATAATGAGTATTCCCGCGGCAGTGGCCGCCAAAGCCCAGTCTGCCGTGCCTCTGGAGCTGCAAATCCGCGGCGCACACCTCTACGACAAGACACGTCGGTGGGTAACCGGAACCAATGGTAAGAAGATCTTCACCGAGACGCCCATTCCTCCGGTCGAGGACGTCGATATCGCCGACATCGATCTCAGCAACCCGTTCCTCTACCGCCAAGGCCGCTGGAAGTCCTACTTCGAACGCGTGCGCAACGAGGCGCCGGTGCATTACCAGGCTCGCAGTCCGTTCGGCCCGTTCTGGTCGGTGACCCGCCACGCGGACATCATCGCCGTCGACAAGAACCACGAGGCTTTCTCCGCAGAGCCGTTCATCATCATCGGGAGACCGCCTCGTTTTATGGACATCGCCATGTTCATCGCGATGGATCCGCCACAACACGACCTGCAGCGCGCTTCCGTCCAAGGGGTTGTCGCGCCGAAGAACCTGCGCGAGATGGAGGGGCTGATCCGCTCGCGTGTCCAGGAAGTGCTGGACGATCTACCGGTGGATCAGCCGTTCAATTGGGTGCACCACGTCTCCATCGAACTGACAGCGCGCATGCTCGCGACCCTGCTGGACTTCCCGTACGAGCAGCGGCACAAGCTCGTGGAATGGTCGGACCTCGCCACCTCCATGGAGCAAGCCAATGGCGGTCCTTCCGACAACGACAGAGTGTTTCGTGGCATGGTCGACATGGCGAAGGGGCTCAGCGCTCTCTGGCATGACAAGGCGGCCCGTACCGCCAACGGGGAGCGACCGGGCTTCGATCTGATCACGATGCTGCAGGCCAACGAGGACACTAAGGATCTCATCGACCGCCCGATGGAATTCCTCGGCAATTTGGTATTGCTGATCGTCGGGGGAAACGACACGACTCGCAACTCGATGAGCGGAGGGGTTCTCGCCTTGAACCAGTTCCCCGATCAGTTCGAGAAGTTGAAGGCGAACCCTGACCTGATTCCCAACATGGTGTCCGAGATCATTCGCTGGCAGACCCCGTTGGCGTACATGCGCCGAGTCGCGAAAAAAGACATCATGTTGAACGGGCAATTCATCCGCAAGGGCGACAAGGTCGTGATGTGGTACGCCTCTGGTAACCGCGATGAGCGTGTCTTCGAGCGGGCCGATGAGTTGATCATCGATAGGAGCAACGCCCGCAATCACATCTCGTTCGGGTTCGGCGTGCACAGGTGCATGGGAAACCGACTTGCTGAGTTGCAGCTTCGAATCCTGTGGGAGGAATTGCTCCCTCGCTTTGAGAACATCGAGGTGGTCGGCGAACCCGAGTATGTGCAATCGAATTTCGTCAGGGGTATCAGCAAGCTGATGGTTCGCCTCACTCCCAGGCCGAGTGCATGACTCCCGAACGAGCGGTGATCGTCGGCGCGAGCCACGCCGGCGCGCAGTTGGCAGCTAATCTTCGAAGGGAGGGGTGGTCTGGGGAGGTCGTGCTCATCGGCGACGAGGGGGGACTGCCCTACCACCGGCCTCCGTTGTCGAAGGGATACCTGGCCGGCAAGAACGGCCTCGACGACCTCCTGATTCGCGGCGCTGATTTCTACGAAAAGCAGCACATTCGACTCTTGAATGCGACCGTGGAGGCGATCCACCGGAGTGCCAAGCGTGTGTCTCTGAGCACCGGCGACACGCTGACGTACACCAAGCTCGCGTTATGCACCGGCGCAAGGGCCAGACGACTCCCCACACCAGGGGTGGATCTTCCCGGAATTCACTACCTGCGTACCGCTGCAGACGTCGAGTTGATCCGTGCCGCCGCCACACCGGGTCGGAGGGTTGTGATCGTGGGCGGCGGTTACATCGGGTTGGAAACGGCGGCCTCGCTGTGTTCGCTCGGCATGAACGTCACCGTCCTCGAGGCAACCGAGCGTGTACTCGAAAGGGTCACCGCGCCGGAGGTTTCCGCGTTTTACACGCGAATCCACCGCGGCGAGGGAGTGGAGATCCGAACACACGCCCTCGTCGAAGCCTTCTCCGGTAACGGTGGGGTGCAGGAGGTCGTGCTGGCTGACGGCGAATCGATCCCCGCCGACTTGGTCATCGTCGGCGTCGGTGTGGTGCCGAACACCGAGCTCGCCTCGGCCGCAGGATTATCCGTCGACAACGGCATCGTGATCGACGACCAGGCCCGCACCAGCGACCCCGACATCGTGGCCGCCGGCGACTGCACGAGCCACACCATGGCTCGATACGGCTCGCGTATTCGTTTGGAATCCGTATCGAGCGCCGGCGAGCAGGCCAAGATCGCTGCGGCGACAATCTGCGGAAAACACAGCGCAATCGCTGCGCTTCCGTGGTTCTGGTCCGACCAGTACGATCTCAAACTCCAGATTGCCGGTCTCAACGCCGGATACGACGAACTGTTGCTCAGTGGTGACCCGTCGCGTGACCGTGACTTCAGCTGCTTCTACTTCCGCGAGGGCGAACTCATCGCCGCCGACTGCGTCAATCGTCCTCGCGATTTCATGTCCAGTAAGCGGGCCATCAGCCAGCAGCTCCGAGTTGACCGCTCAGAGCTCCTCGCCGGCTCGATCTGACACGAGAGCTTGCTGGCTACAAACTGTGGACAACTCCCAGGTACCTGAGTGCTACGCGGGAGATCCGCTCACCGGTGGTGGCGATGTCCGCGGCGGGGAGTACAACATGACTCACTGTCAGTCGCACCAGAACATCTGCGACCTCCTCAACGTCTTCGGGATCGAGATCGTCGAAGTGGTCGTTAAACCACGTGATCAGAGCCGCGGAGCAGAGCTGAAGCAGGGAAGCCGACGTCGGCAGAAGAGGTAGGACTCCAGTAGACGACGAGCCACCGCGATCATTCCCCGAAGGGTTGGACGTCAGAACTGCCTTGAGGAGCGGGCTGTCTTCTGCTTCACAGAGGGTGAATTGCACCGCTGCGGTGATGCCGCCCCGCACGTCGCCCACGTGTTCGGCAAGGACGGCAAGAATGCCTTCCATAAAGCGCTGGCCCTCCGACACCACAAGCGCGTCGCCGAGCCCCTGTTTGTCGCCGAACTCTTTGTACAACGTCGGGCGGGAGACGCCGACCGATTCGGCAACCTCGCTCATCCGGACCTGATCCCAGCCCTTCTCGATGGCGAGTTCTCGTGTCGCCCTCAAAACCTTTTCGCGCACATGCCGGCGGAAAGACACCCGCACTGGTTCAGTTGGCATAGGAGCAGGATAGGCGCCAGCCCTACATGGGCAGTCAACCGACAGCAGGGTTCATATGGTCCTGTCGAGGAATTCGACGACCGCCGTCGAGAATGCGTCGTTGTTGTCGCCGGCAATCATGTGTCCCGCGCCCGACACGTCAACGGTTTGCGCGTGCGGAACGACGGTCAGGAAATGCCTTACTGTCTCTTCGGAGACGATGTCAGATAGTAGGCCCCGGACCAGCAGCGTTGGCGCGGACACCTGCCGCGCACCATCGAGAAGGAAGGCGCTCATCATCTCGAAGTACTCAGCGCCCTCGTCTGGATCACCCTGCAGGAACTGGAAATTCGACGTCACGAAGGCTGGATCCCATCGCCAGGACCAGCGACCGTCTTCGCGACGGGCGAGGACTTTTCGGAGCCCGTCGAGGTTTTCGGGGCGAGGGCGGTGCGGGTTGTAGGCGGCGATCACGTCAGCGGCCGACTCTAGGCTGTCGAAACCTTCGGGGTGTGCCGACATGAACGCTACGACTCGTCGGGCGCCGTCCATCTCCATTCGCGGAGTGACGTCAACCAGCACGACGGCCTGCCATAGATCCGGCGGGGCGAGCAAGTGTGTTCCGAGAATGGTCAACCCGCCCAGAGATGCGCCGATCGCGGCGACGGGGCGGCCGGAATCGGCGTATGAGCGCACGGCCAATAGGTCGGACCCCAGCCGGTCCATGTCATAGCGTCCGTCGGGGTCCCAGTCGCTGTCCCCGTGTCCCCTGGTGTCGTACGCGGCCACCGTGTATCCCCGCTGGTGCAGGCGTTGGGCGGTGACGTCCCAGGCGTGTCGGCTTTGACCGCCGCCGTGAAGGAGCAACACGACCGCCCGCGGTGCGTCACAGTGGTAGAGGTCGACGGCCAGCGCCAGCCCGTCTGCCGTGGGCACGCGCTCGACCACAGGAGCCGACGAATCGCCTGTTCTCTTTGCCGACATCAGGAGCTCGTCTTCGGTGCGACGACGGTGACGGTTCCCTGGGCCGCACACACCGCTCTGCCGTCGTTGCAGATGTCGATCCGCGCCACCCCGCTGGTTCTGCCCAGCGCGATGATCTCAGCTGTGGCTACACAGGTGCCGCTGGAGACCGGACGAAGCAGATTCAGTTTGAACTCCGTTGTCGCGACCCAAGATCCCAGTGGAATCACGGGATAAAACACCACGCCGAGGCAGTGGTCGACCATGGCCGATAAGCAGCCCCCATGCAGGTTGCCGAACGGCGTCTTCAGGTCGTCGCGTGCGTCCATCTCCGCGACGAGCCGTCCCGCAGCGAATTCGGTGTGACGGAAGCCGAGGTAACCGGCCAACCCGCCCGTGGTTTCTGCTGCGCTCTTGAGTTGCTCAGCGACCTGTTCGTTGAACGTGGTGAATTGCACAGGCCCTCCTACCTCATCTGCCGTCGAGACATTACTCCATAGATGTCACATCGGTCGAGCGTGGTCACCCGCCAGGATCGCCGGAAGGAGAAACCTCGACAGAAACGCCCGGAGTCCGTCACGACTGCGCTCCCGCGGCCCTCGAACAGTCAGCAGGCTCAGTATCGTGCGGACAACCCACTCGGCGGCGTCGTCGACGGAGACCCCCGGTTCCACGCAACTCCAGTGTCTGGTGAAGATGGGACGCAGAAATTCGGTGACGATTTCGAAGAGGGACGTCGAGGTCCCCGCCGCGAGACCCACGCCGGCTAGTTCCTCGTCGCTGCCGAACAACAATCCGATGATCTCTTCGCGGCGCGCGGCCTCAACCGTGTATTCCACGAAGTCGACGAGCGCGGAGCCCAGGTCGGCGTGCGCCGCGATCCGCGGGCTGATGCGGTCGAGATAGCGCTCGGCGGCGCGAATGATGACGCCCGACATCACCGCCTCCCGACTGGGGAAGTAGCGATACACCGTTGCCCTGGACACACCCGCTGTTCTGCCGATGTCCTCCATAGTCGTGCCCACCACACCGCAACTCTCGAGGCACCGCTCGGCAGCATCGAGCAACCGGTCGCGAGCGGACCCACGATCTGTCGGCGCGGCGGCGCCCCATCTCAACAACCTCGTCGACACACAGCCAGTATGCCGCGCGCGCACACCATTGTGACTTGCCCACGCACATGACACCATCGCAGTTATGTCTCAAGTCAGCCCCGTGGCCCTGAGCGGATGCCGATGCCGATGTTGGTAGAAGCGCGTACCCCGGTTGTCGTCGGCGTGGGCGAAGTTACCCATCGCGGGAACGACTTCGTGGACCCGATCGACTTGGCGGTAGAAGCCGCACGCCGCGCGGTCAAAGACGCAGGTCGCCCGGTCGAGCGGCGCATCGACACCGTCGCGACTCCCGGCATCCTGGTCATACCGCGCGACAATCCCGCCAGCAGGATCGCCGAAGCGATGCACATCAGTCCCGCCCGCCGCATCAGCTGTCCCGTCGGCGGAAACACCCCGCAGTATCTCGTCGAGGTGTTGGGTGGCGAAATACGCGAAGGCCGTGCAGATGTCGTCCTGGTCGTCGGGGCGGAGAGCGGGCATTCCGCACGCAAGCTTCAGGGCAGGGCACTTCTCGACTCGCCGCCCCCACCCCGCTCCGGCGACGAATCCCTGGGCGACGCCCGCCCCGGGCTGAGTCAAGCCGAATTGTCGGTGGGTCTGAGTTGGCCGCACGAGGTGTATCCCATCTTCGAGTCCGCGATCGCCGCGCGCCACGGCCGCGACTTCGATGCTCAACGGGAGTGGCTGGGCACGCTGATGGCACCGTTCACAGCCGAGGCGGCACGCCATCCGGAACAGGCCTGGTTCCCACGCGCACGAAGTGCCACCGAACTCAGCGAAGTCACCGCGGAAAACCGCATGGTCTGCTTGCCCTATCCCAAGTTGCTCAACAGCATCATGTCCGTCGACATGGCTGCCGCCTTCATTCTCATGGCGGCCGAGGTGGCGGACGAATTGGGCGTCGCGCGCGATCGTTGGGTCTTTCCCTGGTCAGCAGCGACTTGCAACGACGTGTACTTCCCCGTGGAACGGCCGGACCTCAGTCGCTCATCGGGTATCGAGGTAGCGGCACGGAAGGCTCTCAATGCGGGGCGGTTGACCATCGACGACATCCGGTGGTTCGATCTCTACTCCTGCTTCCCGTCGGCAATTGAGATGACTGCCGAGGCTCTCGACTTGGACCCCCTCGACGACAGAGGCCTCACAGTAACCGGAGGCCTGCCGTATCACGGCGGTCCCGGAAACAATTACGTCAGCCACTCGATCGTTGAGATGGTCCGACGGTGTAGACGCGACCCAACCGATGTCGGACTCGTCACCGGCCTCGGGTGGTATTCGACGAAGCATTCGGTCGGTCTGTGGTCGGCCACCCCGCCACCAACCGGGTGGCGACTGCTCGACACGGCGGTCGAGCAAGCTCAGATCGATTCATCGAGGTTGGGTGTCGCAGGCGTCGACGAGGCGACCGGTTGCGCGACAGTGGACGGATACACCGTCGTCTACGACCGAGACGGGCAACCTCGATGGACTCCGATCATCGCGCACCTGTCCGACGGGCGAAGAGTCGTCGCACGCAGCGACGATCCGCAGATTGCCGAGGCGATGGGCGGGGAAATGTATGTAGGTAAAACGGTGTGCCTCCGAAACACAGGGTCGTTCACCGGATTCGAGCTTCCATGATCGCCGAGGCGATGGTGCTGACCGGACCGCGGAGTCTGCAGCGGCGCCAGATGATCATCCCCGACGTCGGCGACCGGGGTGCGATCCTGCGAGTTGAAGCATGCGGTCTGTGCGGAACAGATCACGAACAATTCACCGGACACCTGCCTGCCGGCTTCTCATTCGTTCCAGGGCACGAAATCGTCGGCATCGTCGAACATGTCGGCGCTGCGGCCGGCCAACGCTGGGGTGTACAAGCCGGCCAGCGCGTGGCCGTTGAGGTGTTCCGGTCCTGCCGAGACTGCCCCGAGTGCCGCCGCGGCGAATACCGGCGGTGCGCGGTGAACGGCATCGCCACCATGTTCGGGTTCGTCGACGTGGAGATCGGCGCGGGCTTATGGGGCGGATACGCCACCCATGTGGAGCTTCCGTGGGACGCGATGCTGCTCCCGATTGCCGAAGACATGGACCCCGTTCTCGCCACGTTGTTCAACCCTCTCGGGGCCGGTATCCAATGGGGGGCGACTCTTCCCGACACCAAGGCCGGGGACGTCGTAGCGATCCTGGGGCCCGGCATCCGCGGAATCTGTGCGGCGGTGGCGGCCAAAGAGGCGGGAGCCGCGTTCGTCGCGATGACCGGCGTCGGCCCACGCGACGAACAACGACTGGCCATCGCCAGATCATTCGGTGTCGACCTGCCCATCGATGTATCGCAGGACGATGCAGCGACCGCGCTTCAGCGTGAGACAGGCGGACGGCTTGCCGACGTGGTCGTCGACGTCACCGCCAAAGCACCCTCCGCGTTCGCCGATGCCGTCGGCCTTGCCAGGCCCGGCGGCACAATTGTGGTGGCCGGCACCCGCGGAGGAGGCGGCGCGCCCCGGTTTGAACCAGACTTGTTGGTCTATAAAGAATTACACGTCGTAGGCGCACTCGGCGTGGAGTATCCCGCCTACCGGGCAGCCCTCGAGATTCTCGCCATGGGCCGCTGGCCGTTCGACCGGATCACCAGAGAATCAACCGGATTCGCTGGGCTCGCACAGCTGCTCACTTCGCTTGCAGATGAAAGTGCCCGATCAAGTGGGGCGCTCCACAACGTCTTTTTGCCCACGCCCTAACGGCGGTGCAGAGGTTCAACAGAGAGGGCCACCCGTGACCATGGCGGAACGCGTACCGATGCTCGACCGTGAGCAGGCCCAGCTGCGAGCTGCCGAATGTGGGTTGCCCGAAGAGTTGGCAGAGCTGTCGGTATTCCGCGTGGCACTTCATCAGCCGCGTGTGGCGGTTGCGCTGTATGGGCTGCTGGACGCGTTACTCTTCCGCGGTTCCCTTGACGCGCGGCTACGCGAGCTGGTCATCTTGCGCATCGGCTGGATCACTGGCTCCGAATACGAATGGACTCAACATTGGCGAATCGCCACACTGCTCGGCGTGCCTGAGCGTGATCTCCTCGCGGTGCGCGACTGGCAGAATTCCGAAAGCCTCGGGCCAGTCGAGCGTGCGGTCCTCGCAGCGACCGATGATGTGGTACGCGACGGGGTCATCTCCGAGGAAAACTGGGCTGGGTGCCAGAAGGCGTTCAATAGCGATCACGCGGTTTTGGTCGAACTTGTCGGAGCAATCGCCAATTGGCGGCTCTTTTCGATCCTGCTTCGATCTCTGAATATTCCGCTTGAGTCCGGTACCGACGGCTGGCCGCCCGATGGGCGAGCTCCTCGGCGTCGCGATTGAGCGAAAAAGGTGGACCGGTGCTTGACCGAAGCGGTCAGCGCCCCAATCGCCAGACCACGACCCGTGTCGTAGACGGACAAGTCCCCCCTCGGACACCATTGTGATGAGTTGAGTCATTGGTTACAGATCGCCCCGGCCATCGGCCGGGGTTTTTCTGTTGGTTTGCGCCAGTAATTGCGCTGGAGGCGGTGTCGTGGTCGCGGCCGGTGCATAGGTCGTGTAGTCGGCTGCCGTGGTTAACGTGAACTTGCCGAATTGCTCGAGTGATGTTGATCCCGCGGCCTCGGATAATCCAGGCGGATCCCCGGGGCTTGTTCGCGCCGGCGGTCAGGCCGCCCGGCCTCCTGGGGGTGCTGGTCCGCCGGGCTCACCGGATCCGTCGACTGACACTGCGGCGGCGGAATCGGTTTCGACGGCGTTATTGTCGTCGGCGGGCTCGGCAACCGACGCAGTGTCTTCGTGGGCTATTTCGCTGTCGTCGGTGGGTACTGCGGCGCCCGTTTCTGTTTCGGCGACGTTGCCGTCAGCAGGCTCGGTGCTTGACGCCGTGTCTGCGATTTCGTCGGCTGTCTGGTTATCGTCGGCGGGCGCTACCGCAGGTGGCTCGGACTCGGCGACCTGGTTGCCGTCAGCAGGCTCAGCATTCGACGGCGGGTCTTCATCGGGGGTCGTGGTCGGTTCGGTGCGAGGCGTCGAGGGTTGCTCTTCGGGGTCGTGGGGGTGCAGGAGGCGTTCGGGTCGGTGGTAGTAGTTGAGGCGGGCTTGGCCGGTGTCGAGGCCCGGCGGGGGCAGCCATTCGACTTCGCCGCGGTTGTTCATGCGGGTGGTCCAGCCGCCGTCGGTGACGCTGCGTGTCAGCGGTCACGTAATTCCCCAGGTTGAGGGGTTGTCCGTCACGTAATTCCCCACCCGCCGTCACGTAATTCCCCACCCCTTGGGGCGTGTCCGGCTGGGGTTGGGGTGCTGCTCAGGTTCGCTCCGTTCAAGAGCCCCGCCCGGGGCCTTGGAAGGGGCCTTGAGTTGGCGAGGAGATCGTGGAACGTGACCGACTTCGTGGAGATGTTCCGGCACTGGCATGCCGGCCGATCCCAGGTTGAACCGCCCTGGTTCTGCCGGAGGCTCGATCTATTGGATTGCGACCAGGGGCTGGTCGCTCCGTTGGGCATCGTAG